>SFNY01000017.1 GCA_004554085.1 Clostridiales bacterium | reverse complement strand
AAGCACATGAACGAGCTGCAGTTCTCCCTGGCGCTTGCGGAGATCTGGAAGCTCATCGGCGACTGCAACCGCTACATCGACGTCAACCAGCCCTGGGTGCTGTGCAAGAGCGAGGAGGGTCTGCCCCGCCTGAAGAACTGCATGTACTATCTGGCGGAGTGCATCCGCGCCATCGCCGTGCACATCTATCCCACCATGCCCTCCACCCCGGCGCGCATCTTCGAGCAGCTGGGCGTGACCGATCCCGATCTCAAGACCTGGGAGAGCGTGCAGAAGTTCGGCGGCCTGAAGCCCGGCACGAAGGTCGTGAAGGGCGCGGCGCTGTTCCCGCGCGTGGACGTCAAGAAGGAGCTGGAGTTCCTCAGCGGCGGCGCGGAGGAGGAGAAGCCCGCAAAGAAGGAAGAAAAGCCCGCGAAGAAGCAGGAGAAGAAGGCCGAAAAGAAGGCCGAGCTGCCCGAGGGCCTCGCCTCCTTCGACGACTTCATGAAAATCAAGCTCATCGCGGCCAAGGTGGTCGCCTGCGAGAAGGTGGCGAAGTCCGACAAGCTGCTCAAGGAGACCTTGGACGTGGGCGGCGGCGTGACCAGGACTGTGTGCTCCGGCATCGCCAAGTACTACGCCCCTGAGGAGCTGGTGGGCAAGACGGTGGTCATGGTGGCCAACTTTGCCCCGCGCAAGATGGCGGGCGAGGTCTCCGAGGGCATGCTGCTGTGCGCCGAGGATGAAAACGGCGTGAAGCTCCTGACTGTGGACGGCTCCGTGGCTCCCGGAAGCGAGATCGGCTGATGAAGGTCACGGTCTTCGGCTGCGGGCGCTGGGGCTCGCTGATCACCTGGTATCTGGACAAGATCGGCCACCAGGTCAGCCTGTACGGGCGCGCATCCTCGCCCCACATGCAGCGCTTCCTCGCCGAACGGAAGAATGATCTGCTGGAGTTTCCCGAGAGCGTCAGGCTGTGCACCGATTTGGAATGCGCGCAGGGCGCGGAGGTCATCGTGATCTCCGTGCCCTCCCAGGCGCTCCAGGGCCTGATGGATCAATTGAAACCCCTGAACCTGAAAAACAAGACCTTCGTGCTGTGCATGAAGGGCATTGAAATCGAGACCGGACGCCGCCTGTCCGAGGTGGCCCGGGACAATCTGGACCCCTCCTGCGCGGTCGCCGTGTGGCTCGGCCCCGGCCACGTGCAGGAATTCTACGCCGGCATCCCCAACTGCATGGTCATCGACAGCGACGACGAGGCCGTCAAGCACCGGCTGGTGAACGCCTTCTCCAGCCAGCTGATCCGCTTCTACTACGGCGAGGATCTGATCGGCAATGAGATCGGCGCGGCCGCCAAGAACGTGATCGGCATCGCCGCCGGCGTGCTGGACGGACTCAAGCTGACCACCCTGAAGGGCGCGCTGATGAGCCGCGGCACACGGGAAATCGCCCGGCTGATCGAGGCCATGGGCGGCAATCCCTTCTCGGCCTACGGGCTGTGCCACCTGGGCGACTACGAGGCCACCGTGTTCTCCCGCTTCAGCCACAACCGCCGCTTCGGCGAGATGCTGGTGACCGGCGAGAAGTTCGACAAGCTGGCCGAGGGCTACTACACCGCCGACGCGCTGGTGCGGCTGGGCGCGCGCTATCAGGTGGAGCTGCCCATCTGCGAGGCCGTGTACGCCGTGCTCTACCGGGGCGCGGACGTAAGGCAGACCATCGACGGCCTGTTCAGCCGCAGCCTGAAAAACGAGCTATGGAAAGAGACGCATGAAAATCTTTGACACCCACTGCCACATCGCCGACCCCGCCTTCGATGAAGATCTTGCGGAGGTCATTGCCCGCTTCCGGGACAGCGGCGTGTGCCGGGCCAACGTGGTAGCCGACCCCTGCGAGGAGGCGCCCAATCAGGAGAAGGTGTTCGCACTGGTGGAGGAGTACGACTTCCTCTGCGCATCCATCGGCGCACATCCCCACAACGCAAGCCGCTACGACGACGCTGCTGAGAGAACCATTCTGCAATACCTGAAGCACCCGAAGTGCCGCCTGCTGGGGGAGATCGGCCTGGATTACCACTACGATCTCTCCCCGCGCGAGGTGCAGAAAGCGGTGTTCGATCGCCAGCTGGAGCTTGCGTATGAAAAGCAGGTTCCGGTGCAGCTGCACATCCGGGAGGCCCACGGCAACTGCATGGACATGCTGCGATCTCGTCTCGCCGCCGGACGCATGCCCGCAGGCGTCATGCACTGCTACACCGGCAGCTGGGAGGCGGCGAAGTTCTATCTGGACGCGGGGCTGTACATCTCCCTCTCCGGCGCGCTGACCTTCAAGAATGCGCCGAAGCTTGTGGAGGTCTGCCGCAACATGCCCGCCGACCGCCTGCTGATCGAGACCGACTGCCCCTACATGGCCCCGGTGCCGCTGCGCGGGCGCAGAAACGAGCCGTCCTTTATCACACACACCCTGGCGAAGGCCGCAGAGCTGCGGGAAATTTCACCCGAGCGCATGGCGGAACAGCTCTATGAAAACGCGCTGCGCATCTTCGGCCTGCGCGACGAAGCCTGAGGAGGATACCTTGGAAAACCTGACTGCCATCATCGAAGCCATCCTGTTCGTATCCGGCGATCCGGTGCGCGTAGACGTGCTGGCTCACGCCATGAACCTGACCGTGCAGGAGCTGGAGCAGGCCCTCGACGAGCTGCGGGATCATCTGGCCCTGGAGAACCGGGGCATTCAGCTCAACCGCAGCGGCGAGACCGTGTTCCTCTCCATCTGCCCGAAGTACGCGCCCCAGGTGGAGCTGTTTTTGCAGCCCATCCAGAAGCAGCCGCTGTCCCAGGCCGTGCTGGAGACCCTCTCCATCATCGCCTACCGCCAGCCCGTCACCAAGGGCGACGTGGAGAGCGTGCGCGGCGTAAAGTGCGATTACTCCGTGCAGACGCTGGTGAACCGGGGCTTCATCGAGGAGTGCGGCCGCAGGGAGACCCTGGGCCGGCCCATCCTCTACCGCACCACCGACAAATTTTTGCAGCACTTCGGCATTGAGACGCTCGATGAGCTGCCCAGCGTGGACTTCAGCTCCGAGGGCGAGATGCCCATCTGAGCCGCTGCACCATCTGGAACAAAATTTGACCTTCGTGTAAAATGTGGCCAATGCACCCGTTTTGCCGGAATTTTGTTCACAGATGTGTTTGACGGTTTTGTAGAGAAATGGTATAATGAAACTGTATCGCTGTACATATTAGGAGGATTTACAGATGGCCACGAATCGTTCCAGGAATTCGCGCGAAAGGAGATTGCGCGCGCGCTATCGCAGAAAGATCTGGACGTGCGGCATCATCATGCTCATCATCGGTCTCGTGTTGGGCTATGTGCTGTGCATGATGTTCCTGGTGGACAAGCCCTCGTTCCTGACCTCGACTTCCGCCACGCCCACTCCCGCGCCCATCATCACCGTAACGGAAGTGCCCACGGTGGTTCCCACGGCTGAGCCGACTGCCGAGCCCACCGCCGTGCCGACTGCGGAACCCACGGCTGTGCCGACGGCAGAGCCCACCGTCGAGGCCAACATCGAGCCGGCCATCGTCTTCAATTCCCTGACCGAGGTCACGGCAGCGCCGACTGCGGAACCCACCGCTGTGCCGACTGCGGAACCGACTGCCGAGCCCACGCCCGAGCCGACCCCCGAGCCGACTGCCGAGCCCACGCCGGAACCGACTGCTGAGCCCACGCCCGAGCCGACTGCCGAGCCGACCCCGGAACCCACCGCCGAGCCCACGCCCGAGCCGGTTATCGTGCCCTTCGGTGAGAGCTGCACCTTCGACACGCAGATCACCGCCACGGGTGGCGCGCGCCTGGTTGCGGACGACGCAGCCTACGAGACGCTGAATCTCACCCTGCGCGTGGATGCGTACAAGGATCCCGCCTACTTCGAGGCGACTTACTCCAACACCTACAACCTCCAGGGCAACGAGGCGGCCATCATGTTTGACCTCACCCTGAACGGCTACACCGGTACGACGGAGATCATCCCGCAGAACTTCCTGCTGATCACCTGCTGCGGCGAGGATGCGAGCATCACCGCCCAGAGCTTCCAGCTGATGGACAGCGAGATCGCCGGTAAGACCAACATCGCCATCACCAGCGACGTGACCAGCACGCTCTACAAGCGCTATGATTACAACGCCGATCAGGGTGACATGGTCTACATGGTCGTGACCACCTACAACGACGGCAAGGAAGCCACTTACTGGTTCGAGATTCAGGGTCCCGAGGAGGAGCCCGTGACCGAGGCCGAGACCGAGACGACGACCGAGACCGCAGAAACCGCAAGCTCCACCGGTACTTCCGACAGCGGCATCGACCCCAACACCTGGCTGACCGTCGGCTGCCGCGGCGAGGAGGTCAAGAAGCTGCAGTCGAAGCTGATCGAGCTGGGTCTGCTGCAGGGCCAGCCCGACGGCCAGTACGGCAAGTACACCGCCAGCGCCGTGCAGATCATGCAGAAGAAGTTCGGCATGGAGCAGACCGGCGTCGCCACCGCATCCTTCCTGGAGAAGCTGTACAGCGGCGAATAATTTCATGCATTCCTTCGGGAGCGATTCTTGTGAGTCGCTCCCATTTCATTTGCGCGGACGCTGCGACTCCATAAAAATTCGGCCAGGATTGACGCGCCATCCGCTTGTCATGTATAATGTCTTATATGGGATATTTTGGTTTCCAATCCATCCCCCGATCACGCTGCGGAAGTCAGAAACATAGGAAACAGCCTTGCCGCACCGCCGAACTCTGCAACGACCGGCTGCGCACCAGCTCCGATTACCAGGACAAGCTGGTGACGGGCATGATCAACGGCATCTGCGCCTACATGGACAGGCCCGTGCCTGCCGCCACACAGCAATAAATCTACAAGGAGAAATCATCATGAAGACCATCGTATGCTATGGCGATTCCAACACCTGGGGCTACATGCCCAAGCGGGAGCACCCCGAAATCACCGCAAACAACCGCTTCCCCTGGGGTGTGCGCTGGACGAGCCTGCTCCAGATGAAGCTGGGCGCGGACTACCGCGTGGTGGAGGAGGGCCTCAACGGTCGCACCACCATGTTTGACGATCCGCTGGACATCTGCCGCAACGGCCTGGAGAGCATCGATTGCAGCATGCTCACCAACTGCCCCGTGGATCTGGTGATCCTGATGCTGGGCACCAACGACGTGAAGGAATTCTTCGGCATGCCGCCCTACGTGATCGCCCGGGGCTGCGCCCGGCTCATCGAGCGCATCCAGGCGGGCGGCTACGGCCCCGGCGGCAGCGCCCCCGAGATTCTGCTGGTGGCCCCGCTGAAGCTGCCCGACACGCTGCCCGGAAGCTGGCTGGGCGAGGAATTCGGCCCCGGCGCAATCGAGCGCAACGATGCGCTGCCCGCATACTACGAGAAGATCGCTGCCGAGAAGGGCGTACACTACCTCAACACCGCCGACAGCGTCACCGCCGACGCCGCCGACAGCATTCACATGAACGAGGCCGGTCACGCCGCCACCGCCGAGCTGATGTACGAGCAGGTGCGACACATCCTGGGCTGAGTCGACATTTCCATAAGAGAAAAGGGGCTGGTTCAAAACCGTATTGTCGTTTGAGCCAGCCCCACAATGATCATGCGGCGGGGTGAGGGCACCCCGCCCTACGGCTATGACCCATGACAGCCCCTTCCATTTTGAATGGAGAACCTGAATATCTCCTCAAAAAGCATGCCCCCGCACCCATATCGGATGCGGGGGCCGCTTTGCGCAGTCAGTGCGCAGGCTTCAATCGATGCCGAAGATTACAGGATGTCGATCCAGGCGTCAACGGTCTCGGTGTTGAAGACGTTCAGCTTGTTCAGGTACAGGATGGTGGCGCCTGCATCGTCCTTGGCTTCGACGGTCAGGTCATAGTCGCCAGCCACGACGTTGTCGCCGGCAGCGCCGGTGATGTCGCCGTTGACCAGAGCAACTGCCGCATAGGAGGCGACGTAGCCCAGGTCGATGGGGTTCCACAGGAAGGTCTCGTCGCAGATGCCAGCCTCGATGAAGGTCTTCATGTCGGAGGCCAGGGTCAGACCGGTGACCTTAACGTCGCGGCCAGCGTCCTGGATGCACTTGGAGACGGCGGGAGCGCCAACGGTGGTGGGAACGATCAGACCCTTGAGGTCAGGATACTGGTTCAGCAGAGCCTGGGTCTCGTCGAAGGACTTCTGATACTCGTCATCGCCGTACACAACGCCGACGTACTCGATGTTGGCATAGGCCTCGTTGGCCTGCAGCTCCTCCTCGATATAGGAGATCCACAGGTTCTGGTTGGGAGCGGTAGCCATGGCGGACACGACGCCGATCTGGCCCTCGTAGTTCACGGACTTGGCGATGGACTCGAGCAGGGTCAGGCCAATGTTCTTGGCGGAGGAGGGCTGCACGTCCAGATCGCGGCCGGGATAGGCAACCTCAGCGTCGTAGGACACAACCTTGATGCCCTCTTCCATGGCCTGGGTGCACACGTCAACCAGAGCGTCGGGGTCGTTCGCGGAGATGACCAGAGCATCCACACCCTTGGAGATGAAGTTCTCGATGATGCGGATCGCGCCGTCGCTGGAGCCATCGTCGGGACCGTCATGCTCGAAGGTGAAGCCGAGCTCGTCAGCGGCCTTCTGCACGCCTTCAACGGAAGCCTGGAAGTAGGCGTTGCCGGACTGCTTGTAGACGACGCCGATGTACAGGCCGTCGCCGGGCTTTGCCTCTGCGAAGGCAGAGGACAGGGTGAGCACGATCAGTGCTGCGAGGACGATTGCAAGGATTTTCTTCATGAAAGTATCCTCCCTAAAATATTTTTTTTGCCCTCAGGCAAAACCTAGACATTGGAAAGGGGTTGGAGACGCGGCGATCAGTGGGCTGCGGTCTCTGCACGCTGTCTGCGCACGCGCTGGGCGTTGCGAACATCCTCCAGGATGTTGGGAAGCAGCACCGACAGGATCAGGATCACGCCGACGGAGAGGTTGACCGAGCTGTCCGCGAAGCCGAACAGCGTGCCCAGGCCGATCTTCACGATGCCGAAGATGAACAGGGAGATCACCGCGCCGATGACGCTGCCCTTGCCGCCGTCGGTGGAGAAGCCGCCGAGGACTGCCGCAGCGATGGCGTACATGTGGTAGCCGTCCATGATGTCCGCCTTGACGGAGGAGGACGTTGCGCCCACGAAGAACAGGCCGGTCACGGCGCTCATCAGGCCCGCGACTACATAGCAGCCCACCTTGATGCGGTCCACCCGGATGCCGGAGAAGCGCGCCGCCGTGGCGTTGGTGCCGATGGCGAAGATGCGCCGTCCGGCGGGCATCAGGTGCAGCACGATGAAGAAGATGGCTGCGCAGGCCAGGAAGATGGGGATCATCACCGGGAGCTTGAAGGAGCCGCAGTCGATCAGGCTGTTGAGGTTCTTCAGCAGGCCGAAGGTATCGTCCTTGAAGGTGATGGTCTCGCCGCCGATCAGCAGGTAGCTGAAGCCGCGGAAGAACAGCTGGGTGGCCAGCGTGATGATCATGGGGAAGAGCTCCTTGAAGCGGGTGACCAGGAAGCCGTTGATCGCGCCGCAGAGCACGCCCACCAGCAGGCAGGCCACGATGGACAGCGCGAAGGCCAGGCCGTTGGCCATGCCGCCGACGGTGAGCGCGCGGTAGAGCACCGCCAGCACCACCACGCTCAGCGTGGCGATTGCGCCCACGGAGATGTCCATGTCGCCCAGCGCCAGGATCAGCATCATGCCCAGCGTCATGAAGGAGTAGAGCATGTACGGACGCAGGGACTTGATGATGTTGGCGAAGTTGAACACGTCCTTCTTGGACAGGCCCGCTGCCAGATTCGCGGAATCCTTCAGGTTAAAGACGATGCACACCAGGGCCATCAGGCAAATCAGGAAGAACTCCCAGCTCTTGAAGAAGGATTTAACTTTTTTCATCAGATGTTCCTCCTTGCCAGGTCCTGCTTGTTGGCGATGCGCTGGAGAATGACGTTCAGCAGGATTGCGAACAGCAGCAGGATACCCTTCACAAATTCAGTGATCATCGAATTGCCGATGCCCAGCATCGGGATGGCGTTGTCGATCAGGGCGATCATCACCGCGCCGATCACCACGCCGGTGATCTTGCCGTAGCCGCCGGTGACGCTCACGCCGCCCAGCACGCAGGCCGCGATGGTGAACATCTCGTTGCCGTTCGCGGTGCCCTTCTCAACTGCATTGTAGAAGCTCAGCCACATGATGCCGGCAAGGCCCGCGGTCGCACCGCAGATCACGTGGGCCAGCACCTTGATGCGGTTGATCGGCACGCCGCGCATCTGCGCCGCCTCGGCGTTGGAGCCGACGGCGTAGAGGTTGCGGCCGGTGCGGGTGTACTTCAGGAACACGCCGGTGAGCACCGTCACTGCGATGGCCATCCACACCAGCAGCGGAAGTCCAATGAAGCTGTTGCCGGTCAGGAAGCTTGCAAAGGAGGGGGTCAGGTCGGTGGGGTTGATCTTGTTCATTCCCATGAGCCACTGCATGGGGATCAGCGCGCGCACGATGTAGCTGGTGGACAGGGTCACGATGATGGCGATGACCCGGCCGTAGCTCATCAGCACGCCGTTGACCGCGCCGATGGCCGCGCCGATGCCGATGCCCAGCACGAACATCAGGAAGGTGGATTCAATCGCGCCCATGCCCATCAGCTTGCCGGCCACGCAGCCCACGAAGGCCAGGATGGCGGTGATGGAGATGTCGATGGAGCCCACCAGCAGCACGCAGAGCATGCCGCAGGACATGACCATGTTGATGGAACCGTTCTTGAGAACGTTCATGTAGGACTTGGGGATGTAGCCCGGAACGCGGATGCTGATCGCCGCCAGAAGCAGCACCAGCACCGCCAACAGCGGAATTTCGCGGTGCTCAATCAGCAGCGCGTACAGGGGCTTGCGCTCTTTCTTTGTCTGCATTTCTTCTGCTCCCTTCGGTCATTCCTTGCTCTTGGGCATCGCTGCCTTGAGGATGGTGTCCTGGGTCAGGCCCTCCGCCTTGAACTCGGCGGTGATCTTGCCCTCGCTCATCACGTAGATGCGGTCGGACATGTTCATGACCTCGGGCATCTCGGAGGAGATCATCAGGATGCCCATGCCCTGAGACGCCAGATCGCTCATGATCTCATAGATCTGGGCCTTGGAACCCACGTCCACGCCCTTGGTGGGCTCGTCCAGAATGATGAGCTTGGGATCCGCCGCCAGCTGCTTGGCCACAACCACCTTCTGCTGGTTGCCGCCGGAGAGCGCGCCGGTGTGGGTATTGCTGTCGGGGGCCTTGACGGCCAGCAGCTTCTTCAGATCGTCGGAGAAGGTATATTCCTTGTTCCGGTTCAGGAAGATGCCGTAGATGCACTTCTCCAGAACGGAGAGGGAGATGTTGTAGTTGATGGACCAGGACAGGAGCAGCGCCTGCTTCTGCCGGTCCTCGGGCAGAAGGCCGATGCCCTTCTTCATGGCCTCGATGGGGGTGATGCCGGTGATCTTCTCGCCGTTGAAGTACACCTCGCCGCTGTCGGGCCTGGTGATGCCGAACACGGCCTCCATAACCTCGGTGCGGCCCGCGCCAACCAGGCCGGTCAGGCCCACGATCTCGCCGGCGTGCACGTTCAGGCTCACGTCCCGGAAGTAACCCGTGCGGCTGAGCTTGTCGATCTTCAAAAGCTCCCCGCCGATCTCGGTCTTCTTCTTCGGGAACAGCTGGGTGATTTCGCGGCCCACCATGTGGTGCACCAGGATGTGCTCCTCCACGGGCATGTCCCAGGTGCCGATGTACTGTGCGTCGCGGAACACGGTCACACGGTCTGCAAGGCCATAGATGTCCTCAAAGCGGTGGGAGATCAGGATGATGGCGGTGCCCTGATCGCGCAGCTTGCGGGAGATGGCGTACAGATCCTCGCTCTCGCGGCGGGACAGCGCGGCGGTGGGCTCGTCCATGATGAGAATCTTCGCGTTCATGGACAGCGCCTTGGCGATTTCGACCAGCTGCTGCTGGGCCACCGACAGGGAGCCCACGGAGACCGTCGGGCTGAAGTCCGCGCCCACGGAATCCAGCAGCTTCTTTGCTTCCCTATTGGCCTTGTTCCAGTTGATGAACGGGCCGCGCTTGAACTCGTGGCCGATGAAGATGTTCTCCGCCACGGACAGGTCGGGATAGGACGCCGCGTGCTGGTAGATGGCCGCGATGCCGTACTTCTGGGCGACGATGGGGTCGCTCATGACCACCTTCTTGCCCTCCAGGATGATCTCGCCGCCGTCCGGCTGATGCACACCCGTCAGGGTCTTGATGAAGGTGGATTTGCCCGCGCCGTTTTCGCCCACCAGCGCGTGGATCTCGCCCGGCTTCAGGTTGAAGCGCACCTTGTCCAGCGCCTTCACGCCCGGGAAGATCTTCGTGATGTCATTGAGCTCGAGTATGTACTCCGACATGGTATTACCTCCGCTTTCTGCGTTTTGACGTAGAAGCTCCGCCGTGGGAAGCGCCGGTGCAGACGGATGCCAACATTCCGAAAGAAATGTTTCATCTGTGCAAAATGTTGACCTGCACGCTCCGTTCGCCGTTTGTCGCATTCCCCGCGATTCGTCCAAAGTTTCATGGGCTTGCATGTTGACATAGTTTGATATATAATAGTATAAAACGTTAAATCCAACTTTGTCATTGACAAGTGTTGGTAGATAATTACACAATCTTGGCATTTTCCGTTCCGCAAACGATTGCACCGCAGAGAATGGGGGGATTTCCATGGCAAATGTAAAGCTGAGCTTCAATCTGGACCTGACGGACCAGTCCCACTGGATCACGGTGACGGCCTCCCAGGCGGTGCGCTCCTCCATCGCCTACGTGCAAGAGCTGGGCGACTTTTACTGCGGGCCGGACTACTACACCACCCGCGAGAATCTGCCTTCCTATTTAATCAAGCTGTGCGTCAGCGGCGAGGGCACGCTGGATTACGAGGGCCAGAGCTACGTGATCCGCCCGGGCCACCTGTTCTGGATCGACTGCAACAAGCCTCAGTACTACCGCACCTCGCCCGGCGCGGACAGTTGGCGCATCCTGTGGGTGCACTTCTACGGCGCGCCCTGCGAGGCCTACTACAAGCTGTTCCTTGCCCAGAACGAGGGCCGCGCGGTGGTGCGCCCCAGCTCGGACATGGCCATCCGCAGCACGCTGGACACGCTGCTCAAGCTCTACCTGGAAGGCGGCAACACGCTCCAGGACGACGTGCAGGCCTCGGCCATGCTGACCCAGCTGATGTCCCACTGCATCCACGCGGCGGGCATGCACAGCGCCAACCGCCTGCCCAACTACGTCATCGACGCCCGCAGCTACATCAACCTGCACTATGCCGAGCGCATCACCCTGGACGAGCTGTCCCGCTCCATCTCCATCAACAAGTTCTACCTGCAAAAGCTGTTCAAGCGCTGCATCGGGCTTTCACCCAACGAATACCTGATCCACACCCGCCTGACCCACGCCAAGCAGCTGCTGCGCACCTCCACCACCCCCATCAACCAGATCGCCATGGACGTGGGGATCAACAACATCGGCCACTTCATCACGCTGTTCAAGCGGTACGAGGGCATCACGCCCAGCGCCTACCGCAGACGCTGGTACAACCCCGACGCACCCCTGGCCGCCGACGAGGAGGCGGAGGAGTGAGCTCCACAGCAAGGGGCGGCGGTTCCATCAATGGAACCGCCGCCCCAGTATTTTTGTTTACAGCTGCCAGGCGGAAACCTCGCACTGGCCGTAGTCGTTTGCGCCAAAGGCGTACACGCGGCCGTCCTCGGTCAGCACCACGTGGTGGGTGCCGCCGCTCTCCACCTCCACCGCCCTGCCGGGCACCTGAATGTCCACGCCGTCGCCCGGGCGATAGAAGAAGCTGCGCACCTGTCCGTCCACGCCCACGCCCAGAATTCCGGATTCGCAGGCCGTGACCGTCACCATGCCCTCCCAGGCGGGCGCGCCTTCGTAGCTCGAAACCATCGTGCCGTCGTAGAGCACGCCCACGGACACCTGGCCGCAGATCGACAGATCGTAGAGCACCACGCCCAGGTCCATCTGCGCGCCCTTGTGGCTGGAGAGCATCGCGCCCTTGTCGTACAGGCAGCCCAGGGAGTAGGAGCCGCCGGTGACGAAGGTCACGTTGTGCCAGCCGGAGACCAGGGAGCTGTGCATGCCGCTGGCAACCACGCTGCCGTCGCTTTTGAGGCCGATGGTGTCGTAGGACGCGGCTGCGATGGCCACGACGTCCGTCCAGCCGGACACGTCGCACTGGTTCCGGGAATTGTCGCCCGCGGCCACCACGGTGCCGTCCGAGCGCAGGCCCACGCTGTGATACGCACCCGCAGCCACCTGACGGATGCCGCTCCAGCCGGACACGTCGCACTGGCCGTAGCTGTTGTCGCCCGCCGCCAGCGCCGTCCCGGAGCCGGTCACAGCCAGAGTATGGCGCTTTCCGGCGGCGATCCTGCCCTCGGGCAGCTCGCTGCGCGCCGCGCTGAGCACCTCCATGGTCTGCTCCAGCTGGTTGAGGCTCTCTGCACTGAAGATGTCTGCGGCGAGGATCGCCTGGGCCTCGTTATCGCTCCCGGCCACCTTGTAAGCGGCCCTCGTCACGCGCTCCACCGCGTCCGGCACGTCCAGCAGCAGGCTATGGGCCGAGGATTCGTTGCCCGCCTGCCATGCCTGAACCGCCAGCGCACAGCGACAGTCGGCATAGCGCAGGGCGCTGTCCTCATAGCTGTCCAGCTGATAGAACAGCTGGGCCGCCTGGGTGTAATCGCCCTCCTCGTACAGTGCGGCTGCATGGGCATAGCTGCTGCGCTGCTGCAGCTCGCTGCGGGTCGCGCCCTCCTGCATCTCTGCAAGCATGGCGTCCGCCTCGGCGTACTTGCCGGACTTGATGAAGCCCTGCACCACCGCCGCGCGGGTGTTCTCCAGCTTCTGCGCGTCATAGCCGTCCGCCTCCAGCGCATTGACCAGCCGCACAGCCTTCTCCGCGTTGCCGGCGGCGGCGCTGGAGCGCGCCCGGGCGCTGTCGATGCCCGGCTTGCACGCCAGCAGCACGCAGAGCGCCACCGTGACGATCACTCCGCCCACGACGGCGTTGACGATGACCGCCGAGGCCTCGCTCTTTCGGAACACGTCCAGCTTGCGGTTCAGCGCGGACAGCAGCTTGCCGACGCCCGCAAACAGGGCCAGGAACGCAAGTCCCACGCCCTTGAGGATCTTCAGGAGGATGTTGCTCCCGCGCTTCCGGGGCGCGCGCCGCTGGGGCGCTGCCCTGCGCGTGGGCTGGGCGCTGCTGCGGCGCTGCGCATCCGCGCCGTAGGAATCGTAGCTGCGCCGGGGCTGCGCGCTCCGGGGCGGATAGCTCCCGCCCGCATTGCTGCGGCCTGCGCCCGAATTGTAGCTGCTTCGCGGCGGGTAGCTGCCGCCCATGCCGCTGCGGCCTGCGCCGGAATTGTAGCTGCTTCGCGGCGGATAGCTGCCGCCCATGCCGCTGCGGCCTGCGCCGGAATTGTAGCTGCTTCGCGGCGGATAGCTGCCGCCCATGCTGCTGCGACCTGTGCCCGAATTGTAGCTGCTTCGCGGCGGGTAGCTCCCGCCCATGCTGCTGCGATTGCTCCCGGCTGCGCTGCTGCGGTACGCAGAATTGTTTCTCGGATCCCGACGATTCTGATCGTTCATCTGGCACACCCCCTCACTGCAAGTATTCGCGCAGATAGACGATGGAATTGTCCTTGCGCAGACCGTTGGCGGTGGAGGTGACGATGTACACATCGTCGATTCCGTACTTCTGGATCATCTGGCCGATGGAGCCGCCCACCGCGCTCTTGCTGTAGCTGCCCTTGCGGAAGTCCGCCATGTGCACCTCCTCATAGTAGGGCAGCAGGTAGGGCGTGAAGGCGTTGCCGAAGGAGTCGCACAGCACCAGCGCCCGCCGTCCGGTGTTTGCGCCGGTGATGATCTTTCTCCAGGGCAGGCGGGTATTGTTCATGAAGCTGCGGTAGGTGGTGGAGCCGTAGTTCATCAGGTCGATCTCCTTGAACTTGTCCGTGTCGCTCATTACAAGGCTCTGCGCCGGCAGCAGCGGATACAGCACATTGAAGGTGTCGTGGTAGTTGCCGTTTGCCGTGTCGCTGGAGATGATGGCCTTGTAGTCGTACTCCTCATAGGGGATGACCGGCATGCCCAGCTTCTTCATCATCTCCGCGCACACGATGTACGCGCCCTCGGCCGTCCAGTGGTGGTCGGTGTGATAGAACATGGGGGTGTCGCCGGTGATGTAGGGCTCCAGAATGTCGTAGGTGCTGAACACGTAGATGCGCTCGGTGCCCTGCAGACAGTCCTCCAGCATCATCTCCACGCTGCTGCCCCAGCCGCAGAACTCGTCCTGCTGGTACACCCAGCGGTTGGCCATGGAGGCCAGCGGCACCTGGGTGAAGCAGATCGTGCCGTCCGCGGGCAGGTAGCTCTGCATGACGCGCAGGGTGTCGGCATAGGTGGCGATCTTGTCCTTGTCGTAGGTGTAGTTTTTCAGCAGCGTGCCGTCTGTCTTTTCGTAGTACAGATAGCTGTGCGCGTCGGTGATGGGAATCTCGCCGTTGTTGGCGAGGATCTCGCCCTCCTCCCCGGCGTCGTCCTCCTCCGGGGAATCGCTGTCCGCCTGAATTGCGCTCACCTGCATCACGCCGGGCACCTCGTCCGCCGCGCCGTCCTCGTCCGCGCCCTCCACCTTCAGGTTGCCGGTCTCCAGCTCGCTCTCCATCTGCGCCGTCTTCTGCGCCAGCGCGTCGTCGGCGGAGAGCAGGGAGAAGCCGTCCAGCAGGCCGTTGGTAAAGGACACCACGCCGTCGCGCGCGAAGAAGTTGTCCGACAGAAATGCGTCGAACTGCGCGGTGAATTCATCGTTGAACAGGGTCTTTGCCGTGAGCTCGGGGAAGCCCTGGAGCATGCGGTTTTCCGCCTCGGAGATGTGATCCTCCTTGTCGGAGGTGCACATCAGAAAGATTCCGGCGATGGCGCAGGCGAGCACCCACCAGACCGCCACCATAAACGAAAGTTTGTGTTTCATAGCGCCTCCGGAGAATCAGAACTGGAAATAGATGAAGGGGTTGTAGGTCTGGCCCACCAGGAACAGCACACTGAGCACCAGACAGACGCTGAGCCACGCCGCCCGGGCGCGCTCCATGCCGCGCTCGCGCAGACCGAAGCGCTGCAGCATGCGCTGCGCCCACCGGGCCACCGGCAGGCTGGCGATGAAGGCGATCAGCGGGAAGATGGAGTAGGTCCTGATGATCGTGAGCGACGCGGCGTCGATCAGGCCGCAGCTGCCGACGCCGAACATCGCGCCGATGTGCTCAAAGGCCTGGGAGAGACTGCCGTAGTAGAAGATCACCCAGCTGACAATGACCAGCGCCATGGTGAGGATCCAGTTGACCGCCTTGGGCAGCACCGCGATCACCTTCTTGCCGCCCAGCAGGTCGATGGTCAGCAGCGCGCCGTAGTAGAAGCCCCAGAGCAGGAAGGTCCAGTTCGCACCGTGCCACAGGCCGGTGAGCGTCCACACCACTAGGGTGTTGAACACCGTGCGCCTCAGCCCCCGGCGGTTGCCGCCCAGCGGGATGTAGACGTAATCCCGGAAGAAGCTGCCCAGGGAGATGTGCCAGCGCCGCCAGAACTCGCGCACCGAGGTGCTGGCGTAGGGATAATTGAAGTTTTCCTTGTAGGTGAAGCCCAGGATGCGTCCCAGGCCGATGGCCATGTCCGAATAGCCGGAGAAGTCAAAGTAGATCTGAAGGGTGTAGAGGAAGGCCGCGTACCATGCGCCCAGCACCGAGAGCTGCGCGCCGCCGCCCGCCAGGGGCATGGAAGAGAGCGCCGAGCCGCAGATGTTGGCGAAGATGACCTTCTTGCCCAGGCCGATCACGAAGCGCTGCATGCCCGCGGAGAAGCCCTCCGGCGTGCTCTGGCGCTGTCCGATCTGGCCGGCAATGTCGCCGTACTGCACGATGGGCCCGGCGATCAGCTGCGGGAAGCAGCTGACGTAGAGCAGCAGCCGGGTGAAGTACTTCTGCGGGCGCTCCTTTCTGCGGTAGACGTCCACCGTGTAGGTGATCACCTGGAAGGTGTAGAAGGAGATGCCGATGGGCAGCTCCAGCACGGGCACCTTCACCGACGGGCTGACCACGCCCAGCACGGAATTGATGAAGAAGGAGGCGTACTTGAAGATGAACAGCAGCAGCCCCGACACGCCCACGCCCAGAATCATCCACTTCCTGCGCGCGCGCTTGCCCTTGACCCGAACCATGCGCCGGGCGCAGTAGTAGTTCACCGCCGTGGAGGCGACCATGGCCACAATCCAGATCGGCTCGCCCCAGGCATAGAAAAACAGCGACGCGACCAGCAGCACGCCGTTGCGCCAGCGAAGATCCCTGCGGGCGAAGTACAAAATCAGAACGATCGGCAGAAAATAGAGCAGAAATGTCAGGCTTGAAAAGACCATGGCTCAACCTCTTTTGCAATTTCTTTCGTGTACGCATTCCGCACTGCCACAAACAAAATTATAACATATGTATGTTAGCTTGTTAAGAGTGGGAATATCTTTTTGCAAATTCTTAGCCTTTGCTTTCTGTCCCACGGCCTTTGCGCTGAGGCATGCCGCCGCGCCGGGGCTTGCGCAACGCGCGGAAAACGGATATAATAGAATAGAAATGATTTGCACAGGCGAACCGCTTCAAATCCATCCGACAGGAGATATGCATTGTTCAGCTACATCACATCCTTTATGGAAAATCCCAGGGAGATGCTGATCTTCCTGCTGCTCTCCATCCCCGGCCGCTTCATGGCGCTCTCGCTGCACGAGTTCGCCCACGCCTGGATGGCCAACCGCTGCGGCGATCCCACCGCACGCATGCTGGGCCGACTCACCGTGAACCCCGCCAGGCATCTGGATCCCGTCGGCACGGTCATGATGCTGCTGCTGGGCTTCGGCTGGGCCAAGCCGGTGCCGGTGAATCCGCGCAACTACCGCAACCTGCGCTGGGACGACCTGAAGGTCTCCATCGCGGGCGTGACCATGAACCTGCTGATGTTCGTATTGAGCTTCCTGCTGATGTGCGGCTTCGTGGGCTTCACCATCCATGGCCTGCCCCACCTCGACAGCGCATCCATCGGCTCCGGCGGGATGTTCACGGCCAATCTGCTGGGCCAGCGCGTGGTGTGCACCGGCGAATACTACTTCAATACGAAGGACCTGTTCACCATGGCGCCTTACATCGCGGACTACCTGATCGCCCCGGCGCTGGGCCGCATGGCGGGCTACGTCTACCAGATGCTGAGCTACTTTGTGCTGGTGAACATCGCGCTGGCGGTGTTCAACCTGATCCCCGTGCCGCCGCTGGACGGCTACCACGTGCTCAACGACCTGCTGCTGAGGAAATCGCCGTTTGCCTCGCCGAAGGTCTCGCGCATCGCCTATGGCGTGCTGATGGTGCTGATCTTCTGCACGCCCGTGATCAGCAAGCTCATCCTGTTCGTGGAGAACCTGCTGATGACCGGCCTGGGCAGCGCGATGTATGCGCTGTTCGGAGCGGTGGGACTGCTGTAAGCGGGGGAAGACGCATGCCGTACATCGTATCGCTGAAACAGTTTGACGGCCCGCTGGATCTGCTGCTGACGCTGATCTCCAGCGCCAAGCTGGATATACAGGACATCTTCGTCAGCGAGATCACTGAGCAGTATCTGGAATCGATGAAGCTGGTGGACGAGCTGGACATGGACTCCGCCAGCGAGTTTCTCCAGATGGCGGCGACGCTGCTGGAGATCAAGTCCCGCTCGATGCTGCCCAAACCGCCCAAGCCCGAGGAGGAGGGCGCGCTGTCTCCCGAGGAGGAGCTGATCCGGCAGCTGACCGAATACAAGCAGTTCAAGGAGATCTCCGCCCGGATGCACCAGCTGGAGGAGGAGGCCCGCGCGCTGCTGACCAAGCTGCCCGAGGAATATCCCCTGCCGCCGCCGAGCATCGAGATCACGGGGCTGACGCTGGAGAAGCTGGCGAAGGCCTTCAAGAAGGTGCTGGAGCGCGCCGAGGCCGCCGAGCGCAGCGAGAACATGGCCCAGCGCGAGATTCGCCGCGACAGCTTTACCGTGGCGGGCTGCATGCTGCGCATCTCCCGGCGGCTGAAGAGCGGCGGCAGCTGCCGCTTCACCGAGCTCTTCGCCCAGGATTACAGCCGCGAGGAGGTCATCACCATGTTCCTGGCAATCCTGGAGCTGGCGCGGCTGAGCCGGCTGCACGTGGAGCAGGGCGACGCCTACGACGAAATCTTCCTGTCCGCCTGAGGCGAGCTCCGGGCGGACGGCGCGGGAACCAAATCCGGTTTTGCCGCGTCAAAGGGGCACAAGATCAAACGAGACGGGAGTGACGAACATGAAGCGCTTTCTTGCGATTTTTCTGACACTGGCGCTGTGTTTGGGCGCTGCGGGCGCGGCTCCGGCCCTTGCTGAGGCCGACAGCGTGAGCGCGCGCACGACGCTTGCGGGCTCGTCCTACGCGAAGCTGAACAACGTCAATCTCGCGGCGAGCAGCCTGAACGGCATCACCATTCCCTGCGGCGCGAGCTTTTCCTTCAACGAGATCGTCGGGCCCCGCACGGAGGCCTACGGCTACCAGCGCGCGGCCAACGGCCGGGGCGCGCGCGTCACCGGCGGCGGCGTGGCCCAGTGCGCCACCACGCTGTACCTGGCGCTGAAGCAGCTGGGCGCGGACGTGGAGTACACCAGCCTGCTGACCTACGGCAGCAAGTTCAGCGACAACTACGTGTCCGACGGCAGCGACGCCATCATGGTGGACTACTCCACCGGCTCGGACTTCTCCTTCATCAATTACTCGGACGACATGCTCATCGAGATGTGGGCCACCGACAGCTACCTCTACTGCTCCATCACCCTGGACGCGGTGGGCAGCGGCGACGAGCTGAACTGGTTCGATGCGATGCCGCTGCAGCCCTCGATGCGCTCCATCGCCAGCTCCCGGATCGACCTGAGCGGCGCGGACGACGCGCTGCGCAACAACATCCTGCTGGCGGCCAGCAGCATCAACGACACCGTGCTGGACAGCGGCGACCTGTTCTCCTTCAACGATTCCGTCGGTCCCCGCAGCGCGCGCTGCGGCTATGTGGACGCGGTCAACGGTCGCGGCGCGATCGTCACCGGCGGCGGCGTGGCCCAGGTGGCCAGCGCGCTGTGGCTGGCGGTGAAGAACCTGGATTGCGTGGCGGTGGTGGAGAAGTCCACCTACGGCAGCCGCTACAACCAGAGCTACGTGCTCAGCTCCAACGACGCCATCCTCACCGATTACTCCGCCGGAACCGACTTCTCCTTCCGCAACATCGGCTTCGAGCCGCTGACCATCGCCGTGTACGTCTCCGGCGACGAGCTGTGCTGCGAGATCTATCAGGATTGAGTCCGGGCCGCGCTCCGGCGCGCCCGTGAAATACGCGAGGCTGTCCCCAAATGGCAGAAGAAGCCGTTCGGGACAGCCTCGCTTCCTTTTGCCGCATGCGCGCACTTCCCTGCGGGTAAAATATGTTTATGGATTTCCGCTCCTGATATCTTGCAATTTGCGCGGGAAAACAATATAATGAAGCTATGTAAATATGCACGCGTGCACTGCGCAAACCGACAGAAAGGGAGGTGACAGCATGGACAACGCGCCCCAGTATGTAATCGAAATGCTTCACATCACCAAGGAGTTCCCCGGCATCAAGGCGAACGATGACATCACATTGCAGCTGCGCAAGGGCGAGATCCATGCCCTGCTCGGCGAGAACGGCGCCGGAAAATCGACGCTGATGAGCGTCCTGTTCGGCCTCTATCAGCCCGAGGCCGGCGTCATCAAGAAGGACGGCAAAGAGGTTCAGATCAACAATCCCAACGACGCCACCGCGCTTCACATCGGCATGGTGCACCAGCACTTCAAGTTGATCGACGTGTTCACGGTGCTGGACAACATCATTCTGGGCGCGGAGGATACAAAGCTGGGCTTCCTTCAGAAGAAGGAGGCGCGGCGCAAGGTGCAGGAGCTTTCCGAGCGCTACGGCCTGAAGGTGGATCTCGACGCGAAGATCGAGGACATCACCGTGGGCATGCAGCAGCGCGTGGAGATCCTGAAGATGCTCTACCGCGACAACGAGGTGCTGATCTTCGACGAGCCCACCGCCGTGCTCACCCCCCAGGAGATCGAGGAGCTGATGGAAATCATGCGCGGTCTCACCAGGGAGGGCAAGAGCATCCTGTTCATCTCCCACAAGCTGAATGAAATCATGGAGGTCTCCGACCGCGTGACCGTGCTGCGCAAGGGAAGGTACGTGGGCACCGTGGAGACGAAGGACACCAGCAAGGCCGAGCTGAGCCGCATGATGGTCGGCCGCCCGGTGCAGCTGGAGGTGGAGAAGGGCGAGGCCCATCCCACCGAGCCGGTGCTGGAGGTGAAAAACCTGCACGTCACCAGCAAGCTGTACAAGAAGGACGCCGTGCGGAACGTGAGCTTCACCGCGCGCAAGGGCGAGATCCTGTGCATCGCGGGCATCGACGGCAACGGCCAGACCGAGCTGATCCACGCGCTGACGGGTTTGGAGAAGGCGGCCTCGGGCAGCGTGACGCTCTGCGGCAGGGACGTCACCCACGCCTCCATCCGCGCGCGCAGCGCGGCGGGCATGAGCCACATCCCGGAGGACCGCCACAAGCACGGCCTGATCCTGGACTACACCCTGGAGCAGAACATGGTGCTGCAGAAGTACTATGAGCCCCGCTTCCAGAGGGGCGGCTTCATCCGCTTCGACGAGGTGCGCAAATATGCCGAGGATCTGATCGCCCAGTACGACGTGCGCTCCGGCCAGGGCCCGATCACCGTGGCCCGCAGCATGTCCGGCGGCAACCAGCAGAAGGCCATCATCGCCCGCGAGATCGACCGGGATCTTCCGCTGATCGTGGCGGTGCAGCCCACCCGCGGCCTGGACGTGGGCGCGATCGAGTACATTCACAGCCAGCTGGTGGCCCAGCGCGACGCAGGCAAGGCCGTGCTGCTGGTGTCCCTGGAGCTGGACGAGGTCATGAACCTGTCCGACCGCATCCTGGTGATGTACGAGGGCGAGATCGTCGGCGAATTCGATCCCAAAAATGTCACCGTCGAGGAGCTGGGCCTGTACATGGCCGGCGCAAAGAAGCAGGAGAAGGAGGAGCGCGCATGAGCAACAACAAGTCATCCCTCTTGCAAAAGGACGGCGCCCGCTCGGTGCTGGCGTCCCTTCTATCCATCATCATCGGCCTGGCGGCGGGCGCGCTGGTCATTCTGATCGTGGGCCTGTTCAATCCCTCGCTGGGCCTGAAGAACGCCTGGGACGGCATCCGCCTGGTGCTGTTCGGCCTGTTCTCCACCGGCCGCAGCGTCGCCGGCAGCCTCACCTTCGGCTTCAATCCGGCCAGCGTGGGCAACATGCTCTTCCGCGCAACGCCGGTGATCCTCACCGGTCTCTCCGTGGCCGTGGCCTTCAAGACCGGCCTGTTCAACATCGGCGCAGCCGGACAGTATCTGGCGGGCACCGCCGCCACGCTGTTCATCGCGCTGGGTCTTCCCTCCTCGCAGATGGCCATTCCCGGCGTGAACCCCAGCTCCATTCCGCCGATGGTGGTGTGGTTCCTGGCGCTGCTGGGCGGCATGGCCGCGGGCGCGCTCTGGGGCGTGATTCCCGGCTTGCTCAAGGCCTCCCTCAACATCAACGAGGTGCTGGCCTGCATCATGACCAACTGGATTGCCGCCAACGTGGTCACCTGGGTCTTTGAGGTGTCCAACTTCAAGAACATCGTGGAGAACACCAAGACCAGCTACATCTACAAGACGACGATCAACGGCGTGGCTACCCCCAAGATGGGCCTGGACAAGCTCTTCCCCGGTTCTCAGGTCAACGGCGGCATCATCATCGCCTGCCTGCTGGCGGTGCTGGTGTACATCCTGCTGACCAAGACCACCCTGGGCTACGAGCTCAAGGCCTGCGGCTCCAACCGCTTCGCTGCACGCTACGCCGGCATCAAGGACAAGCGCAACATCGTGCTGTCCATGGCCATCGCAGGCGCGCTGGCGGGTGCGGCAGGTTCGCTGTACTACCTCTCCGGCAACACCGAGTTCTACTGGTCCACCTACCAGTCGCTGCCCTCCGCCGGCTTCAACGGCATCCCCGTGGCGCTGCTGGCGGTGAACAACCCCATCGCCGTCATCTTCACCGGCATCTTCATGTCGATGCTCGACATCTCCGGCCTGCAGCTGACCAACCTCACCGCCTACAACGAGTACATCACCGACGTCATCATCGCCGTCATCGTGTACCTGTCGGCCTTCTCGCTGGTCATCAAGCTGTGGCTAGGCGGCAAGAAGAAGTCCACCCAGACCGCGACCGCCGAAGTGAAATCCGGCACCGCAAAGGAGGGGAAGAAGTAAATGTCATTCCTGATTCGACAGACGCTCATCTATGCGGTTCCCCTGATGATCGTCGCCCTGGCCGGCATCTTCGCCGAGCGCAGCGGCGTGATCAACCTGGCCCTGGAGGGCATCATGATCTTCGGCGCGTTCATCGGCGTGCTGTGCGTGCGCATTCTTCAGGTCACGCCCGTGTTCGAGGCCGCGAAGGCCGCGGGCAGTTTCTGGGGCCTGCAAGGGCTGATGTTCCTGGCGATGTTCGCTGCCGCGCTGATGGGCTCGATCTTCTCGCTGTTGCTTGCGTTCGCGGCCATCAACCTGCGCGCCGACCAGACCATCGGCGGCACCGCGCTGAACCTGATGGCTCCGGCGCTGGTGCTGTTCCTGGTGCGCATGATCGCCAACCAGAACACCCTGCAGATGGCCAGCGGCGACTCCGCCAGCTACTTCATGCTCAAGAAATCCCACCTGGGCTACGGACGCACAGAGGAGATGGGCTTCCTGGGCGACACCTTCCTCAACAAGGTCTACCTCGCCACCTACTTCTGCATCCTGATCTACGTGATCCTCTCGATCATCCTGTACAAGACGAAGTTCGGCCTGCGCCTGCGCGCCTGCGGCGAGAATCCCCAGGCAGCGGATTCCCTGGGTATCAACGTCTACAAGATGCGTTACAGCGGCGTGCTGATCTCCGGCGCGCTGGCGGGCATGGGCGGCTTCGTGTACGCCATGACCACCGCGAACTGCTCCTCCAACGGCGATGTGGCGGGCTTCGGCTTCCTGGCGCTGGCCGTCATGATCTTCGGCAACTGGAAGCCGCTGAACGTCGCGGGCGCAGCCACGCTGTTCGGTCTGTTCAAGTGCGTTGCGGCCTCCTACTCCAGCCTGGACATCAACGGCGACGGCATCTATCTGCTGAAGGAGCTGAACATCAACCCCAACTTCTATCGCCTGCTGCCCTATCTGATCACCCTGATCGTGCTGGCCTTCACCTCGAAGAGCTCAAGGGCCCCGAAGGCCGAGGGCGTGCCCTACGACAAGAGCACAAGGTGAGCCTGGATTCCCAGGGAGCTGTCTCAGGACGTGCAACCGTAGGGCGGGGTGCCCTCACCCCGCCGCAAAACAATTGTGGGGCTGTCTCGAAACAGAGAGCGTGTTTTGAGACAGCCCCATTTTGCGCAATTTTTGCATGCAGGGGTTTGAATCCCCCGCGTCGAACTTATATATACAATAAAGACAAGCGGAGGTAAGAATTCCATGAAAAAAACTCTGATTCTGCTGCTTACGCTGGCGATGCTGATCGCCGCATCTGCGGCCTGCGCCGAGACGAGCGGCCTTACCAGCTTCAGCACCTACGACATGGAGGCCCAGCCGGTGGACGAGAGCATCTTCTCCGGCTACGACCTGACCATGGTGAACATCTGGGCGACCTGGTGCGGCTACTGCGTGCAGGAGATGCCGGAGCTGGCCAAGCTCAAGGACATGCTGCCGGAGAACGTGAACCTGATCACCATCTGCGACGACGCGACCACCGAGACCGAGCTGGCCTACAACATCCTTCAACAGACCGGCGCAACCAACTTCCAGACGCTGATGGGCACCCAGGAGATCTACGACCAGTTCCTCTACCAGGTGTACGCCTTCCCGACCACCTACTTCCTGGACAGCGAGGGCAATCCCGTGGGCCAGCCCATCGTGGGCGTGCCGGATCTGGAGGACGCTGCGGGCGCCTACTACGGCGTGATTCAGGAGGTTCTGGCGATGCTGGAGGCCGCAGCGTGAGCCTGCGCAGGGCGCGGCTGACCTGGGCGCTGCGGGCGCTGATTATCGCCGCAGCCGTGGGCTGCATCTGCTTCGGCGCGCTGCGGGGAGAAACGGAGATCGTGCTGCGCAAGGCCGTGCGCATCTGCCTGGAGTGCATCGGGGTGGGCGCATGAGCAGGAAGAAATCGGGCGGGCGGCTGTTCCGCTACCGCAGCTGGATTCAGCTGGGCGCGGCCCTCGGCACCAACGCGCACCTCAGCGGCTTCCTCAGCGGGCGCATCTACTCCGGCGAGCTCAAGACCGCCTGCGTGCCGGGGCTGAACTGCTACTCCTGCCCGGGCGCGGTGGGCTCCTGTCCCATCGGCGCGATGCAGGCAGTGGTTAGCGGCAACAAGCTGAACTTCTCCTATTATGTATTCGGCATCCTGCTGCTGTTCGGTGTGCTGCTGGGCAGGCTGATCTGCGGATTTCTGTGCCCCTTCGGTTGGATTCAGCAGCTGCTGCACAAGCTTCCGGGGAGGAAGCTGCGCGTCCCTCAGAAGATCGACCGCCCCGCGCGCTTTTTGAAGTACGGCGTGCTGGTGGTGTTCGTGCTGGCGCTGCCGGCCTTCCTGGTGGACGGCTTCGGTCTGGGCGCGCCCTGGTTCTGCAAGTGGATCTGTCCGGCGGGCACGCTGGAGGGCGGCATCCCGCTGGTGCTGACTAACGAGAGCCTGCGCGGCAGCCTGGGCTTCCTGTTCTGGTGGAAGATTGGCCTGCTGGCGCTGACGATCCTTTCGTCGGTGCTGATCTACCGCCCCTTCTGCAAGTACGTCTGTCCGTTGGGCGCGTTCTATGCGCTGTTCAACCGCATCAGCCTGACCCGCATGGAGCTGGACGGCGGAAGCTGCGTCTCCTGCGGCAGGTGCGAGCGCGAATGCCCCATGCAGGTGCAGGTGTTGAAGAACATCAACAGCGCCGAGTGCATTCGCTGCGGACGTTGCGCGCAGGCCTGCCCCACCGGAGCCATCGAGCTGCGCTTCGGCAAAATCCGCCTGAAGGAAAGCGCGGCCACAGAGGCCGAAAAATAAGCTGACGCCCCGAGGGAATCTTCCCCCGGGGCGCTGCAATTCTGTACGGAGCTCAGTAGGACGCTTCCATCTCCCGGACGCGGGCGTACAGCCACTCGTTGACCGGTACGGACAAGCCGTGCTTTTTTGCAAGGCGGCAGACCGTGCCGGAGAACAGCTCCACCTCGCTCCTGCGGTGGGCCAGGCCGTCCTGCCGCATGGAGGGCATTCCCTGGGGCGACATGGTGTTCATCAGATCGACATAGAAGTTCAGGTCGTCCACGCTGAGCATCACACCCTCATATTTCGACAGCTCCAGCACCTCGCGCATGGCAGCGATCATCATCTCCCGGGGCCTGCCGGGAGCCTGGATCGTGCCATAGTTACCCTCAAAGACCATGACCACCTGATTCACGCCCACGTTGAGCATGAATTTGCCCCACAGCCGGTGCAGGATGTCCTCCTCGCGGGAATAGGGCATGCCGGTGCGGTCGAACAGCGCGCAGACCGCGTCCAGCGCGGGCAGCTTTTCCTCAGCGGGCACGCCGATGCACAGCTGGCCCATGACCGTGTAGGTCAGTTTCCCGCCCAGCTTGACCGCATCCATGCCCTGCGCCACGCAGTAGACCACGTTTTTTCCGCCGAAGCGCTCCTCCAGCAGCCGTTCGCTGGTGATGCCGTTGAGCACGGACAGGAGCACGGTGTCCGGGCCGATCTGCCCGGCGGCGTCCTCCATGGCCTGATCAAGCGCCGTGGCCTTCACGGCGAAGATCACCAGATCCGCCGGATCGCCGGTTTCGCTTGCGTCGATCAGCCGGAAGTCGCAGCGGCGGCCATTGGCGCTGATCTCCGTGCGCCCGTAGCGCTCGCGGCGCTCGGCGTTCACCACGAAGCCCACGCGCTCGCGGCCCAGGCGGGACGTGAGAAAATCGCCGTAGAGCACGCCCAGCGCACCCATGCCGACGATGGCGATTCGTTCGATGTTCATACAGGGTCACTCCTTGTATCGGACAGAGCTTTGATCCGGTCATGACGGAAATGCATCCCGCCGACGCGCCATCGCAGGCGAAGGCTTGCCCGATCTCTTGCTCAGATTGTTTCGTCCATGCACTTCAGATACAGCGCTGCGGCGGTCTCCATGGGAAAGTCCGCCAGCCTGTGACGGTTGCGGGCGAGGAAGTCCTTTTCGCGGAGCATGGACAGGAAGATCCACGCGGTGAGCACGCGCCCGCCTCCGCGGGCGGCCTCGTTCATGCTGCGGTCCCACAGCGCGCCGTCGCCGTCCAGATTCCTGGCATAGTTCAGAATGCGCCCGGTGAGCACGTCCATGTCGTAGATCGCGTCCTCCCGGAAACCCATCGCCTGGGCGCAGAGCTCCAGACCACGCAGCAGCGCGTCCTTCCAGCTCAGCGCCCGCAGCGGGGTCTCCGCGCCCAGCGCGCCGATGAGCACCGCGTCGCCGTCGCGCGCGTCGCAGCCCGCGTCGAAGAGCGCAATCTCCCGGGTGTAGCGCCGGGCCGCCTCGGAAATCTTCAGTTCGTTCACCCGCGTGAAGGTGTAGCGGATGCCGTCGAAGCGCCCGTAGGCCTTCATGGTGTCGTAGTAGCCCATCAGGCGACTGCGGCGCAGCAGCTGGGGATTGAAATCCATGAAGCCGCCCAGGTCGTGCAGCGGGTGAATCTGCTTCAGGAAGGGCATGCAGCCGTACTCGGGGTGCACCGGCTGGGGATGGATGTCCACCGCCACGATCTCCTCCGCGCCGTCCTCGATGGCCATGGCGATGGGCATGTTGTCGGCAAAACCGCCGTCCATGTACTTCTCGCCGTCGATCTCCTTCATCGGGAAGATGGGGAAGCAGGATGCCGAAGCCAGCAGATAGTCCGCCAGCTGCCCCTGGGGAATCTCCTCCAGCCGCACCGCGCGGCCGCTGAACTGGGGCATGCGGGTGAGCATCATGCCCAGCTGCATGCCGGAAGCGCGCACCCGGCCCTCGTCCAACTTCTCGTCGATCAGCCGCACCAAGGGAGACACGTCCATCTTGAAGTTGTGGGCGTTCTCCAGCAGGAAGGGGATGATGTCCCGCTTGCGCGAGAGCATGGTCTCCACGGCGAAGTCCTCGTCCTCGTCCACCGCTACGATCTGTCGGATGGAGATGTTGTTCCACAGATCCAGCGCGGCCTCGAAGTCGTCCTGGGCCACCAGCGCGGCGTTCAGCGCGCCGATGGACGTGCCGTACACGCCGTCCAGGCGAATGTTCAGCTCCCGCAGCGCCTGCCATGCGCCGCACTCATACGCGCCCCTCGATCCACCGCCGGAGAGCACCAGCGCCCGCTTCATATCCATACCTCCCTTGTCGTGCAGTAATTATACAGTGCTATAGACCCAACTGTGCGGCAAAAAGTTCCACCGTGTGGGCGATGCCGCCGTCGTCCACGCCGGGGGCCACGTAGTTCGCCTGGGCCTTCACCGCGTCGCTGGCGTTGCCCATGGCCACGCCCACGCCCGCATATTTCAGCATGCCCACGTCGTTCTCGCCGTCGCCGAAGGCCATTGTCTCATCAGGCGCAATGCCCAGACGGGCGTTGATCGCCTGCATGCCGATCTCCTTGCCGCCGCCCCTGGGGAACACGTCGGCGAAGTTTTCGCTCCATCGGGTGGCGATCAGCCCCGGAGCCCGGGCGACGAGCGCGTCCTCGCAGCCGGGCGCGCCATAGATGTGCATCTGGTAGATCTCCATCTCCAGCGCATCCCGCGCCGGACGCAGCTTCATAGGCGGCATGCCGCCGAACTCATCGGACAGCCACACCTGGGCGTTGAAGCGGTTCATGAAGTTCTCGTAGCCGCTGACGAAGCCCAGCGTGAAATCGCCCTTCTCCGCGCCGTCCACGGCGATCTCGAGATCGCTGCGGTCGATGGCCCTGCGCAGCACCGCCTCGCCGTTCAGCGTGCACAGCTGGCCGTTGAGCAGGATCGCGCCGTCGAACAGGCCGGTATCCAGCAGCGGGGCGGAGGTTCCGCCGTTGCGCCCGGTGCAGAGGATGCAGTGCACGCCCGCGCCGCGCAGCCGCCGCAGCGCGGTCAGCGTGTCCTCCGGCACCGCGTGGGTGCGGAAGCTGACCAGCGTGCCGTCCGCGTCGAAGTATACAGCCTTAATCATGGTTCCATCTCCCGGAAAATTATGTTGCCGTTATTTTAACACATGTGCGCGAAAAGCGCAACGCCCTCAGCCGTGGGGATGGACATGGGCGTGCAGGCTGCCGCGAATCAGCTGGAACAGGATGGTGGTGACGGTGATGCCCGCGGACATGCAGGCGGCGAACAGCAGCGCGTAGCTGCCCCGCTGCCACAGCCCCGGCCAATCGCCATGCATCACGCAGTCCATGGCCCGGTAGAGCGCCGCGCCGGGGATCAGCGGAATCGCCGCCGACACCAGGAATACCGTGACCGGCGACTTCTGGCAGATCGCCATGATCTCGGCGTACAGCGTGAGCGCCACGCTTGCGCAGAAGCCGCAGAGGTAGTCGTTTTCGGTGAAGCGCGCGACCAGCAGATAGACCGCCCAGGCCAGCAGTCCGCCCAGCGAGGCGAAGGCCAGCTTCCTGCCGCGCACGTTGAACAGCAGGGCGAAGCCCAGCGAGCCAGCCCAGGCCGCGATCAGTTGAACGATGGGATTCATGGCGCACCTCCATAGAACAAATCAAAACAGCAGGCCGGCGAGGGTGAAGCCCAGCGCGATCACGATGGCCAGCAGCATGGATTCCAGAAAGCGGATGAGTCCGGTGATGGTGTCGCCGGAGAACAGGTCGCGCAGGGAATTGGTGAAGGCGATGCCGGGGATCAGCAGCATGATGTTGCCGATGCCGATCAGATCGGCATGCACACCCAGCCCCAGCCGCACGCTCAGCTGGGCCAGCAGACCGCCCACGCTGGAGCAGAGCAGTCCGGTGACGAGGGCGTTGTGGGCCTTGCGGCGCAGCGCCGATTCAAACAGCTTCAGCAGGATGCCGATCAGCGCCGAGGCCACCATGTCGCGCAGGCTGCCGCCGAAGAAGATGGAAAAGGAGCCGGAGATCAGCGCGTAGATGAAGAGCTGCATGCCGAAGGAGTAGCGCGGCCCCGCGTCGATGTGCACAATCTCCGCGCGCACCTCCTCCGGGGACAGATTCTCCGCGCAGATGCGCCGGGACAGCCGGTTCAGCGCGTCCAGGCGGTTCAGGTCGTAGGCCATGCCCGACACGCGCCGGGTCTGGGTGCACGCTCCGAAGTCCGCGCCGTAGATGGTGGTCACGATGCTGGAGGTGATGGTGAACACATCCACGCGCTCCGCACCGTAGGCCGTGCAGATGCGGCGGATGGTGTCCTCCACGCGGTTGACCTCCGCGCCGCTGACCAGCAGCTCCTCGCCGATGGTCATGGCGCAGTAGAGCCGCTCCTCCGCTTCCGTTCGATTCATTTCCCTCACCAGTTTTCCTTCCATATTCACCTGAAAAGGATACCCAAAACGGGCTGTGTTGTAAAGCGGGCTTGTGTAATATCCCGCGAAAATCCGATGCCCGCAGGACATGAAAAAACCCGGCCATGCGGTCGGGTTCACTTGTTCACCTTCATGTTCTGGGTTCTGCCGGTGAGGAAGTCCAGGGATACGTTGTAGAGATCCGCCAGCTTGATGAGATGCTCCAGGGGGATGGTGCGCGCGCCCCTCTCGTATCTGGAGTACACGGTCTGCTGAATTCCGAGGTACTGGGCGACGGCGCTCTGCTTCATATCGGCATCCTCGCGCATGTCCCGAAGTCGCTGAAAATACAGAGCCATCACCCCCTGCCGTAGTACTGAAAAGTTCTATTGACAGTATGGCACAGGCGATGGTAAACTAGGAGCACGTAGTACCGTATGGTGCATAAATGGTGGGTGAGAATTGTGAAAGAGGCCGATGAACTCTATATTTTGGTCGGCAAACGGGTGCACCAGCTCCGCATGCAGCAGCGCATGACCCAGGAGCAGCTTGCCGAGCGCGCCGGCATCTCCACCTCGTTTCTGGGACACATCGAGCGCGGAAGCAGAAAACTGAGTCTGGACAGCTTCTGCCGCATCGCCCGCGCGCTGGGCTGCACCGCCAACGACCTGCTGCCGACGGAGGGCAAGGCCGTGCGTTGCTCCGCGCTGGAGCTGCTGCGCTGCGCCGCGATGCTGGCCGAGGCGGAGGATGCGTCCGGCACATCGATCCCGGGGATGTAGAATGCCCGTCAAACAGCCGTTTTTACATGATAATGGGCCGGAGGTTTTCGCCTCCGGCCCTCGTATGTACGCCCGTCTTACCTGGACTTGGCCTGCTCAATCAGCGCCTCCATCTGCTCGGGGGTCTCGTCCTCGCGCAGCTTGCGGCACATGATGATGAAGCGGCCGTTGTCCATGGAATAGCTGCAGGTGACCAGGCTCAGCAGCTGGTCGTCCTCGTTCACATCCACCGGGATGTCGAACAGGGAGCGGCTCTGCACGTCCGCCAGGAAGGCGTCGAAGGGCTGCTCCTCGCTGAAGTTGAGGCGGATCAGCTTGAAGTAGTTGGGGTCATCCTTGGTCATGGACGCATCGAACAGCGCGAAGGGCACGTACTGCGCATCGCCATAGATGGTGTTGAACTGGATGCAGGTGGTGTTGCGCAGGAAGCCCACGTTGCGGTAGTTGTTCAGGGAGCCGAACATGGAGCCGTCCTTCATGTTGTGGCCGTAGATGAGGATGTGATCGTCCTGGGGATCGAGGGAGTTGCGGCTGTCCACGAACAGCGTGCCGGCCACGTCCTCGTTGCCGTCAAAGTCGTGATCCATGTAGAAGCTGTTGTCCCACTGCACTACCGGCAGGGCGATATCGGGATCCATCTTCAGCTGACCCACCACGTGCGGATTCTGTGCATACAGCTCCGCGAAGGCTTCCGGAATGGCGGGTACGGTCTCCTCTGCCAGCGCGCAGCCGGTCAGCAGGGCCAGGGTCAGCAGCACGGCTGCCCAGCGGTGGAAGATGTTTGCATTGCGATTCATGTTGTAAGTACCTCCGTCGTAATATTGGATATGTTAAGGGTTTTCCTCCGCATGGAGCGGGGAATCAGCGATACAGATCGCCGCCCAGCGGAACCTGGGTATCGTCGAGGACGTCGGTCACGCGCAGCCGTCCGCCGACGTAGCGTATGTCGTAGTTCGCGGTCACGTCCGCGCCGTCCTCGTCCACGATCAGCGCGCCGCCGGGCAGGTTCTCCGCCCAGCCAACCTCGGTGCGGCTGCCGGAGACGGTCACGCTGCGCAGAGCATGTCCCTCCAGCAGCGAACCGTGGGTCAGCGCCCAGTCGTCGCAGGTCAGCGCCGTGCCGTCGTACTCGCGGGTGCGGGAGGCTGCGGTGATCTCGATCCCGATGGGCCGCACGCTGAGCGTGCCGCTGCGCAGGGCCACGTCGTATTCCTTGGTCACGTCGCGCCCGTCGCGGGTGATGGTCACATCCTCGATGGCGTTCTCCACGCTTCCGGCCCGGGTGATGCTGCCGCGCACCTGGGCGTGAAGCTCGTCGCCCTCCAGCAGGCCGTTGCAAGTGAAGCCGCCGTCGCTGAGGGGCGCGCCGTCGTAATCCTTCGCGGCGCTGTTGGCAATCACGATCAGCGGCAGGCGCTCGGTCACGCCCAGCGTGCCGGAGCAGTAGCTGATCGCGTAGTTCGCGGTCACGTCCGCGCCGCTCTCGTCCACGATCACCACGTCCGAGGGCGTGTTCGGGGATGTACCTAGCTCCGTCTGGGAGCCAGTTACCTGAATCGAGGCCACGCTGTGTCCCTCCGCAAGGGAACCTCCGCTCAGCGCCCACTGGCTGCAGGTCAGGGGCGTGCCGTCGCGGCGCTTGTAGTCGGAACCGGCGGTGATCTCCAGCGGCGCGGGCAGCACCGTGAGGGCGCCCGCCTCCAGCGTGACGGCATACTCGCCGTTCCGGGTCACATCCTGACCGTCGCGGAGGATGGCGACCTGGGAGAAGCTGTTCTCCGCCGTGCCCACGTCTGTGACGCCGCCGTCCAGCAGCACGTGCAGCTCGTCCGTTCCGGCAAGCTTGCCCGTGAGCAGAACCTCGTTGCAGCTCAGCTCCGTGCCGTCGTAGATCTTCTCCGCGCTCTGGGAGGTCAGCTTCAGCTCGCGGCTGTAATAGAGCACGATTTCGTTGCGGCTCTCGTCCGCACTGACGACCAGCTCCGGCTCCCCGGCCCGCAGGAATGCGTAGCCGGGAACCTCGGCGGGCGCGTCCCAGCGCAGGACTTCGCCGACCGTGGCGGTTCCAGTCGCGTCCTCGCAGATCTCAACCCCGGGATCGCCCAGCCAGCAGTGGCGCACGGTGTAGCCCGCCTCCCGGCGCACGCGCAGGTAGACGGCACTGAAGGACATGTCCTGCCGCACATCCGACAGGCTTCCCGCGCCGGAGGACTTCCAGACGGAATCCGAGGGCGCGTATTCCGCGCCGTTTACGATGAGGGAACCGGGCAGCGCCGGGGCATCAATGGCCGATCCCGGCGCGACGTCCTCCAGCACGATGGGATAGGCGCCGCCGGAATATTCCGTCAGGGACGCGCCATCCGCCTCGCCGTAGTAGATGTGAAATTCCACGCGAATGCCGGGAACCACAGCCTCCGCGCCGGGAACCTCCGGCGCATCCGCAGTGGGGGCAGGCTCCGCCGTTTCGGTCTCGCCGGGCAGAGCGTCCGCTTGCAGGATCGCGGCATACGCCGCGCCCTCGCCGTCGGCCTCCGCCAGCGCGCCCGCCGCCAGCAGAACCAGCAGCGCCAGCAGGGCGGAGATCCACTTTAAATGATATTTCATTGCCTTGCTCCTATAATATGTACGATCTGTCTCCAAATCTGTGCCGCGCAGCCCTTCGGCGCGCTCGTGCAGAATACACCCAATCATACAATATGATTATATCACATCATATAGGTTCAGAAAACATTTCTCCGGCAAAAAATACGGGGCATTTCGTGAAGATTGTGTGTCACAGCCCCTCCAATGCCAATTTGGCATGACAAAGGCCCGCTTTCGTGAAGCAGGCCCCAGATTACGCATATTCAGTTCCGCGGCATGGGCGTGGGCGTGACCTCCGCCACGACGCCCTCGATCCTCTGCCGCGTTACCATGGACTGCACCGCCGCAGTCAGGCCCCCCGCACCCTGGGCGAAGTCGGCGTAGCTGGCCCATTCGCCGCCCTCGACATAGCTCTGCACCAGCAGCAGCCCCCGCAGGCCCTCGTCCACCTCCCAGCTGTGGTAGATGTGGCAGGGCGTGCCGTTGGGGCAGTTCTTCGCAATCCACTCCGCGTCCTCCGGGCGCAGGCGGATGCAGCCGTGGGAAGCGGGCGTGCCCAGCAGCGCCGCAGCCTCGGTATCCAGCGTGGATTCGTCCTTCTCCGCGTAGGGCAGGGAATGGAACAGGTAGCCGCCGATGATGCGCGTCACATACTGCACGTAGCAATCGTAGGCCGGGATGGCGTACCACTCGGTGCGCTCGGCGGAGTTGCGCTGGTTGAGGGTGAAGCGGCCCACGGGCGTGCACTCGTTTTCGCCGGTTGAGCAGATCATCTGCCGCACAATGCCGCTTTCGCTCCTGTCCTCCGCGCGATAGACCGTGACGATCTGGTTGGTGACGTCCACCTCGATGGCGTAGGGCGAGGCCGCCAGCGCGCAGCCGGAGAGCAGCGCGATCAGCAGCGCAAGGCACAGAATTCTGCGTCTTTTCAGCATCAAACCCCTCCCTTCGCGCTCTTTTGCAGTATAGCATGCGCCGGGAGGGGTGTCAAGTCAGATCAGCTGGTACAGCAGGCCGTCCTCCGGCGCGTACCAGATCAGCATGCCGTGGCCCCGGCGCAGGATGCGGATTTCCAGGTTCCACTCGGGGTAGAGCCGGTGCAGCTCCAGCCGTCCGCCGCTTGCGTAGGCCACGAAGGGAATGTAGTTGTCCTTCTCCATGGGATGCGCGGAGGTGACGAACCACTCGTCCTCCACCGCCTCCACCGTAAGTTTCTGCTCCGGCGCGGCCTTCACCGGCTCCATTGATTTGAGACGCCGCCCGCAGCAGCTGATCTCCGCGCCGCCGGTGCTCACGGTAAAGCCGCCGCAGACCGGGCAGACGCAGTATTTTGCCTTCTTCATGTTTCCACCATCCGTCTCGTTGGGCGCGAGGTCCCCCGCCAGCATGCGGGTCAGCTCCACGCCCAGAATTTCCGACAGCTCGCCCAGCAGCGTCACGTCCGGACAGCCCTGGCCGCGCTCCCACTTGCTCACCGTCTTGTCGCTCAGGTTCAGCCTCTCCGCCAGCCGGCGCTGGGTCAGGCCCTGCTCCAGCCGCAGCCTGCGAATCAGTGCGCCCACCTTGCCGCAATCCATGCCCATCACCTCGCTCTCCATTGTATCGCATGCGCGGCGGTCTGTAAATCCACGCTCCGTAGACATGCGAAGGCCGCACGGCTTCTGAGAATCGTGCGGCCCTGCGCTTTTATTCCTCTTTTTTCCCGTGCAGCATCTCGTGCAGGCGGCGCTGCATCTCGTCGGCCTGGGCCTTCGCGGCCTCCCTCTGGGCGCGAACCTGCTGATCCAGCTCGTCGAAGAGCTCGTTCTTCACGTTCAGCCCGGGCGCGTCCTTCTTGAACAGGTCGCCGACCTTCTCCGCGCCCTCCTTCACCGCGTCCACAGCGCTGTCTGCCACGTCCTTGACCTTCTCCACCACAGGCGCGGCCTTTTCCTTCACGTCCTCGATCACCGGCGCTGCCTTTTCGCGCACCTCGCCGACGGTCTCCTTCGCCTTCTCCTTCACGTCCTCCAGTACGGGCGCGGCCTTCTCCTTCGCCCGCTCCAGCGCCTCCTTGGCGCTGTTGAACAGCTCGCTCATGCTGCCTCCTCCGCCGGAATTCCGGCCGTATGTATTTCTGCATTTATTGTAGCATCGCCGCGCACGTTTTTCAATCCCGGGGGCTTGCCAAAAACCCGAACATTCATTATAATACAAATGGATATTACAAAAAAGGCAGCGGCCATTTAACAGACCGCGTTGATAATCGAAGCAGACAGAATGCATATTTGAGGAGGTTGAACTATGAATTTTGAGCTTCTGCACCCGGCAGACCAGCTGGTGATGATCATGGACCGCATCTATTCCTACGGCATGACCACCACCTCCGGCGGCAACCTTTCCATTCGCGACGAAAACGGCGACATCTGGATCACCCCCTCCGGCATCGACAAGGGCAGCCTGACCCGCGCGGACATCATGCAGATCAAGCCCGACGGCACCGTGATCGGCCTGCACAAGCCCAGCGTGGAGTTCCCCATCCACAGTAACATCTACAAGCTGCGCCCCGACCTGCGCGCCATCGTGCACGCCCATCCACCGGTGATGGTGGCCTTCAGCCTGGTGCGCCAGGTTCCCGACACCAAGCTGATCCCCAACGCCTCGCTGGTGTGCGGCGAGATCGCCATGGCGAAGTACGACATTCCCGGAAGCGTCCAGCTGGGCAAGAACATCGCCGAGAAGTTTGCCGAGGGCTACAATGCCGTGCTGATGGAGAACCACGGCGTGATCTGCGGCGCGGGCGACCTCTACCACGCCTTCATGGTGTTTGAGACCGCCACCTCCTGCGCGCAGATCGAGCTGGACGCCCGCAAGCTGGGCACGCCCCGCCGCCTGAGCGACGCGCAGATCGCCATGGACAGCTCCAAGGCCCATCCGCCGCTGGACGCCTTCGAGGCCAAGCAGGTCTCCAGCGAGGAGCGCGCGGGACGGCGCGATCTGTGCACGCTGATCCATCGTTCCTACGACCAGCGCCTCTTCACCAGTACCCAGGGCACCTTCTCCATGCGCCTCTCCGACGGCTCCTTCCTGATTACCCCCTACATGAAGGACCGCAAGTATCTGGAGCCCGAGGACATCGTGCGCATCAAGGGCGGCATGTGCGAGCTGGGCAAGACCCCCAGCCGCTCGGTGCTGCTGCACCAGCGCATCTATGAGCTGCACCCGGACATCAATTCCGTCATCATCGCCCATCCCCCGGCGACCATGGCCTTCGCCGTGACCGACGCGGAGTTCGACTCCCGCCTGATCCCGGAGAGCTACATCTCCCTGCGCAACGTGGTGCGCCTGCCCTACGCCGCCACCAC
>SFNY01000016.1 GCA_004554085.1 Clostridiales bacterium | reverse complement strand
AGACCGCTTTCAGTATAGCATTGGAGGCCTTTTTCTCTAAGTCTTTTTCTTCACCCCCCAGTTCAACTGGGGGTTTCATCTTGCCTGTTCGGCGCACAAAGAAGCGCCTCTCCCCCATCGCTTCCGGCTCCGATGGAGCCGAGGCGCGACCCCGGGCAGAGGTGCCCGTCATGCATCCTCTATATGAAGTCTGCCGTTATGTGGCATTCACGCGCTCTCCTTGATCCGCATCCGGTCGCTGACCAGGGCGATGAACTCGCCGTTGGTGGGCTTGTCATTCAGCGAGCAGACATTCTTGCCGAAGGCCTCGTCCAGCGCCTCGATGCGCCCGCGGTTCCAGGCAACCTCGATGGCGTGGCGGATGGCGCGCTCAACCTTGCTGGAGGTTGTGTCGAAGCGCCGCGCAATGCCGGGATACAGCTCCTTGGTGATGTGCCCCATCAGATCGGGGTTGTCCACCACCATGCGTACGCCCTCGCGCAGATACTGATAGCCCTTGACGTGGGCGGGTATTCCTACGGTCAGAAAAAGGTTTGCAATCCGTTCCTCCAGGCTCTCCGCACTGCTTGCGGCGCTTTTGTTCGGCTGAACGGCCAGCGCCTCCGCACGATCCTTCTCACCCGCCACCTCGAACACGCGCTTGGCCAGCAGCGTGAAGTCAAACGGCTTCACCATGTAGTAGCACGCGCCGAGGTTGATCGCCCGTGCGATGAAATCATCCCGGCTCAGCGCCGTCAGCACGATGACTCCGGGCGTCTTCGCGAGCTTCATGCTTTGCATGCGCTCCAGCACGCCGTACCCGTCCATCTGCGGCATGATCATATCGCAGATCAGAACGTCCGGCTCCTGCTTCTGCACCTCTTCAATCGCTTCCAGACCATTGTTTGCCGTGCCGACAATCTCAATGCCATTCTGCTGGGCAAGAAACTGTGCTAGCATCTCCCGCGTTTGCAGATTGTCATCAGCGATGACCACACGAACCGTACCCATAATATCCCTCCATCTGTTCCGACTTCAAGATCGTTATACTGCCAATGGTAACTATATGATTCCTACATACATTATACCACGCAGTCGATCCCGATGCAAATTTTGGATCCCGGATTTCTCTTCCTTTCATAGAGATATTACATGTATATGCAGAAAGGAAACGATTTAGAATTGCTTTTTTTACAATTTTCGTTTTTTTATGTCGATATTTTTCCTTCTGTTTTTCAATCCGTATCATTTTTGCTTCAGGCCACCCGTCGCAGGATTGTCGATCCGCTCGCCGTTTTCCGCAAACCTGGAGCCGTGACAGGGGCAATCCCAGGAGTGCTCCTGGGAATTGTACTTCAGTGCGCAGCCCATGTGGGGACAGCGCGGCGCCGTCGGCGTGAGCAGATTGGCCACAGCCTCCGCTGCGTTGATGAGGAGCTGCTTGTGCAAACTGGATCGCGCGGGTGAAAACACCTCCGCCCATTCCGGTGCTCTGCCGAGAAGCATGTCCCGGAGCAGCAGCGCGCCCGCCATCGAGCCGGTCATCCCCCACTTGTTGAAGCCGGTCAGCACGTACAAATCGGTCGTCCTCCGGGCATACTGCCCGATGTAGGGAACGCCGTCCAGCGTCATGCAATCCTGCGTCGCCCAGCGGCGGACGATGTGCGCCTGCGGATAGTGCACGCGGGTGAAGTCCGTCAGCTCCCGCCAGCCGCCGCCCTGCTTCCCGGTTCGGTGATCGCCGCCGCCCAGCAGCAGCAGTCCGCGCGCATTGCGAAAGGACAGGCCCACATCCGCCTCGTCCACATACATGCCCCGCACGTCTGCAGCGTTCTCCAGCGCCAGCACGTAGGAGCGGTGCTGGTACAGCTTCAGGAAGTAGCGGCCATGCTTGTTCAGCATGGGAAAATGCGTGGCGATGATGATCTTCTCTGCGCGGATCTTCCCGCCGGTCGTTCGTGCGAGGCCCGGCGCAAGCTCCAGCACCCGCGTATGCTCATAGATGTGCAGCCCCTTCGCGATGGCGGCGGCGAACTTCAGCGGATCGAACTGTGCCTGATTAGGAACGCAGACCGCACCGGCGGTCTCCACAGGCAGCGGCAGGGAATCGACCCTTCGGGCAGGTATGCCCAGGCTTTGAAGCGCGGCGAGCTCACGGTCGATCAGAGCCGGATCGTTCCGGGAATAGACGAGGTTGTCCTTTTCTTCAAAATCGCAGTCCATCCCGGCGCAGAGCGCACGGTAGGCGTCCAGCGCGCTTTGGTTGGCGCGAAGGTACATCTGCGCCCGTTCCCGACCCAGAGTCTGCATCAGCTTGTGGTAGATCAGGCCGTGCTGCACGGTGAGCTTGGCCGTCGTGTTCTGGGTGACTCCGCCGCAGAGATTCGCGGCCTCCACGAGCGCACAGTCCACGCCCGCCTCCCGAAGCATGTGCGCGCACAGGATGCCCGCCAGCCCGCCGCCGACGACCAGCACGTCCGTCCTCAGATCAGAATGAAGCGGCTCAAAGGCCGGAAGGCGCGCGCCTTCGCGCCACAGGGAACGTTCGATTTCCGTCATACTTCCTCCTGTCGTCGAAGATTTCACTGAACGACGATGTGGATAGTCTGCGAAGCTGGCGGCAATCTATTCCCGTCGCGTAGCGATAAAGGGCCGGCGCCTCGCAAATGCAGAGCGCCGGCTTGGGTCATAGGTCTATTTCTCGCACGCCGAGGTCTTGCACAGGCAATTCGCCTGCAGCATGGCCGTCCAGATGCGTACGTGGGCATACTCATCGCCCAGAATCGAGGTCAGCAGATAGCGGATCTTCAGCGTGGGCGCGCACATGGCAAGCTCGGCGTAGCGGCGAATCGCCCCGAGCTCGCCCTGAATGGCAGTTTCCACGTCGGCGCAGAAGTCGCCGGTGGCGCCCGGACAGTCGGGCGTGCAGGTGACTTCGAGGGGACAGACGCCCAGCAGCGAAGCCTGAAGTCTGGCGTGGCCGTACTCATCGCCGACGATGCTGATGATCAGCTCGCGCAGCTCCTCCGTGGGCGCCTCCTCCGCGATCTGCGCGTAGAAACCGGCGTCGCAGAGCTCATCCTGCAACGATTCCTCCAGCTGGCGGCGATAATTGGTGCACATGCTCATAAAGGATCAACTCCTGATCGTTTTCAATCCAGGGCGGCGCTCGCCGCCCTCTCCATCCTTATGCCGATGCACAAATGGTGGTGCGAAGCGCCGCAGCTTTGCACCACACAGCTACTCAGATCGCCGCACGGAAGCCGGGAAAGGGATGATGGCGCGGGCCAGAGCGCGCCCGACTCCAGAATCCGCCGCCCGTCTACTCCGCCTTTGACTGGTCGGACACGTCCATTCTCATCGCGGAGGTCTGCCCCTCCGCAACTCCCTCCGTACTTTCCGGCAGGAACAGAATCTTCAGCGTTGCCATGATGATGCGCAGATCCTCCAGCACGCTGGGTCGAAGGATGTACATCAGATCCATGTGAAGCTTCTCCTCCGGCGTGGAATTGTACTTGCCGTACACCTGTGCGTATCCCGTCAGGCCCGCCTTGGCGAGCAGCCTGAGCTGGAATTCCGGGAAGCGCTTTGTGTACACCTCCGCCAACTCCGGGCGCTCGGGGCGCGGGCCGACGATCGACATATCCCCCTTCAGGATGTTGAGAAGCTGGGGAAGCTCATCCAGGCGCAGCATGCGGATCACGCGCCCAACCTTCGTGATGCGCTCGTCGTGAACGCCCGTGGACAGGCGGGCCACGCCATCGCTCTCCGCATTGACGCGCATGCTGCGGAATTTGAGGATGAAGAAGCGCCTTCCACCCTGGGTCAGACGCTCCTGGCGATAGAACACAGGGCCTCCGTCCTCCAGCTTGATTGCAGCGGCCATCACCAGCATCACGGGCAGCACAAGCGGCAGCGCGCATCCGACCAGCACCAGATCCATACACCGCTTCACGGCGATATAGATCCGTTCCGGATTGTAGCCGTCCATTCTGAGCATCGGCGTATTGAACAGCGTCACCGTCGTACTGCAGCTGGCGAGAATCTCGCTGATCTGCGGCACCCGATAGACCCGGATGCCATTCAGCGCGCAGTGCTGCATCACCGCCCAGGAAGTCTCCGTTTCGAGCAGGAATACAGCTTCAATATCCTCCAGCTCCCTTTTCGGAAGCCGCAGCATCTGCTTTGTGGACAGGACGTTCACAACCCTGAACCGCTTGGAGAAGCCCCTGGTTTCGGCCAGCCGGTATGCTTCCCGGGGATCTGATGCGACAATCAGCGCCTGTCTGGGCGGGAAGTGCCTGAAGTACCAGCGATGGGCGGCGACCCCCCACAGCGTCGCCACCGCCAATTGCAGGGGGAGAACCAGCAGATAGCACAGCGGATTCGGATACCGCCCCATGACCATCCAGAGAATGATGGAGCTGAAGAGATCTGTGATCGCAGCCGCCAGCATCTGGCTGTAAACCATGTAATGAATCCGCTCCACATCCAGCAGAAATGCCTCATAGATCCGACCGATCACGACATAAGTCGCCGTACACACCAGCAGCAGAAGCGCCTTCGTCTGCATCGATGTTGCGCTGCGCGTCGGTTCATCATACAGCAGCATCCACGCAAGGATGAAGGTGAGCGCCATCAGCACCACATTCGCAGCCTTGACCATCCGCTGCCGCACGCTTCTCTTTTTCCTCATTCCCATTCTCCCATATCCCCTCGGTCTGTACTGCTGCATTTCCTCCTCGCAACCGGCTCCGGCGCGCGGATCGCCCGGACTTCCCCCGCCGGCAATGCAGGCAACATTGGCTTGAGCACCATCGCTCCATCTGTTCTGGATTATATCATACTTGACCCCACATAACAATGAAATGAAGCATTCTAATTTTTACAGTGTGCAATATCCCGTTTTGCGACGCAACTCCAGGCAAGAATCCCGCCACCGATGAGATCCAGGAGTCCTGCGGCCATTCAAAACACATGAGTTGGAGCGTCCTATGTAAAATTCAATTTAAAATGTGTTTTCATTATTGATTAAAACGATATACTTATAGTAAAATATAAACAGAATTATGTCAATTTTTAGGAATTAAAGTGTTTTTGATGGGAGTGACTGCGGGTGAAACAGGAAATGCGCTGATGAAGCGCAAGGTTCGATATGCTTCCATATCTGATGCCCATACGGACGGATGAGCGTGGCAAGCATCCGATCAGAGAGGGAACCCATGGGAGAAAAACGGGAGGAAAGAACGAGATGAAGCACATGCGAAGAACACTGGCAGCGCTGCTGGCGATGGTTATCCTGATGACAGGCATCCCCTTCAGCTTTGCCGAAGAGACGGAAATGCCCGAAGCGGTCGTGGAGCAGACCGCAGAGCCGGTACAGACATACGAGGAGCCTGCCCCGGTGGATGAGCCCGCGGCCACGGAAGAGCCCGCGGCCACGGAAGAACCCGCAGCCATGGAGGAGCCCGCGGTCACGGAGGAGCCCGCGGTCACGGAGGAGCCCGCAGCTACGGAGGAGCCCGCGGTCATGGAGGAGCCCGCAGCCACGGAGGAACCTGCGGCCACGGAGGAGCCGACCGACGCGCCGGAGGAGACGGAGTCCACTGAACCGCTTCCCTCGGAGGAACCCACCCTCAAGCCGGACGCGGAGCCCACGGAGTATCCCGTGTTCGTGCCTGAGGATGCTCCCGACGCTTCTGCGCTCGGAATCGATGATGGGGAATTCAAGTCTGCGCCCTTCATCCCGGTGTACACTGCGGAAGCGCTTGCCGAATACATGGACATGAGCGTCTCCGAGCTTGCAGACAGGCTGGGAATGGACATGGATGCGCTGCTTGCACTCTCCCCGGAGGAGATCGCCGCCTGGCATGAGAAGCTGGCGATGCCCGTCTATTCCAATGCTGACGCCGGGAAGATCAGCCTCGGGAAGACGTTCAGCGGCTATGTGGGTACGAACAGCACTCTGGACTACGAGATCTACATCTCCCGCAGCGGCAGGTATCGGCTGACCACAACCGCTTCAAAATATATGGTCTTTGACGTCTATCGCGGCAACACATTGGTCGCGGGCATATTTCATTTCATTGCAGGCAATCCCGGATGGACGGTGGATCTGGAAGCGGGTTACACCTACACGTTCAGGGTGCACGTCGACGGCCGTTACGAGACGGGTTACTGCAACTTCTCCGGCCTTCTCCAGTTGTACATCGCCGGCTCGTATGTAGACCGGGCAAGCCCTTTGGCATACGATGCATATGCGCCCTTTGAAGTGAAGTACGACAACGATTTTCAGCTCTTCTGCTTCACGGCCGTCGAGGGAAAGAGCTATCGCGTCACCAGCACAGGCTCGCTGCGCAGAACGGTTTCGGTGTGCGACGCCAATCTCAATTCGATCAAGAGCAGTTCAAGAGGCATTCAGGGAACCACTACCCTTGACGTAACCCTCACGCCCGGAAGGACATACTACCTGAACATTCATGGAGAGTATTATTCCGGCGGATACTGGTGGTATCAGAGAGGCAGCGGCCAGATCAAAATCCAGTGTCTGGACAAGACAACCAAGCCCATCAGCTTTACCAAGAACAAGTCCAGCGTCAATCCCGGCTTTGACGACAGCGTCACCTTCAATGTGAGCACGCCCTACGCCACCAAGGTGCGCACTCTGACGGATGGAAAGTACATCGGCGCGGAGCATGCCGTGAGCGGCGGCAAGGCCAGCTTCAGCGAGTCCTTCCATGTCTCCGGCGCGCGCAGCGTGCAGATGCAGGGCTACTACAATGGCGACTGGAGCCTGCTTAGCGATGCGCAGACCATCACGGTCAATAATATGCCGAGCCTTGGCACGCCTGTATTCTCCTCCATCAGCGGCAGCAAGGGCGTTGCCTATCGGAACAGGGATTATACGCTGAAATGGAATTCGCTTGCAAATGCTGCCGGGTACAGCGTGTATGTCTATTCCGGCGGAGAGCAGCTGTTTAAGGCCGACGTCAACACCAATCAGGTCACCATTCCCGGCTCGGTCTTTGGAACGCTGGGCGTCTACAGCGTGGACGTCTACGGCATGGCAAGGCTCGGCCAGCAGAGCAATCCGCCCGCGAGAGCGGAGATCTCGGTTGAAGAGCTTACAAAGGGCTTTGCTGTGGATGACTATCTTCTGGAGCACGGCATCGTGGCTGATCCCCCGGAATACGAGGATTGGTTCTACATCGATCATGCACCCGGTCTGAATCTGACGATCACTTCCAGCAGTTGGATTGATATTGACTTATACGATTCGGAATCCACCCTTTTAGAGGTCGATGTTACAGTCTATGCGAATCCCAAAAGCTCTAACCGCGAGGGCTACATCGATATTTCTGCTCCGGGCTGCTCGACCGTGCGGATCAAGGTTTTCCAATACGGAACATGCCCGCACAAGTACACGGGTATCATCTATTACGACCGTTGGGGCGATGAGCTGTGGGATTATAGCGATGCCCCGTGCACTGCGATAGATAAGTACTCCCATGGATACAACGTATATGTCTCCAAGATGGAGTACGTCTGCTGGGAATGCGACGCCGTGCTGCGGACGGTTTCTCAGAACAAGACCATTGCGATTGAGGAGGAGCATTACTTCGAGGACGGAGCATGCTGGGCCTGTGGCTTCAGTGAAAAGAACGGCTGCCAGCATACCTCCTTCGTGACGAAGTATGAGAAATATGAGTTTGTCGATGCACAACAGCACCGGCATACCTCCTTCGATACGTCCAGCAATCCGGACTGGAGCTACGTCGTATGCGCGGAATGCGGAATCGGCGGCTATTATGAGGACGGAAAAATAATTCTTGACCTCTATGGCGACTACTATATCGAGGAGCTGCGCTCCTACCGAAGCGTCCTTGAAAACCACAGCTACGTCAACGGCAAGTGCGCCTGCGGCGCTGAAATGCAGGTTGAATACCTGCGGATTGAAGGCAAGAGCACGCTGACCAAGGGCGCCAGAAGCGATCTGAAGGTATACAACGCCTCCGGCACGCTGCTGGACAACAAGAAGCTGAGCTGGTCGAGCAGCTCGACCAGCATTGCGACGGTCGACTCCAAGGGCAGGGTGCTGGCGAAGGCGATCGGCCGTGCGACCATCACGGCAGAGGCCGCAGATGGCGATTACGGCATCATCAATATTGAGGTCCTGCCCACGCCCGAATCCGTGACCCTCTATCTGGGCAGCAGACAGCTGAAAAACAACGAGACCGTGACCCTGAATCTTCAGGATGTCGCAACCCTGAAGGCCGCGGTTTCTCCCACAGGCGCGGATCCCGCGATCACCTGGACGAGCAGCAACAGCAAGATTGTTGAGGTCAAGGGAACCGGCACGGGCAGCAATTATGCGACGGCCTCCGTATATGCCATGAAAGAGTCGTCCGGTGTGACGATCACGGCAAAGACCTCCAACGGCAAGTCCACCAGGGTGAAGATCAAGGTCGTCGATCCCTACAAGCCCACCGGCGTGGTGCTGGATCGCGAGGGCACCGTGACGCTCAACCTGGGCAGCAGGCTGACGCTGTATGCGACGCTGCAGCCCGCCGGAGCGACCCGCAGCCTCACCTGGACCTCCTCCAGCACGAAGATCGCCACGGTCGATGCGAACGGCGTGGTTACTCCCATCAAGGAGGGCACCGTCACCATCACCGTCAAAACCCACAACGGCAAGAAGGACACCGTCAAGGTCAAGGTCGTCGATCCCTACAAGCCCACCGGCGTGGTGCTGGATCGCGAGGGCACCGTGACCCTGAATATGGGCAGCAGGCTGACGCTGTATGCGACGCTGCAGCCCGCCGGAGCGACCCGCAGCCTCACCTGGACCTCCTCCAGCACGAAGATTGCCACGGTCGATGCGAACGGCGTGGTCACCCCCGTCAAGGAGGGCACCGTCACCATCACCGTCAAGACCCACAACGGCAAGAAGGACACCGTCAAGGTCAAGGTCGTCGATCCCTACAAGCCCACCGGCGTAGTGCTGGATCGCGAGGGCACCGTGGTTATGCGCATGGGCAGCAAGCTGACCCTGAATGCGACGCTGCAGCCCGCCAGCGCAACCCGCAACCTGACCTGGACCTCCTCCAGCACGAAGATCGCCACGGTCGATGCAAACGGCGTCGTCACGGCCATCAAGGAGGGCACAGCAACCATCACCGTCAAGACCCACAACGGCAAGAAGGATACGGTGAAGGTCAAGGTCTCCGCATACTATCCCGTTCAGGCGCTCTCCCTATCGCTCGGCGGCAAGAATTACGGCGAGATGTATGTCGGCGACAAGGCGAAGCTGACCGTCACCTATACGCCCGCAAAATCCAGCGATTTCGCCAATCTGGTCTGGCGCTCCAACAACTCGAAGGTCGTCTCGGTGGACGGCAGCGGCAATATTAGCGCCGTCGGCGCAGGCTATACGCTGATCACTGTCACGGATCAGAATACCTCCGTGAGCGCCAGCTTCGGCGTTACCGTCACACGCAGGGCGCGCTACCGCGCAATCGTCGTCGTGGAAAACACCTACATATCTGCCTCCAATGGCGACAAGCTGCTTTACCAGCGCGCCACCGACCGTTCCGGCCTCATCAGCATGCTGAAGCAGCAGAACTTTGACGGTCAGAAGATCGAGCAGATTGCTGATCTCTCCAACCTGTCGAAGTCGACACTGGTGAGCAAGCTTCGTTCGCTGCCGAGCCAGTGGGGCATTCAGGAGAGCGACGTCACCTACTTCTCCTTCCTCGGCCACGGATGTCCGGACGGCACGCTGGTGCTGTACGCCAACGGCGCTGAAAACCAGTACATCTCGCCGCGCGAGCTGAAGAGCCTGCTGGACAACATTCCCGGCAAGGTCGTCGTCACGATCGGCAGCTGCTACAGCGGCAACTACGTCTACGGCAACGGCAGCGATGATGGTATTGCTTATTCCATGGGTTCTCCCAGCGACTTCACCAGCGCGATCATCGATACCTTCGCCGAAGGCGATACCCTGCCTGTTGTGGCAATCGATGAATCCGGCACTGAGCTTGGCTTCTCGGATGAGGAGCGCGCGTCCTGGGAGGAAGCCGGGGTCATGCCGAACTCCGGTGAGCTGCGCCAGAGCAAGTATTACGTGCTCACCGCCGCCGCGCACGACGAGGAGAGCTTCGCCCTCTGTGATGATAAGGAATTGGTTAGAGTGAACGAATCCAGCTGGCATGGCTGCTTTGAGAGAGCCCTCTGTTATGCCGGTGGCCGCGATTCTTTCACTGGAAAAACTTCCTGGAAATCCGGAACAAGGACGCTTTCAAGCGTATACAGCACGGTTCAAAAGAAGATCAATGAGTATTTGGAACGTTATCCCGGTATTTCGCAGAGCGTGCAGGTGTATCCGAGCAACAGCAACTTCGTCATCTTCTCCAAGTAACGAAGCAAATCCCACGAAAACATCCCCCGGCGAAAGCCGGGGGAGCAGACCAGCGTCAAGGCTGACGCTTTGGCGGTGAAGATCGGGTCAGTTCCAAGAGGAACTGACCCGATCCTGTTTTTGGATCAACCAGGCGATGAAAATGCTTATTGTCCTGCGGACAACGGCCCTCAGCCCACCTTCAGCATGCGGTAGCCCACGCCGATGTGGGTCTGGATGTACTGAGGGGAATCGGGCGCGGACTCCAGCTTCTTGCGCAGCGTGGCCATGAACACCCGCAGGGAGGCGATGTCGTTCTCCCAGCTGTTGCCCCAGATCTTCTGGGTGATGTAAGTGTGGGTGAGCACCTTGCCCACGTTCTGGGCCAGCAGGCAGAGCAGCTTATATTCGATGGGCGTGAGGTGCAGCTCATTTTCGTCCAGATAGGCGCAGCCGGCGGCGTAATCGATGCGCAGGCTGCCGTTGACGAACACCGTGTCGGCGTGCTCCGCGCCCAGCATGGCCAGCCTTCTCTGGGTGACGCGCAGCCGCGCCAGCAGCTCCTCCACGGAGAAGGGCTTGGTGAGGTAGTCGTCCGCGCCGCTGTCCAGCGCGCCGATCTTGTCGCTGTCCTCGCTGCGGGCGCTGATGACGATGATCGGCACGTTCGACCAGGAGCGCACCTTGCGGATGATCTCCACGCCGTCCATGTCCGGCAGGCCCAGATCCAGCAGGATCACGTCCGGGTTGTGGGAGGTCACCTGAAGGATGGCCTCCTCCCCCGTCAGCGCCTCGATGAAGCGATAGCCGTTGGCCTTGAGCGTGGTGGTGATCAGCGTGCGCACCGGCTTGTCGTCCTCCACCACCAGAATCGTATACTTATTCATGCAACTCAACCTCCTCCGCGGGAAGCGTAAATTCAAAGATCGTGCCGTGGGGCTGATTGTCCTTCACGGAGATCACACCGCCGTGGGCCGTGACGATGGACTTGCACAGAAACAGTCCCAGGCCCAGGCTGCGGCGGCTGTCCGCCACCCGATTCGCACCGCTGTAAAACATGTCGAACACCTGCGCCTTGGCCTCGTCGGAGATTCCGGGGCCGTCGTCCGCGATGCGCACCACCACCCATGCGCCCGCCTTCTCCGTGGAGATGTGGATGTGCGAGCCCGCCGGGGTGTACTTGACGGCGTTGTCCACGATGTTGATGACCACCTGCACGATCAGCCGCGCGTCCATGTGGGCAAGGATGAAGTCCTCGCCGCTGTGCACGGAAATCTCGTGCTCCACGCTCTTTCGATTGATGTGGCGCAGCGCCTCGGCGATGACCTCGTCCATCAGCTCCGCAGAGGGGTTCAGGTTCATGCGGCCCTCCTCGATGCGCGTGACGGACAGCAGATTCTCCACTAGGTTGATCAGCCACATGGAATCGTCGTAGATGTCCGTGTAGAGCTGCTGCTTGGTGGCCTCGTCGAAGTCATTTGCGCTGGTCAGCAGGTTGCTGGCGTTGCCGGAGATGGAGGTCAGCGGCGTGCGCAGGTCGTGGGAGATGGAGCGCAGCAGGTTGGCCCGCAGCTGCTCGTTCTTTGCCAGGATGGCGGCGGCCTCCTTCTCCCGGGCGTTCTTTTCGTTCTCCAGTGCCAGCGCGCCCTCGCCCAGCATGGACAGCAGCACGCTGTTTTCAAAGGAGCCCAGCGGCTCCCTGTCGACCGCGATGCCCACCACGCCGTACACGTTCTGATTGACGCGTATAGCCAGATACAGGCACCTCGCGCCGGAGAAGGTATCCGTGGTCGCGCCGGCGTGCTTGTTGTTCTTCAGCACCCACTGCGCCACCGCGCGCTCATCGTCGCCGGTCATGCCCGCGCACATCGATGCCGGCTGCGCCGCGAACAGGCGCGGTGCGCCCAGCTCCTCTCCCTCGCAGAGGTAGATCGCCACGTCCCGATTCAGGAGCTTGACAATCTGATCCGCCAGTGCGGAGGCGATTTCCTCCCGATCCCGGGCGCGATTGAGCAGCTGGTCGGTGTCGAAGAGGATCTTCGTGCGGTAGGCCGCCTCCGCCGACTGCCGGGCGTGATTCTTCAGCCGGACGGTGAGCGTGCCGGTGATGTAGGCCGCCAGAAACATGATGGCGAATGTCACCGGATAGCCCGCGTCGTAGGCGTGGAGCGTGTAGCGCGGCTCCGTGAACAGGTAGTTGAAGATCACCACGCTGGCGATGGATGAGATGATGCTGTACCCCGGGTGCGTGGTCACCAGCGAGGTGATGAGCACGCCCAGGATGTAGGCCATGATGATGTTGGCCTCGCTGAAGCCCAGCTCGTAGAACGCCACGCTCAGGGCCGTTGCGCCCATCAGCACGAAGAAGCTCTTGAGCAGGTCGCGCAGGGATAGAATCGGCGTCCGCCTGCGGCTGCGCCGGGGCCGATAGTCTGCGTCGGAGGCGCTGTCCGGGATGATGTAGATGTCCATTGACGGCGCGCGGGCGATCAGCTGATCCGTGAGCGACGGCTTGGGAAGCAGGCGCTTGTGCGCCGCCGCACTGCGGCCCATCACGATCTTGCTGACCCCGGAGAGCCGGGCGAACTCCGCGATCTGATAGGGGATGTCGTCGCCGCAGACCGTCTCGATTGTCGCGCCCAGCTGCCGCGCCAGGCGCATGTTCGCGCGCAGACGGTTCCGGTCGGCCTCGGACATGGCGGCGAAGTCGGGCGTCTCCACGTAGAGCGCCGTGAAGCCGCCGTGGAAGGCTGCGGCCATGCGCGCGGCGGTGCGGATGATCCTTGCGTTGGAGGGTGCGGAGGACAGGCAGACCAGGATGTGCTCGTCCGTGTGAAAGCGGGCGCTTCCATCGCCGGTCAGCAGGTTCACCCGATCGGCACAGCGCCGCAGCGCGATCTCCCGCAGCGCGCGCAGCGTCTCCAGCGTCCAGTTTGCGTCCCCGCGCTCCGAGCGCATGCGCTCCAGCAGATCCTCCGGCTCGATGTCCACCAGCTCCACCTGATCCGCCCGGTCGAACACCTCGTCCGGGATGCGCTCCCGCTCCGGCGCGCCGGTGATGGCCGCCACCTGGTCGTTCAGGCTTTCGATGTGCTGCACGTTCACCGTGGCGTAGACGTCGATCCCGGCGTTGAGCAGCTCCTCCACGTCCTGATACCGCCTGCTGTGGCGGCAGATCGGGGCGTTGACGTGGTTGATCTCGTCCAGCAGGATCAGCCGGGGCCTGCGGCGCAGCGCCGCGTCCAGGTCGAACTCGCCCGCGCCACCGGGCAGGCGCATCATCGGCAGGCACTCCAGCGCACCCATGCGGGAGCGGGTGCCCGGTCGGCCGTGGTCGTTCACCCAGCCGCAGACCACGTCCACACCGCGCCTGCGCGCATCCTGCGCAGCCTGAAGCATGGCGCAGGTCTTGCCCACGCCCGGCGCGTAGCCAAAGAATATCTTCAGTTGTCCGCGGTTGCGATCCGCTGCGCGTCCCTGCATCTCCATCCGATCTCTCCCCCGAAGTGATTCTCAAGGCTTGTACAACCCTATTTTATCACCCTTCGGGAAATATTGTGTGAATCCCCGCGCCTTTTTTCGTGTTCCTCCTCCGGGCCCCGAACACAGCGGTCGATGAAGCGGTCGATCCCCTTCGTGAACCGGAGGCCAAGCAGCGCGAACAGTATGAAGGCCGCAAAGAGCAAGATATCCTGCATGTTCTTCCCCCCTGACGTTCCCCGGCTCAGATGTGCAGGCACTTCTGGATGTCCCGGCTGCTGCCCAGCACCAGCACCGTCTCGTCCGCCGTCAGCACGGTGGAGGACGTGACGCCGATGTCCAGCTTGCTGGTCTTCTTGATGCCCAGGATGTTGATGTTGTACCTGCGGCGCACATCCAGCGCACCCACGGTCTTGCCCACCCAGCTGTGGGGAACGGAGACCTCCACGATGGCATTGTCATCGTCCAGCTCGATGTAATCGATGATGTGGTCTGAGGTGTAGCGGATGGCCGTCCAGGAGGCCAACTGCTTCTCGGGGTAGACCACCTCGTCCGCGCCGTTGCGCAGCAGGAACTTGGCGTGCACGTCCCGCGCCGCGCGGGAGACCACCTGCTTCGCGCCCAGCTCCTTCAAAAGCGCCGTGGTCTCCAGCGAGCTCTGGAAGTCGTCGCCGATGGCCACGATGCACACGTCGAAGTTGCGCACGCCCAGCGAGGCCATGAAGCTGGCGTTCTTGCTGTCGCCGATCTGCGCGTTGGTCACGTAGGGTAGCACCGCCTCCACGCGCTCCTCCTTCTGGTCGATGGCCATCACCTGATGGTGCAGCTCGTGCAGCTTGATGGCGATGTGCCGCCCGAATCTTCCCAGTCCCACCAACAACACGCTCTTCATAAGTACATCTCCTCATCCCACAGTAATTTTTTCCTTCGGCAGCCGGGACACGTAGGCCCGCTTGCCGGACGCTGCCGCAAAGATCAGCGTCAGTCCCCCGACCCTGCCAAAGAACATCAGGCCCATCAATATCAGGCGCGACGCGGCGCACAGCCCGGGCGTGATGCCCAGCGTTAATCCCACCGTGCCGATGGCGGACGCGGCCTCGAACAGGCAGGTGAGCACCGGCAGATCCTCCAGCAGGCTGATGGCCAGCCCGCCCAGCAAGAACAGCATGAGATACATCAGCAGAATCGCCGCCGCGCTGCGCAGCGCGTCCGCATCGATCCTTCGCCCGAAGCAGCGCACCGTCTCGCGCCGCTTGCACACCGACACCGCCGACAGAAACAGCACCGCCACCGTGGTGGTCTTCATGCCGCCGGCCGTGGAGCCGGGGGAACCGCCGGTGAGCATCAGCAGGATGACCAGCGTGAGACTCGCTTCCTTCATGGCAGTCAAATCCACGGTGTTGAAGCCCGCCGTGCGGGGCGTGACCGACTGAAACAGCGAGGCCAGCACGCGCTCGCCCAGCGTTCGGCCCGCCCACTCCCCGCCGGAGAACTCCAGCAGGAAGAACAGAAGCGCCGGAACCAGGATCAGCAGCAGCGTCATGCTCAGGATGATCTTGCTCTGCAGGCGGTAGGCGCGCAGATGCCGCCCGTTGGCGCGCACATCCTGCCAGGTGAGAAAGCCGACGCCGCCGATGACAATCAGCGCTATCACCGTTAGGTTGACCAGCGGATTTGCCGCGTAGGATGTGAGCGACGAGAAGGGCGCCTGTCGGCCCATCAGGTCAAAGCCCGCGTTGCAGAAGGCCGAAATGGAGTGAAACAGGCCGTACCAGATGCTCTGAAGCGGCGGAAAATCCCGCGAAAACGCCAGCACCAGCAGCACCGCGCCGCCCAGCTCGATGCACAGCGTCACCTTCAGGATGAAGCCCGTGAGCTTGACGATGCCGCCCACGTGGTGGGCCGAGATGGCCTCCTGCATGGTGCTGCGCTGCATCAGGCTGATCTTGCGCCCGGACAGCATGGCGATGGCCACCGCCAGCGTCACCACGCCCATGCCGCCGATCTGGATCATGCACAGGATCACGGCCTGTCCAAAGCCCGACCAGTAGGTCGCGGTGTCCCGCACCACCAGCCCCGTCACGCACACGGCGGACACAGAGGTGAACAGCGCGTCCGAGAAGCTGGCGCTCTCCCGGCTGGCCGTGGCGATGGGCAGCGTCAGCAGCATGCTCCCCAGCAGGATGACCAACAGAAAGCCGAGGATGATCACCTGAAACGATGACAGGTGGATGCGATCGAAAACCCTCATTTGTATGGGAGAGCCTCCTTGCCTTTGTGTTCCCTTAATGTTATACCTCATTATCGCATGTCCGGCATAAATTCGGCATGAGTTTCGCACCCATGGCATTAAGACGGGTTAAAGATTCTCCCTTCGGGCGCAAAAAATCCCCCGCGCCATTGGCACAGGGGATGAACCGTTGTTGTGTGGGGATACTCCCCCGCCGCATCTTTCACGCACTTCTGCCGGGGCCGAGCTTCTCCGCCACGCAGGAGATGAATTCGCCGTTGGTGGGCTTGTCCATAGCGTCGAACAGCCTACAGCCGTACATCCGGTTCACGCTGTCCAGCCTGCCCCTCGACCAGGCCACCTCAATGGCGTGGCGCATGGCGCGCTCCACCTTGCTGGCGGAGGTGTCGAAGCGCCGTGCCACGCCGGGGTAGAGCTCCTTGGTGATGCGGTTGATGACATCGTGGTTGTCGATCACCATGTGAACGGCCTCGCGCAGGTATTGATAGCCCTTGATGTGCGCGGGGATGCCCAGCGTGAGGAACAGGTTGGTGATCTGATCGTCCAGCGTCTCCGGCGCGGGGTCGGCCTCGCCGCCAGCCACCGCCTCCTGCGGCGCGCTTCCGGCAAGCTCCACGATGCGGCTATACAGCAGGTTCATGTCGAAGGGCTTGACCATGTAGTAGCAGGCCCCCAGCTGGATGGCCCGCATGATGAAGTCGTCCCTGGCAAGGCCGGTGAGCACGATCACCTTCGGGCGGATCGCCTCGTCCAACCCCTTCAGCTCCTCCAGCGCCATGAAGCCGTCCCTGCGAGGCATGATGATGTCCATTACCAGCACATCCGGCGCATGCTCCCGCACCGCAGCCGCGATCTCCGTGCCGTCGGATACGCTGGCCACCAGCTCGACGTCCTCCTTCCGGGCAAAGAAATCCGACAGCAGGCGCAGAATGCTCTGATTGTCATCCGCCAGCATGACCCGTATCTTATCCACGCTCTTTCCCCCTTTTCCACAGATGATGACAGTGGAATATATGCGCATTTGCCCCGCCTTAGCACAGCATCACAGGCCCCCTGCGCCGCAGGGTTTGGCGAATCTGCGCCTCGCGAGGCCGTCCGAGTTAACAAACGCGCAAAAAATACTTGTAATTCAGGCAAAATGGCGGTATAATTGATGTAGGCATTTGTGCCATACGCAATCAGATTGGAGACGATTCCCATGGCAATGAATCTCAAAATGACCGGCGTGGCCGGTTTCGTAAATCCCGGTGAACTGGACAAGATGGCCGTCATGATGAACGCCGCAAACGAGGTGCTGCTCTCCCGCACGGGCGCAGGCAGCGATTTCCTGGGCTGGCTCGATCTGCCGGTGAACTACGACAAGGAAGAGTTTGCCCGCATCCAGGCGGCTGCGAAGAAGATCCAGGGCGACAGCGACGTGCTGGTCGTCATCGGCATCGGCGGCTCCTACCTGGGCGCGCGCGCAGCCATCGAGTTCTGCAAGGGCCAGATGTACAACGGCGTTCGCGAGGCCGGCATCCCCGAGGTCTACTTCGTGGGCAACAACATCTCCTCCGCCTACCTCAACGACGTGGTGAAGATCATCGGTGCGCGCGACTTCTCCGTGAACATCATCTCCAAGTCCGGCACCACCACCGAGCCCGCCATCGCCTTCCGCATCTTCAAGAAGCTGCTGGAGGAAAAGTACGGCAAGGAGGGTGCGAAGGGCCGCATCTACGCCACCACCGACAAATCTCGCGGCGCGCTGAAGGCGCTCTCCGACGCCGAGGGCTATGAGACCTTCGTGGTTCCGGACGACGTCGGCGGACGCTTCTCCGTGCTGACCGCAGTGGGCCTGCTGCCCATCGCCGCAGCCGGCGTGGACATCGAAGTGATGATGAAGGGCGCACAGGACGCGCGCGAGGTCTGCAAGGGCGGCGACATGTCCACCAACCCCTCCTTCCAGTACGCGGCGCTGCGCAACATCCTGTACCGCAAGGGCAAGGGCACCGAGATTCTGGTCAACTATGAGCCCGCGCTGACCATGATGGGCGAGTGGTTCAAGCAGCTCTACGCCGAGAGCGAGGGCAAGGATCACAAGGGCATCTTCCCCACCGCAGCCAACTTCTCCACCGACCTGCACTCCATCGGCCAGTTCATTCAGGACGGCACCCGCAACCTGTTTGAGACCGTGCTGTGGGTGAACAACTCCCGCTCCGAGGCCGTCATCGAGGAGGCAGCCGAGGACATCGACGGCCTGAACTATCTGGCCGGCAAGACCGTGCAGTTCGTCAACTCCAAGGCCTATCAGGGCACCCTGATGGCCCACATGGACGGCGGCACCCCCAACATCATCGTCGAGATCGACGAGGCCGACGCCTATCACTTCGGCTATCTGATCTACTTCTTCGAGAAGGCCTGCGGCCTGTCCGGCTACCTGCTGGGCGTGAATCCCTTCGATCAGCCCGGCGTGGAGGCCTACAAGAAGAACATGTTTGCCCTGCTGGGCAAGCCCGGCTTTGAAGAGCGCCGCAAGGAGCTCGAGGCCCGCCTGTAAAGCTGTTTAAAACGACTGCGGAGGTTCGCAATTGCGAATCTCCGTTTTTTGTTGCATCCATGCGAATCTCCGTTTTTTGTTGCATCCATATATTGCATTGCTGCCTGCATGTCAGAAAAAAACATAAAAACCCAAGCCTCATGCAACCCATCCCCGATTCTTCCGCAGGCGCCCAGGGAAATGAAAAAGAGGTTGAATACAGCCGAAGGGTATGTTAAAATAAACATATGCGTCATGAATCGCTGCAGCCGGAGAGCGCTTCTCCCAAGCGATACCTCACCCGTTTCCAGGGTTGTGGGGACGCCCCTCTTTGAGAAGGAACAAATGAATTTTGCGAAGGAGAATCATCTATGGCAGAGCTTGAAATGCAGAGAAAACGCAATCCTGAATTTACCGTTCTCTCTGCTTTGGCCATGGCTTTCACGGTAATGGGGCATGCTGGCGTTGTGTTTGGAACGCTTGACTGGCTGTTCCCATATGACTCGTTTCACATGCCGATGTTCGTATTCATCTCTGGGTACTTCTTCAACCCGTTGAAGGTCTCGATTGGCAATACAAAGAACTATTTCGCAAAGCAACTGCGGCGGTTGGTGATTCCTTTCTTCATCTGGAATCTTGTCTATGGTTTGATAGCGCTTCTGTTCAATTCCCGATTTGGAATTGAATGGTGTCATGCGAATGAATTCTGGTCTCGCTTTCTGATTCGCCCGTTCACGATCGGCAATTCCTTCTTTGAGTTCAATGCACCCAGCTGGTTTATCCTGATGCTCTTTGAAGTAAAGGCATTGAACTGGTTGTTCAGGCTGCCATTGCGCAAACTCAGGCACAGAGAACCTGTGATTACGCTTTTCTATCTGCTGTTGGCTTGCGCCGCCGTGCTCTGCTCCCAGAGATTGCCCCGAACCGACTTGCTGATCGCAGCGACGCGTACATTTTACATGCTGTTTTGGCTGCAGGCCGGCACGGTTTACAAGCTCTTCCTGGAAAAGAGAGACACGCTGCCCTCTGCCGCCTACTTTGGGATTGTTCTGACGATCCAGGCCATACTCTGGCTGCTGTGCCGCACAAAGGGAATGATTGCCGGTGTGTGGAACAGCGAGTTTGCAAACGGCCCGATTCTGACGATTCTCGCAGCTGGCACAGGCATCGCCTTTTTCCTGCGGATTTCAAAAATCCTGGCGCGCAGCATAGGGAATCATCGCCTTGTTGTCCATATCTCCACCCACACCTTCAGCATCATGATGCACCATATCATGGGTTTTACGCTGCTGAACCTGTTGCTGCGGAAAATTGATTCCGTCGTGGGCTGGAACATCTTCGATTTACAGGCGTTTCGCACCAATTTATGGTATCGATATTTCCCGCAGGAATTGTCAAATCTGAACTTCCTGTATGTGGTTGTCGGGTTCCTGCTTCCGCTGGGCTGCTGCATGCTATGGGAATTCCTGCGCTCCAAACGGGCTTCACGGGGCAACTCGCTTTCAAGAGGAGAATGATCCTTGCAGCCATATATTGCATTTGCATTGCCGCCTGCGTTCGTGTCATAATTGGATTATCACAATCCACTCCCGGAGGACGACATGACACGACGGCTGCTGCGCGCCGCGCTTCTTGCCCTGCCGCCCGCACTGCTCTGCACGGCTGTGCGGCTGCTTCCCGACTTCGCCGCGCACTGGTCGACTTGGGTCGCGCGACCCATGCTGCAAAGAATTGCATTGATCGGCGCAAGGCTGCCCTTCTCCCTGATGGAGTGGGGCGCGCTTGCGCTGATTCTTGCGCTCTGCATCGGTTTCATATACCAGCTGTGCAGGCGGGGCGTGATGCATGCCGCTGTGCAGCTGCTGCGCCGGATATGCACGTTCCTGATGGCGCTGATCTGGTTGAACGCAGCGCTGTGGTATCCCCTCTACTTCGCGGAAGCGCCCCTGCAAATCAGCGTCACTCCCGGTCAGCTGGCCGCATCCTGCCGGGTTCTGATCGATGATCTTTCCGCATCATCCCTGGATTTCTCCGTCCTTCCGAACGATCTTCCCGCCAAATACTCCGCCTTCCCCTTCTGGATGGATTCGCTGAACCTCGCGGGCTTTGCGTCCTTCCTCAGCGGGGAGGCGCTGATCTCGCCGGAACTTGATGGTGCGGCGGTTCCCTTCGTGGCAGTGCACGAATACATGCACACCCTCGGCCACGCGGACGAGGGACAGACGAACCTTGCCGCCTGGGAGGAATGCCTGCGACGCGGCGGCGTGTATGCCGATTCCGCGCGGCTGTGGGCGCTGAAGGACAGCCTCGCGCTGCTGCGACGGGTGGACTATGCCGCCTGGTCGGCCGTTCGCGCGGAGCTTCCGCCACAGCTCGACCATCTGCTTGCACAGCTCGGCGGCGAGACGGCCCCGCCCGGGGGCGCTGCGCTGGCGGTTCTTGCGCCGCTGGGACTCGCAGAATCCGTGCAGAGCTACGAAATTCTGGCGCTCCGGCTTGCGGCGGACATATCCATCTGATATAATATAATGTTGATTGGGTAGGCAAAGGAGCGCGATGGCGTGAAGGAATTCATCATCTCCGCCGCGGATGACGGTCGGAAGCTGGAAAAGTGGCTGATCCGGGAGATGCCCACCGTGGGCATGGGCATGCGGCAGAAGCTCTACCGGCAGAAATGCTTCAAGCTCAACGGCGCGCACGTCAAGGGCGATGCGCGGCTGAGCAAGGGCGACGTGCTGCAGATCTATGCAAGCGATGCGCTGTTTGAGAAACCCCGCCGGGAGGATCCCTTTCTCTCGAAGATCCGGCCCGAGCTGCACATCCTCTATGAGGACGAGAACCTGCTGCTGGCGGACAAGCGCCCCGGCCTGATGGCCCACCCCGACGCAAACGAGAAGGTGCGCACGCTGCTGACCCACGCCCAGGCCTACCTCTACCAGAAGGGCGAATATGACCCCGCCGCGCCCGATGCCTTCGCACCGGCGCTGTGCAACCGCATCGACCGCTTCACCGGCGGCATCGTGATCGTCGCCAAGACCCGCGCGGCCATGCAGGTGCTCAACCAGAAGATCCGCGACCGGGAGATCGTCAAATTCTATTACTGCATCGCGCTGGGCAGCTTCTCCCGCCGGGAGGGCACGCTCGACAACTACATCGTCAAGGCCCCCGGCGCGAAGAAGGTCTCCGTCAGCGACCGCATGGTTCCCGACGGGCAGCGTGCTCAGACAAAGTACCGGGTTCTCTGCCAGAAGAACGGCCTGAGTCTGATCGAATGCGAGCTGCTTACCGGGCGCACCCACCAGATTCGCGCCCAGATGGCCCACGCGGGGCATCCGCTGCTGGGCGACAGCCAGTACGGCGACCCCCGGCGCAACGAAAAGTACGGCCGCAGCTATCAGGCGCTCTACGCCTACAAGCTGCGCTTCGACTTCACCAGCGACGCAGGCGCGCTCAACGGCCTGAAGGGGCGGGAATTCACCGTGCCCGAGGTTCGTTTCATCGCGGAATACTTCCCGGAGTACCGTCCATGAGCCTGCTGCTGTATGGCGAGATTCGCCCGATTGAAGCCGTCCCCGACTTCGGCGCGGCACTTCACGAGCACCTGTGCGCCAAGGCCAACCCCGCCGTCCGCAGCGCCAGCATCGCCGCATGGAGCCTGCTGGCCGGTGGTCTGCGCATGCTGGGCGTGGAAGCGCTGCCCGAGGTGCGCTTCGATCCCATCGGAAAGCCCCGCTTCACCAACAGCCCCCTCCACTTCAGCCTGAGCCACAGCGGAAGGCTCGCCGCCGTGCTGATCTCGGACGCGCCCTGCGGCGTGGACGTGGAGCAGCTGCGCCCGGAGGCCGCCGCGCGGCTGCGGGAGCGCTGCCTGTCCGACGCGGAGCGCGCACGGGGCTGCGACTTCTTCGAAATCTGGACGAAAAAGGAGTGCATCGCCAAGCTGGACGGCAGCGGCATGCGCAATTATCCCAGCGAGGTCGATACGCTGGAGCCCTGCTGGAACCATCGCTTCTTCACGACCCGCGTCCGCGACAGCCTCGGTCAGGCGTATGCCCTCAGCGCCCTGTGCAGAGATATTGAAAACCTATTGATCATCAAAAAATGACGCCGAAGCGTGAAATCACGCCCCAGCGTCATTCATTTTATCTTACAGCTTTTCCAGCGCCGCCACGACGTCCTCGAAGGCCATGCAGTGGCTGGCCTTCACCAGCACCACGTCGCCGCTGCGGATCACGTCCTTCAGGTTCGCGATCAGCTCCGCCTTGTCCGCGAAGTGCCGCGCCTGCGCGCCGGCCTCCGCAGCGCCCTCGTAGGTCGCCCGGGAGCGCTCACCGCAGGCGATCACCATCTCCACGCCCGCCTCCGCCGCATGCGCGCCCACACCCCGGTGGAGCGCCTCGCTGTTCTCGCCCAGCTCCAGCATGTCGCCCAGGATGCACACCCGGCGACCCGGCATGGTGCACAGGGAGTCGATGGCCGAGGATGTGGAGTTCGGGTTGGCGTTGTAGCAGTCGCTGAGGATGGTCACGCCGCCCGCGCGAATCAGCTTTGCGCGGTTGCCCACGGTCTGGTAGTCCGCCACGCCCGCAGCGATCTCATCGTCCGTCAGGCCCAGCGCCCAGCCCACCGCCGCTGCCGCCAGCACCGCGTAGGCCAGGTGGGTGCCGAAGGCCGGAACCTGCACCGGGAAGCTGCGGCCGTGGTGGCAGATGCGCATGCGCGTGCCCGCCTCGGCCAGATTCTCCACATCCACGGCGCGGAAGTCATTGCCATCGTTCAGACCGAAGTTCAGCTTCTTCACGGGAGCATCGTAGCTCCGCAGCAGCGGATCGTCGCCGTTCAGGATCGCAAGGCCGTCCTTTTCCATGCAGTCAAAGACCTCGGTCTTGGCCCGCAGCACGCCCCGCCGGTCGTGCAGAAACTCCAGATGCGCGTCGCCGATGTTGGTGATCACCGCCAGATTCGGCCGCACCATGCCCGCCAGACGGGTCATCTCGCCGAAGCCGCTGATGCCCATCTCCATCACCGCCGCCTGGGCGTCCTCGGGCATCTCCAGGATCATCAGCGGCAGGCTGATCTCGTTGTTGAAGTTCATGCGGTTCTTGTGGGTGCGCAGGCGGCGGTTCAGCACGGCCCAGATCATCTCCTTGGCCGTGGTCTTGCCCACGCTGCCGGTCACGCCCACCACCGGGATGTCAAACAGATTCCGATACCAGCCCGCCAGCTTCGCAACGCCAGCGAGCGTGGAATCCACCACGATGCAGGGCGTCTCCGCATCATTCGCGGGTTCGCGCTCCGCAAGGCAGCAGGCCGCGCCGCGCTTCAGGCAGTCCGCCATGAAGTCGTGGCCGTCCACCCGCGCGCCCTTATAGCAGACGAACATCGATCCCGCGCCCGCAGTGCGGCTGTCGCTGGTCACATTGAGAACCGCGCGCTTCAGGCCCTCCGCGTCGCCAAAGTAGCGCCCGCCGGTGGCCTGAACCGCGTCCGCAACGGTAAAAGCCCTCATGCGCGAACCTCCTTCAGCGCGAGATCGACGATCCTCTGGCACAGGGTGTTGTAGTCGATGCCCACCGCTGCGGCCTCCTGCGGCATCAGGCTGGTGGGGGTCATGCCCGGCAGGGTGTTGATCTCCAGGAAGTAGATCTCGCCCTTCTCGTCCACGATGTAGTCCGAGCGGGAGTAGCCCTTCAGGCCCAGCGCGTTGTGCACGGTCAGCGCGACCTCGCCCAGCCTGCGCTCGATCTCAGGATCGATGGGCGTGGGGCAGATCTCCAGCGTCGCGCCCGCCTGATACTTGTTCACATAGTCATAGAAGCCCTGCTTCGGGATGATCTCGATGGAGGGCAGCGCCACGCCGTCCAGCACGCCCACATCGATCTCCCGGCCCTTGACGTACTGCTCCACCACCACGCGCTCCAGGCCCAGATTCGCCCGCAGCGCGTCCGCCAGCTCCGCCTCCGTGTGGGCGATGGACACGCCGATGGAGGAACCGCTGTCCACGGGCTTGACGACCACCGGCAGCTTCGTCTTCTCCACGATGGCAGGGATTTCATCCTCGGTGTATGTATAGGTGCGCCATGCCGGGGTGCGCACGCCCAGCGGGGATACGATCTGCTTGGTCAGATCCTTGTCCATGGCCAGCGCACTGCCCAGGCAGCCGCTGCCGGTGTAGGGCACGCCCAGCAGATCCAGCGTCGCCTGGATGCGGCCGTCCTCGCCGCACGCGCCGTGCAGGCCCAGGAACACCACGTCCGCCATCTGGCACAGCTCCAGCACGCCCTTTCCGATCTTGCTGGGGCTGACCCACTTGCGGGAGGCCTTCACTTGCTCGAGATCCGGCGCCTGGGAGCCAACCTGCGCTTCCTGAATCTCCGGCAGCTCGTCGAAGATGCGCTCGATGGGTACATCCACGTCCTCCAGACCGAAGAACATATCCACCAGCACCGCCCGGTGTCCCAGCGCGCGAAGCGCTTTGCAGATCAGCGTGCCGCTGGTGATGGAGACGTTGCGCTCCATGCTCAGGCCGCCGCACAGCACCACAATTTTCATATGCGATTCCGCCTTTCCCGAAGCGCAGCATCCGGCGCGGGGCCGGGGCGCTTCATTTATCCGCTTCAATTCAAATTCCTATTGATTAAGAAAATCCATTTTTGATTATAACACCTTTTCCAACCCCTTTCCCCTCTGTTTTGGTTAAGCGCGCGCACCGCTATCCTCCTTTTTTCATAAAATGATACGCTTGCCCTGCCGAACCGTTTACAAATGGGCCTGGAATGTGCTATACTGTTATACGGTTCTAATACGGAAGGGAGTGTCCGACATGGTTGAAATTCGGGAAGTGGGCAGCAGGAGAGATCTGAAACGGTTCGTCGTCTACCCGAACCAGCTCTATCGCGATGTTCCCCAGTACATGCCGCCGCTGATCTCGGAAGACATGGCGGACTGGAACCGCAAGGGCAATCCGGCCTTTGCCTACTGCGACGCGCGCTGCTGGCTGGCGCTGCGGGACGGGAAGATCGTGGGCCGCATCGGCGCGATCCTCAGCCGCAAGTCCAACGAGAAGTGGAACACCCGCCGCCTGCGCTTCACCCAGGTGGACTTCATTGACGACTTCGAGGTCTCAAAGGCGCTGTTTGATGCGGTGGAAGGCTGGGCGCGGGAGCTCAATTGCAACGAGGTGCACGGCCCGCTGGGCTTTACCGACCTCGACCGTGAGGGCATGCTCATCGAGGGCTTCGACCAGAAGAGCATGTTCATCACCTACTACAACCACCCCTACTACCTGACCCACCTGGAGCGCCTCGGCTACGTCAAGGACGTGGACTGGGTGGAGTTCCTCATCGACATCCCCGGGCCGGAGGATCCCATCGCGGAGAAACTGGACCGTCTGGCCCAGCGCGTGGAAAAGATGACCCACCTGCACGTGGCAAAGCTCAACAGCCGCCGGGACTACAAGCCCTACGTGCGCAAGGTGTTCGACCTGATCAACCTCTGCTACGCCCACCTGTACGGCACGGTGGATCTCAGCGACGAGCAGATCAGGAAGTACGCCGACAAGTTCATTCCGCTGATCAACCCGGAGCTGGCCTGCTTCGTATTGGATGAAAATGAAAATCTGGTGGCCTTCGGCGTGACCGCGCCCTCCATGGCGGCGGCCATCAAGAAGCACAACGGCCACATGTTCCCCCTGGGCTTCATCGACATCCTGAAGGCGCTGAAGGTCAACGACACGCTGGATCTCTATCTGATCGCCGTGCACCCGGACTACCGCAACCGGGGCGTGAACGCGATTCTGATGAACCACGTGCTCAAGGGCTGCCACAAGCTGGGCATCACCGTCGCCGAGACCGGCCCCCAGCTGGAGACCAACGAGAAGATCCAGAACCAGTGGAGCATGTTCAAGTACCGCAACCACAAGAAGCGCCGCTGCTGGGTCAAGCAGCTCGCCAATACATAAGTCCCTACGGACGTAAAATTCCAACCGAAATGCATCGGTTGGAATTTTCTTATGCCTCCTGGATTTCGCAGGCTCATGCGCCGCCGAGCACAAAGCGCATGCGCACCGGATTGTGATCGGTGTTGGCATAGGCAGTGTCGATGATGGCGCAGGACTTGACCTGCACGTTGTCGGAGACGATGAAGCCGTCCAGCGTGGCCTCGAAGGTCTTGCCCTTGACGTAGGCCGTGTCGGTGTTCCGGGAGGAGAGCACCAGGTTCTCCTCGTCCAGGCTGTTCACCAGCGTGAAGCCCTCGGGAAGCAGCTCCGCCGGGAAGGGCTTGCACCAGCTTGCGTCCACGCCGGTGACGCCGGAGTAGGCGCCGCTGTCGCCCCAGAGATCCTGGTTGAAGTCGCCGCCGGCGATGACGTAGTTGCCCGCCGCGTAGTCCGCTGCCATCTCCTCCGCCATCAGCGCCAGTTGCTCCCTTGCGATGGAGCCGTCGCTGGAGTAGGCGGAGAGGTGCACGTTGTACAGCTTCAGCGTGCGTCCGTCGCTCACGGGAATGCTGCTGATGCTGTAACAGCGATCCAAATCGAAGAACTTGTTGATGCCGCCCTCGATGGGCAGGCTGCGGCGCACCGCGTCATCGATCTGCGCGCCGGAGAGGGTCAGGATGCCGCTCTTCGATGCGCCGATGGGATTGGTTACCGGATAGAAAAAGTAGCTGGAATCGTAGTTCTGGGCAAAGACCGCGGAATACTGCGGAAATGCCTCCTCGATCATCTGAATCTGGTCGACGTGGCGGCTGCGGTCGGAGTCGAAGTCCACCTCCTGCACCAGCATCAGATCGTCGTTCCACGCACGCAGCTTCTCGATCACGGCATTGACGTTCTCCTCGCAGGCCTCCTTCGAGAAGGCGCGGGACTCCGTGCCGCCGTCCATGAAGAAGGAAAAGTCCGCGCTGTACGCGCCGAAGCCGATGTTCCACGAAACGACGCTTTGCTCCACGCCTGCGGGCAGGGCAGATGCGCCGGCAGTCGAGGCCGTGAGCGCCTGCTTGTCCGGGGTGCGGTGGAAGTCGATGAACAGATAGGCCACGTAGCCGCCCACCACCAGGATCAGCAGCGCGAGCACAATGAGCAATGCGATCAGCACCTTTTTCATCCTCTCCCTCCTTAGCAAATCTTCAGCAGCATGGTGTGCTGCTCGTCCATCTCCACCACCAGCAGGCCCTCCTTCTCCAGCGCCTTCATCACGTCGGAGAAGCGCTTGAAGCCGATCTGTCGCTCCTCGAAGCCGGGATAATCGTTGAGGATGGTTGCCTTCAGGATGGACGGGTTCACGCGCTCGAAGCCCTCGCTCTTGAAGCGCTCCAGCGCGGCGGTGAAGGCCGGGAGCCAGTTGCTCTTGTCCAGCTTGTTCTGCTCCGCGTCGGCGGCGTTCAGGCCGATCATCAGCGAGGACTGCTCCGTCCAGCTGCGCAGCTTGTCCGACTTGGAGGCGATCAGTGCGATCAGCTTGCCGAAGGTGGAGCAGCCGAAGCTGCGCTCGCTGAAGTCGCTGCGCAGGCGCATCAGCGTGTCCTTGAGCTCGCTGGCGTACATCTGCTGCTGCTCCTGATCCTCCACGATGGTCTCCACCTGGTCGATCAGCTCGTTCAGGTCGCCCACGCCGGCCTGGCGCTCGTCCTGCTTCTTCTTTTTGGGCTGCTTGGCCGCCACGGACTCCAGGAACACGAACTCGCTGCAGGCGTTGATGAAGATGCCCGAGGCCACCTCTGAGCGGGAGATGCCCAGCACGAACTTGCCCATGCTCTTGAGCTTGCCCACCAGCGGCGTGTAGTCGCTGTCGCCGGAGACGATACAGAAGCTGTCGATCAGCGGATTGGTATAGGCCACCTCCATGGCGTCGATGACCAGCTTGATGTCCAGGTTGTTCTTCTGATTCTTTCCGTAGCGCAGGGACGGCTCCACCAGGAAGGTGTTGGACAGCAGCACCTGCTTCAGATCGGAATAGCGGTCGGTGTAGCCGTAGACCTTGCCCAGCAGGATGTCGCCCCGGATCTTGACCTTCTCAATGATCGAGAGCAGCATGCTGGCCTTGCCGCCTGCGTTCTCCAGGTCCACAAAGACCGCGAAATTGGATTTTCCCACTTGTATTCTCCTTCAGTTCACTTCAGATTTTCCGGATTGAGGCACTCGAGCTCCGGCAGAACGAAGCGGCCGTCCTTGCGCACGAGCACATCGTCGAAGTACATCTCGCCGCCGCCCCACTCCGGCGTCTGGATGCACACCAGATCCCAGTGCAGCGCCGAGTCGTTGCCATTGTAGCAGTCCTCGTAGCTGGCCCCGGGGGTGAAATGGAAGGAGCCCATGATCTTTTCATCGAAAAGCGTGTTCTTCATCGGCTTGGTGATGTAGGGGTTCACGCCGATGGCAAATTCGCCCACGTAGCGCGCGCCCTCGTCGATGTCGAAGATGCGCTTGATGCGCGCGCTGTCGTTGGCCTCCGCCTTCACAATCCTGCCGTTTTCAAAGGTCAGGCGAACGTCCTCAAAGGTGAAGCCGTCCTGAATGGAGGGCGTGTTGTAGTGAATCACGCCGTTCACGCTGTCCCGCACCGGTGCGGAGTAGATCTCCCCATCCGGAATGTTGGCCTCGCCCGCACACTTGATCGCAGGCAGGCCCTTGATGGAGAAGCTAAGGTCCGTGTCCGGGCCGGTGATGCGCACCCGGTCGGTGCGCTCCATCAGCGCCTTCAGCGGGTCCATCGCCCGATCCATGCGGGAATAATCCATCGTGCAGACGTCGAAGAAGAAGTCCTCGAAGCCGGCCATGCTCATCGACGCGGCCTGCGCCATCGCCGGCGTGGGATAGCGCAGCACGCACCAGCGGGTGTTCGGCACGCGAATCTTTCCGTGCACCGCCGCACCGTAGATGCGCGAATACAGCTCCATCTTCTCCGGCGGAACGTCGCTCATCTCCGAATCGTTCTCCACAGCCGTGTAGCCGATGTAGGCCTGCATCTTCGACATCAGCTGCGCGTCCACCTCGGCGCGTAGCCTCAGCTGCTCCTCGGTGTAGCCCAGCGCCAGCTCCCGCTCCACGCCCGTGCGATCCAGCCACACGAAGGGCTTGCCGCCCGCCGCATAGGCCTCGCGCACCAGCGCCCGCACCAGCTCCTTGTCCTCGTTCCGGGCCTGAATCAGAATGTTCTCGCCCGGCTGCAGTCGAACGGAAAAGCGAATCAGCGTCTCTGCAAGCTTCTGCACTCTGGGATCCATGGTTGTCCTCCCATACTCATCGTTTATCGGGTTCCATTTAATATTATAGCACACTTGCCATCCATTTTGCAAATCCGCCCTTCCGGGACAGAAAACATGCGGCGGAGCCTGCGTTTTGCTCTGCCGCATGTGTGCATCAGACCTGCTCCGCAGCCTGACTTTCCAATTCCCGCACCGCGCGAATCCGGTACAAGCCAATTGCGGAAATTGCCAGCAGCGCGCCCGCCAGCACGATCACCGCCGCCGCGCCCCGACCGACTCCCATGTGCATTGCCGACGCGATTCCATCCGCCAGCACACCCGCCGCGCCATAGGCCACCACGTAGCCGATCTGTGAGAGGAAGCCGATCAGGCCCCATGCCCTGCCCTGCACCTCTGCAGGGATGTTCGTGCGCACCAGGTAGTCCAGGCAGTTGTTCGCGAAGGGCAGCATGGCGAAGAAGAAGAAGCCTGCGGCGCAGATCAGGTAGATGTTCTCCTTCAGGCCGAAGACAACCATCGCCGCGCCCGCCAGCAGGAGCGATACGCACAGCACGCGCACATAGCCCCTCCGCACGCCCCGGATTCCCAGCAGCAGGCTGGAGACGAGCATGCCGCAGGCGCAGACCGTCTCCGCAACGCCCAGCACCGTGCTGCTGGTGAAGTCCAGCAGCAGCGGCTCCGCCAAAATCTGGAACGCGCCCATGAAGCAGGTCAGCACCGAGGCCGCTGCGATCAGCAGCACCACGCCCCGCTTCTGTGTAACCGCCCGCCAGCCGCCGCGCAGGCTTTCAAGGAAGCTCTCCCGCAGCTCCGGCACCTTCGCCGCCAGGCCCCGCTTCACCACGCCCGTGACGATCACCGTCAAAAAGAAGGTGCAGACGTCGATAACCAGCAGCAGCTTGATGTCGCTGACCGCCAGCAGCAGCCCCGCCAGCAGCGGCGAGATCAGATAGCGCGCGCTGCCCGCAAGGCTGACCAGGCCGCTGGCCTTGGAATACTCCTCCTTGCTCAGAAGGTCGGTCACCGTGGCCCGATAGGCGGGCTCCAGCAGCGCGGAAAACACCGAGCTGACCAGCACCCCGACGCAGATCTGCCACAGCGCCGCGCCGCCCCGCAGCATGCAGATCAGGATGTAGAGGACGCCGAGAGCGGACATGCCATCCCCCAGCATCATCAGCAGCCGCCGGTCATAGCGGTCCGCCAGCACCCCGGCGGGCACGCTCAGCACCAGCGTGGGCAGAAAGGCCAGCAGCGTCACCAGCGCCATGCTGGCGGCGCTCCCCGTCTGCGCAAACACGTACACGCCCAGGCCAAAGCTGGTCAGGCCGCCGCCGATGGCGGACACCATCTGTCCCGCCCAGAGCAGCAGAAATTTCTTATACCCGGTTCCCTTCATCTATCTTCCCCTCCGTTTATAGACCGTCAGTCTGTCGGTATGTTGTCCCAAGAGAGGGAACCCGCCAAGGTTCCCCTTCATTTCAAAAGATTTTCAGGATTGCCTCCCGCAGCGCGCCCTCCTGCGCGCCCAGGATGCGCTCGACGTTGTAGATAAACCCGTCGATGCGCTGCTGCTGCGCAGTCTGCTCCGCGAGGCCGTCGAAGGCGGTATAGGCGTAGATCATGATCATCTCCGCCGCCTCCCGGGGATAGTCCGTATGGAAGATCCCCTGCCCGATTCCGTCCTCCACCAGCAGCGCGATCAGCGGGATCACACCCCGCAGCAGCCGCTCCTCCAGCTTCTGGTGCAGCAGCGCATTCTGCGGTCGGTGCACCTGCTGCATGACCTCCTCGCCGATGCTGGAATCCACATTCAGCGCCAGCACCGTTTTCGGCAGGCGCTCCAGCAGCGGCATGCTCCGATCCTCCGCCACCTTCGCCGCGTCCGCGATCAGGCGATCCGCCATGCGCGCGATCATCGCGTCCAGAATCTCCTCCTTCGAGCGGAAGTGGTAGTAGAGCGTGCCCCGCGCGATGCCCACGCGATCCAGAATGTCGCCTGTGCTGGTCTGATCGAAGCCCTTGCTGCCGAACAGCTCCTCCGCCGCATCCAGTATCTCGTTTCTGCGAACCTCCGCGTCCTTCACCACGCGCATGTCCAGGCCTCCTTCAACCGACAGGCTGTCGGTTGAACCATTCTAGCATGCGTTTCATCGCCTGTCAAGCCCGAAAAAAAACTTCAGATTTTTTGAAAAAAAGGTATTGACTTTCTTTGACCTTTGAGTATAATAATACTTGTCGATCGGGGAACGATCGATGTGGCCGACGGCCACAAATTGCACGACCTGCAAAAGGTCAAGTATGCGACCCTACATAACTGGCAATGTTACCAGCGGTGCAAGGCCAAACGAATGGAGGTTTGCATGATGAGCACTTATCTTCCCACGATTTTCGGCGAAAACCTGATGGACGTATTTGATGACTTCGACCGGAACTTCTTCCGCGGCTTTGGCAACGTCGATCACGTGCTGTACGGCAAGAACGCCCAGCACATGATGAAGACGGACGTGAAGGAGACGGAGGAAAGCTACGAGGTGGACGTGGATCTGCCGGGCTTCAAGAAGGATGAGATTCACCTGGAGCTGAACGACGGCTACCTGACCATCTCCACCCAGAAGACGCTGGAGAAGGATGAAAAGAACAAGGCGGGCAGGATGCTCCGGCAGGAGCGCTATGCGGGCACGATGCAGCGCAGCTTCTACGTGGGCGGTGCAATCACGGAGGAGGACGTGAAGGCCTCGTATGAGGACGGCGTTCTGCACCTGATCGTCCCGAAGAAGGACGCCCGGAAGGTTCCCGAAAGAAAGACCATCCTGATTGAAGGCTGATCCCAGGAGCGAAGCCGGCGGCACGCAAGTGCCGCCGGTTTTCTATGCCCGCAATTCCACTTTTGTCGCTCTCAGATGCGCAGCACCAGCGGCTGGCCGCTGCGGAGCTTGCCCTCGGGCGCGCCCTCCAGCACTGCGCTCTCCGGCACGCCGTAGCGCCTGCCGATGGCCCACGCGTCCTCGTCGCTCTCCGGCCAGCAGACGATGTAGCCCGGCCTGCGCGGCGCGCGCTCCCCCTCCTCCACGGCGGCAACCAGCGTAAGCTCCTCGCACACGCGGCGCTCGCAGCACAGGTTCAGGCCGATCTTCATCTCCAGGCGGTCGCTCATCAGGGCGTTGGCCTCGGCGCTGGTCACGCCGATGCGCACCATATCGTCCGCGTCCAGCTCCTGCGGCACGTCCAGCGTGAAGGGCAGCTCGGCGGAGGTGGATACGGGGCGGTCCGACCCCACCGGCATGTAGAGCACCGTGGCCTCGATCAGGCCGCTGATGCGGCCCTTGCCGCCCTGGGCGGAGATCTCCGCCATGTTGGGGATCGCCCGCACGGCGATCACGCTGCCCACCGCCGGCGCGCCCTCGCCCAGCGGCGCGGTGCCCCGGGCCACCTCCGCGCTGCACACGCACTTCCGGTCGGTGCAGAGCGCAATCCGCCGGGTCTCCAGCTTCAGCTCCGCTCCCGACGTGGCGTAGGCATCCTCCAGCGCCTGCGTGCGCTCCCGCAGGTTGGCGGCAATCTCGAAGTACACGTCCGCTTGCAACAGCAGCGTGCCGTCCTCCTCCTCGTCGCCGGGTTCCAGCTGGGTGCGGATGCTGCGGATCGACGGCAGCACGCTCACCTCCCCGCACAGCCACTCCGGCAGCTCGATCAGCTTGTCAAATTCGATGGGATACTTCACCACCACGCCGGGCTTGCCCTCGACGCCGCTGGCCACCAGCGTCTCGATCATCGCGCGGCCCTTCACCCGCATGCCGCCCAGATCCGGCTCACTGGAGTCGATCTGCACGCTGCCCCAGTCCATCAGCGTCGCCCGCGCGTCCAGCGCCCGTGGCAGCTCCACCCGCTCGGTGAGCACCGCCGTCTCGTTGGCCTCCGCCGCCAGCTTCACCAGCGGCAGCTCCCGGAAGCGAGTCTCCACCTCCGCGCCGTCCTCGATCTGGTCGATCACCTCCAGGTTCTCCAGCTTCAGCACCCACACGTGCAGGCCCAGGCTCACCAGAAACACCATGTGGCCGTTCTCATAGCGCGCGTCCACATTCTCCACCACCGCCTGCACCCGGCAGAGCATGCCCGGCTGCGCGCCGGTGAGCTCCGCCACCTGGCTGACGGTGGATTTGGCCGACAGCGCCCGCAGCGTGGTATCCTCGCCCTGGCGATAGACCGCCTGACAGCTCAGCGTGCCGTCCAGCACCACGCGGTCGTTCTGCACGTCCGCGCGAACGATGGCGGCGCTGGCATCCCACAGCAGCGGCTCAATGGCCTCGCGTCCCGCACCGGGCACCAGCGCCTCGGCGCGGCTGAGCACCTGAAGATACTTGTGCCCGATCTCCCGCTCCGCCTCGATTTCCTTCCTCAGAACCTTCAACGGCATGACAATCCCTCCAGAACATCGTTTGTTCCAGCGTATGATGCGCGCGGTGAAAATAGGACTGCACAGCGTTGAAGCTATATGCACAAAAATCCCCACGGCGTTGCGCCGCAGGGATGCCATTGCGTATTTGATTGTCCGGCTTACAACAGGCGGAAGGAGAGGTTGACGTCCTTCATATAGCCCTGCAGGCCGTTGCAGCTCACCAGCACCCAGCCGGTCTCCTCGTTCACCACCAGCACCTCGACCTCGATTCCGGCTTCGGCGCGACCGAGAACCTTCGCATTGTCGTCCGCACCCTCATAGATCCGGGCGGACTTTTCGTTGCCGTTGAGCACCACCTTGGCCAGGATCAGCTCGACCTCCTCTTCCTCCGCTTCCACGCTCGCAATTTCATCCGCACTGCCCTCGCGGATGTCCAGATAGGCGTTCATCAGATAGCCGATCGCCTCGCCATAGCCGACCTTGCTGAAGTCCGCGCCCACTTCCAGCACGCGCATCTGCGTGCCGTTGGGAACCACAGCCAGCACCTCGGCCTCGCCGCTGGGCTCCGCGCGCAGGTTGAGTCCCACATCATCGGCCCCGGTAGCGACGGTGGCGATGGTCACGTTCTCCTCCTTCATGCTGTATTCAGCGCTGGCCAGGATCGCGCTCAGCTCCTCCGCCAGCTCCGTCTCTCCGGCCTGACGCTGTGCCATGGTCTTGCCCAGGGTGTAGCTGCTCTGGCCGTCGGCAGAGGTGTAGCGCAGCACCACATTTTCCATGGCATAGGGCTTGAGATAGTCCGCCTGCATGTAGCCCTGGTTGGTTCCCACCGCGATGTTGGCCCAGCCGTCGCTCACGGAGAGCACCGTGACGGTATCGCCGGGGCTCATCTTGCCCACAATTTCGCTCTCCGTATCCGGATAGGAACGCACGTTGACGTTCACGGACGCATCCACCGTGGCCATGGCGATCTCCTCGGTCACGGTCTCCACGACGAAGTCCTCACCCACGGTCTGATTGATCTGCTCCAGCAGGTAGTAGACCGCGCGCTGCACCTCCGGCGAAGCCACGCCGTCCACGGTATAGCCGCAGAGCAGCTGGAACTGCTCCACCGCGCCGGTCACGTCCACATCATAGATGCTGTCAACGGCGCCGTCGTAGAGCCCCAGCGTATGCATCGCCTCCTGGAGCTTTCTGACCACCGGGCCGCTCTTGCCCTCGTGCAGCTCGATCTCGCCTGCGGAGACCGGCGCGCCGTCGCTGTAGATGACCTCCAGCAGCTCCTGGGAGGAGATGCCGTTCTGCGCAAGGCCCAGATCCTTCTGAAGATTCTTGACCGCCTTCAGCATGCTGGTGGAATACTTGCCGTCGAACTCACCGCCGTAGTAGCCCAGGTCGCTCAGGCGGTATTGCAGATCCAGCACCTCCGGCCCGGAGGAGCCTGCGCCCAGGGCGTCCTCGGAGATGCCCAGGAATTCGGAGTAGCTCATGCCGGTGGAGGCGTCGTAGGAGGACACCATCAGCAGCTCGCGCAGATCCTCGTTGCGCTCGGCGGTATCGTGAATCGTGACCTCGGTGCCCATCAGGCAGTTCTCGGCAATGAACTTCGCGTCCTCCACCCGCAGCCGGATGCAGCCGTGGGAGGTGGGCAGGCCGAACTCGCTGGCGGCCTGCGCCTGCATGCTGTTCATATCCTTCGCATCGAAGGGCAGGGAGTGGAACATATAGCCGTAATAGATGCGCGTGGCGTACTTCACGTAGCACCTGTACTGCGCAAGGTAGGTCCACTCGGTGCGCTCGGAGGCGCGGCCCTTCTCCGTCAGGCGAAAGGTTCCTGTGGGCGTGCAGCCGTTCATGCCGGAGGAGCAGAGCATCTGCCGCACGATGCTGCCGTCTTTGGTGGAGTACACCGTGACGATCTGATTGGCGATGTCCACTTCAATGGAGTAGGGCATGTCTTTCGCCGCCAGGGCAGGCATTGCCGGCAGGCACAGCACGAGACACAGCAGCGCCGCAAGAAGCTTTCGTATCTGCATAATGATAACCTCATAATCCATAGTCATTTCCTGATTGTCGCTCCCGCACTTGCGTGAGCGACCCGGCCAAGCCTTCGGCTTGCCCAATCAGCATTATAACACAGCACTCCTTCTCCTTACAAGCCGTTTCCCCTTCGGATGCAAAACGTCACATTTCGCGCACAAGCGCGCCGCGCTTCGGGCAAATCTGATGGATCAAAGGCGTCTTATTGCACAAGTCATAACCACCCGTTGAACGGGAGGTTTGACCAAGCCCTATAAGGGCTAAACTCTTGTGGTAGGCCTCTAAAGAGGGCATCGAAAGGTCTGACAA
>SFNY01000002.1 GCA_004554085.1 Clostridiales bacterium | reverse complement strand
TTTTGTATAGCCTTTTTCAGCGGATTTCCCCATCCGCTTCTTTCTCCTGCCTTCTCGACACAAAGAGTGCGTCCTCTTCCTGAACGCACTCTTCTTTCCTGGTTCTCCTCTTGATATTGTGGCATTAACTTAATGACATTGCGGCAATTCACCGGGGGATTTCTGTTGTCTCCGGGCATAGGCGAGTCAAGCGAGATCGCTGCGACCGGCAGATCTTCAGAGCGCATGAGTGATGCCAGCATTGGCGCATTATAGGTCTTGCACATATCACCCACTTAGCCGACAGTTATTGCCCTCATGCGCGCACACGATTGTCACGAAAAAAGCGGTTGCAATTTAAGGATGCATGCGTTATAATCAACATGTTGTACTTGGAAACCAATTACAAATACAATATATAGGAATAATGAGGAAAGCATATGCAGGTCAGAAAGAGAAACGGCAATATTGTTGATTATGATCGGGAATTCATTGTGCGCGCGGTGACGCTGGCTGCGGCGGCTGCGGGCGAGCACGGCGACGAGGCCGTGCAGCGCGTAGTGGACGACGTGGAGGCCAAGCTCATTCAGTCCGGCGCAGAAATCGTGGACATCGAGGCCATTCAGGACGCGGTGGAGGAGGCACTGTTCGAGCAGGGTCGCTTCAAGACCGCCAAGGCCTACATCCTCTATCGCATGGAGAAGGAGAAGACCCGGGGCGTTGCGGACTGGAAGGAGGGCCTGCTGAGCCGCGAATTCCTGTCGAAATACAAGCACGCGCCCAGTCCCATGGGTGAGCTGGGCTCCTTCGTCTATTCCCGCACCTACTCCCGCTACATCCCCCAGCTGAACCGCCGGGAGTTCTGGTGGGAGACGGTGCGCCGCGCCGTGGAATACAACTGTTCCCTCGCCCCCACCACCCGCGAGGAGGCGGAGAAGCTCTACGACAACATCTACAATCTGCGCCAGTTCCTCTCCGGGCGCACGCTCTGGGTGGGCCAGACCCCCGTGTCCGAGGCCTATCCCATGGCGAACTACAACTGCGCCTTCGAGGTCATCGACGACTACCATGCCTACCACGACCTGTTCTACCTGCTGATGGTGGGCAGCGGCGTTGGCGTGCGCGTGCTCAAGTCCGACGCGGAGAAGCTGCCGCCGATCCGCACAAATCTGGAGATCATCCACAAGGCCTACAACCCCCGTGCAAAGGAGAATCGCCTGGAATATACCGGGGTCAGCTTCTCCGGCGACACCGTCACGCTGGCCATCGGCGACTCCAAGGAGGGCTGGGCCCAGGCCATCGACCGCTACTTCGACGTGCTCACCAACCAGGAATACAGCAAAATTCGCCGGATCGTGGTGGAGTACGACTCCATCCGGCCCCGGGGCGAGCGCCTGAAGGTGTTCGGCGGCACCGCCAGCGGCTACGAGTCCATGATGGCGATGCTCGATAAAATCCACCGCGTGATCGCCTCTGCCGGTCTGCGGGACGGCGCTGCACGCACGAAGCTCAAGCCCATCGACCTGCTGGACATCGCCAACATCATCGGTGAAAACGTGGTCTCCGGCGGCGTGCGCAGAACCTCCGAGATTGGACTGATTGACCAGGACGACGCCGAGTGCATCCAGGCCAAGAGCCAGCTCTACCGCCAGGTGAACGGCCGCTGGGAGATCGACCGGAACATCGCCCACCGCCAGATGAGCAACAATTCCATCTTTTACCGCAGAAAGCCCAGCCGGGAGCAGCTCCACTGGCACATCCAGCAGATGCGTCACTCCGGCGAGCCGGGCTGGATCAACGAGGCCGCCGGCCTGAAGCGCCGCCCCAACTTCTGCGGCTGCAATCCCTGCGGCGAGATCCTGCTGGACAGCCACGGCCTGTGCAATCTGACCACGGTCAACGTCATGGCCTTCGTCAAGGACGGAAAGCTGGATGAGGCGGGCCTGCTGGAGGCCCAGCGCCTGAGCGCCCGCGCCGGCATGCGCATGACCTGCCGGGAGCTAGAGATGCACCGCTGGAACGCCGTGCAGCAGCGCGACCGCCTGCTGGGCTGCTCGCTGACCGGCTGGCAGGATATGGTCAACGCCGTTGGTCTTGATCGCGAGGGTCAGGCAGCGCTGCTGGAGAAGCTGCGCGATGCAGCACACAGCGCCGCAGATAAAATGTCGGATTCCCTGGGGCTCAACGCCCCGCTGCTGGTGACCACCATCAAGCCCGAGGGCACGCTCTCGCTGCTGCCCACGGTGTCCTGCGGCGTGCATTACTCCCATGCGCCCTATTACGTGCGGCGCATCCGCATCTCCGCCAGCGATCCGCTGTGCAGGGTCTGCGAGGATCTGGGCTATCCGGTGTTCCCGGAGGTGGGTCAGGACGCGGCGACCTGCCGCACGAAGGTGATCGAGTTCCCCGTGAAGGCCCCCGAGGGCCGGGTCAAGGCCGACGCCTCCGCCATCGAGCAGCTGGAAAACTACAAAATGTTCATGGAGCACTACGTGGATCACAACTGCTCCATCACCGTGCACGTGCGGGAAAATGAGTGGGAGGAGGTCGAGGAGTGGGTCTGGAACCACTGGGACGACGTCGTTGCGCTGTCCTTCCTGAGCTACGACGAGAATTTCTACGAGCTTCTGCCCTACGAGGCCATCTCCGAGGCGGAATACGAGGCCCGCAGGGCAAAGATGCGCCCGTTCAATCCGTCGCTGATCTCCAAGTATGAGCGCGAGGAGACGGAACTGGACATCGGCAGCGCGGACTGCGCCAGCGGTGTCTGCCCGGTTCGCTGATTGAAAAGCCGCAAATTCACCGCATTATAACTGCCGAAAAGCGCCTCCTTCAAAACCGACTTTGGTTTGAAAGAGGCGCTTTTCTCATGAGATTTCAGTCGTTCCAGACCTCCGGATGCAAAATAAACCGACTTCGGTCGCTTTCCAGCACGCCGTCCGCGCGCAGCCTGCCGATTTCTGCGGAGAGCGCGCTGCGCTCCACGCCCAGGTAGTCTGCCAGGCCCTGCCGGTCAAACGGGATGGTGAAGCTGGCGCTGCCGCAGCGCTTGGCCTGATCCAGCAGGTAGGTCATCAGCTTTTCCCGGGTGGTTCTCCGGGACAGAATCGCGATTTTCTGGTTGAAAGCCAGATTTTTCTCCGCGACGACCCGCAAAAGATTCAAAATCATGCGGCTGTGAAAGGCGCAGGCGTTGCAGCAGGTCTGCGTGATTCGATTGCATTCCAGGAGCAGGATTTCGCTGGGCTCGATGGCCACGCAGCGCACAGGCATCGTCTCCACCCCGGAGAAAGCGAAGGATTCTCCGAAAATCTGCGCCGGAGCGATGCGATCCACGATGCTGCGGTTGCCGTAAAAATCGATTTTCTCGATCTGAAGCGCGCCGGAGAGCACCGCACCAACGCAGTTCGCAGGATCGCCCTCCTGAAAAACAGCCTCACTTTTTACCTTAAATATGCGCTTCGCGTTCAGGCAGACGAGCATTTCCCGCAGATTCCCCGCCTCGATTCCCTGAAACAGCGGACAAGACTGCAAAATTTCCAGATTGTTTTTCATATAGCGCCTCCATTTTGTTGGAATTCCAACATACATTTCGAGGATATTCTATTAGAATGGTGTTGCAAAGTCAAGAGAAAAGACTTGCAAATTTCAGACAATACTTCTTCGTGCTGTGAGTTTTCTTCTACGCACAGCATTTTTGAAACGGAGGTTGGTCGTATGATCATGGACAGCTGTCAGGGCAAGCCCCGCACGCCGACCATTGAGGAGAAACGCTGCCCGCAGTGCGGCAGCGTGATCGAAATTTTCTCGACGGACACGCAGGTTACCTGCGAGAAGTGCGGCTTCGTGGCCTACAATGACTCGCTGAGCTGCGTGCAGTGGTGCAAATACGCCCGGAAGTGCGTGGGCGACGAGATGTACGAGCACATGATGGAGATCGCCGCGCAGCAGAAGGCGCGCGCAAAAGCGGAGCGCGAAGCGCAGAAGGGAGAAAAGGCATGATTCGCAAAATCATTCACATCGATACGGAAAAGTGCAACGGCTGCGGCGCGTGCGCCCGGGCCTGCCACGAGGGCGCCATCGGCATGGTGGACGGAAAGGCGCGTTTGCTGCGGGAGGACTACTGCGACGGCTTGGGCGACTGTCTGCCGGCGTGCCCGATGGACGCGATTCACTTCGAGGAGCGCGAGGCCCCAGCCTACGACGCGGAAGCAGTGCGCAAAGCCCAGGAGGCACGGGCAAAAACGACCGGAGTCGCTTCTGGTGAAAAACAGACTTCGGTCGATAATCCTGCTGATGCGGACGTTCATCTGACCAACTGGCCGATTCAGATGAAGCTGGCCCCGGTAAACGCGCCCTGCTTCAACAATGCGGAGCTGCTGGTCGCTGCGGACTGCACCGCCTACGCCTACGCGGGCTTCCATGGGGAGTTCCTGAAGGGCCGCGTCGCGCTGATCGGCTGTCCGAAGCTGGACGGCGCAAGCTATGCGCCGAAGCTCATGCAGATTCTGTCGGGCAACGACGTTCGCTCACTGACGGTGCTGCGCATGGAGGTTCCCTGCTGCGGAGGACTGGAGTTCGCGGCGCGGCAGGCGCTGGAGATGTGCGGCAAGGACATCCCACTGCGTGTTGTCACCATCTCCATCGATGGAAGCATCCTGGAGGACAAGTGATTCTCCGCGAAAGCGCCAAAAATTGACTGTCCCGCCTGTGCGTGACGCCCTTGCAAGCGCCGCGAGGCGGGACAGTGTGCAGTGATGGATGAAAGGAGGGGATTCCTTCCATTCACAGAGTACAACAGCTTCTTAAACTGAATATGAACCCGGGAACCGCGGTTGTCTCAAACATCTTCAGGTTTCGAGGCTGTCCTACAATTGTTATTCGGCGGGGTGAAGGCGCCCCGCATCAGGTTGTCAAAAAAGAGTTTTTGACAACCTGGTGGACGGGGGAGTATCTCCCCCGCCACTACCACCCCTACAACGCACCGGAACCTCCGCGAAGCGGAGTTTCCGGCAGCGCCGCCCTGGAATCCAAAGGATTCAGGCGGGCTGGTCGCACCTGCACTTCGTGCATAGGTGCGACTGCTTTCCAGTTTTTACTTGAATTGCAAGCAATTCCGGCCGTAAAAACTGCAAAGTAGCGATTTTGCATGGCAAAATCAGCACCGTGGTCGCCGTACATGCCGCCGACCACGATTAAAATGCGAGAGGGCTGCGGCCCTCTCGCGCTCTCTTAGGGTTTTTCGACAGTCTGCGGCGTGGTGAAGGCACCCCGCCCTACCTTTTCGTCGTTTTCGGCAGCACCGTCTCTATTTCTCCCGGACGGGAATGCGGATCACCGTCTTGAGGCGCTCCGGCGCGCACTTGCGGGCATCGGAGAGGTAGATCTCGTGGTGCCGCCGCACATCGCCGCAGTCCGGGACGAAGCTGTTTTCCGCCGCGAAGTCCTCCATGGCGGCGATGGTCGCTCCCTCAGCGTCGAAGGAACCAATGTGCATGCACTGCACGCACGTCCCCTCCGCATAGCGGAAGAACTCCGCCCGGGAGAAGTCCAGCCCCTTCTTGCGCGTGGCCTCCGAGATGGCCCAGTCGAATTCCTGTTTTGTGACGAACTCCGGCAGGCGGATCATGCTGATCCACTGGAAGTTCTCTTTTCGGGAAAGGTCGAGGGCAGATTCGCCCTCCTGCCACCACAGGCCCTCCAGCGGCGGAACCACGTAGTCGAAGTAGCCCTCTATGCGGTGGTCGCCCATTTTGCTCATCTTGATGGTGAAGGCCAGGCCGTAGAGCAGCTGCATGGCGGACTTGTATTCGCCATCCTCCGCGTTGGGATCGCCGCTGCCCCGCACCGCCACGAAGCGCATCTCCGGGACCTCCACAATCTGCGGCCTTCTGAGCGGCAGATAGAATTCCTTGTATTCCTTCTTGTAATCAAAGGCCATGATTGCACCTCCGGATAAAAACAGGGCGCTCCGCATGGGAAACGCCCTATAAAGCTTACTTGCCCCGGCCCATGAAGCCCCGCAGGCGATTGCGCAGCGAACGCTTGCCTGTGACCGCGGAGGCCTGCATCTGCACTGGATGCTCCATGTAGTAGCTCTGCACGTTCAGCGGTTCTCCGTCGTTGTGCACGGAGACGTAGTTGCCGTCGTTCTGAAGCCGCCGCGCCTTCAGGTTGTCCGAGAGGATGCGATCCAGGTAGTCCGAGAGCATCTGCTTGATCTCCGGGCTGGACACCGGGCAGGCGATCTCCACGCGGCGGGTCTGGTTGCGGGTCATGATGTCCGCGGAGGACAGGTAGCACCGGCGCTCCTCGCCCTCGCCAAAGCAGTAGATGCGGCTGTGCTCCAGGAAGCGGCCCACGATGCTGGTGACGGTGATGTTGTCCGTCTTGCCCGGCACGCCCGGCAGCAGGCAGCAGATGCCGCGGATGATCAGATCGATCTTCACGCCCGCACAGGAGGCCTCCGACAGCTTGTCGATCAGGTCGCGCTCGGTGATGGAGTTGGCCTTGATGATGATGCGGCCCTGACTGCCCTTGGCGATCTCGCCATCGATGAGCTGCATCAGGCGGTTCTTCATGGCGTTGGGCGCGACGAAGAGCTTGTCGTACTCGTCGGACAGCGAACCGATCAGGATGTTCTGGAAGAAGGCCACCGCGTCCTGGGCCACCCCCGGGTCCGCCGTCATCATGCAGAAGTCGGTGTAGAGCGTGGAGGTCTTTTCGTTGTAGTTGCCCGTGCCGATCTGGGTGATGTGGGAGAGGCCGTTCTTCTCCCGACGGGTGATCAGGCAGATCTTGGCGTGGCACTTGCAGTTCTCCGGGCCGTAGATGATGCGGCAGCCGGCCTCCTCCATCTCGCGCGCCCAGCCGATGTTGTTCTCCTCGTCGAAGCGCGCGCGCAGCTCCATCATCACGATGACCTCCTTGCCGTTCTCGGCGGCCTCGCAGAGGTACTTGGCGATGGCGGAGTTCCGCGCCAGACGGTAGATGGTGATCTTGATGGACAGCACGTCCGGGTCCGTGGCGCTCTCCCGCAGCAGCTTCAGGAAGGGATCGATGGACTGGTAGGGATAGAACAAAAGTATGTCGCGCTGCTGAATCTGCGTGCGCATGGGCATTTCCCGATCGAGATACTCCGGCCAGACCGGCGCATAGGGCGGGTAGTACAGTTCCGGCGCGCAGTTGTCCAGCATGTAGGCGTAGCTCAGCTTCAGCGGGCAGGCGCAGCTGTACACTTGCTTCATTTCCAGCTTCAGAAAGCTCGCCAGCATCTTGGCCAGGCGCGGCGCATAGCCCTGCAGCTCCAGCCGCACCGGCGCGAGGCGCTCGCGCTTGCGCAGCAGGCGCGACATGTAGTTCAGGAAGTCGGGGTTGTCCTCGTCAAACTTCTCCTCATCGAGGCTGATGTCCGCGTTGCGGGTGACGGCGATCACCGCCTCCTCCTCGACGATGTAGATCTTGAAGATCTTCTTCAGGTGCGCGGCCACAACGGCCTCCGTGCGCACGAAGCGCGTCGGCGTGCCCGGCAGCACCAGGATCGGCGGCACCGACTTGGGCACGTCCACGATACCCAGCAGCATCTTGCCCCGGTTGTTCAGAAGCGCCGCCGCATAGAGATCCTTGTTTTTGAGATGCGGGAAGGGATGATTGCGGTCGATGATCTGGGGCGAGAGCACCGGGCGGATGTTGTTGCGGTAGTACTCATGAATGTAGTTGCGCTGGCTCTCGGTGAGTGCCTCGTAGGCGATCTCCGCCACGCCCTTCGCCGCAAGCTCGCGCACCAGCTCGCTGTAGATCTCGTCCCGGCGCACGATCAGCGGGCGCACCGCCTCGAACACCTTGTCCAGCTGCTCGGCGGGCGTCATGCCGCTCTTGTTCTCCACGTCGTCGGGCGCCAGCATGTTCAGATCAAACAGGCTGCCCACGCGCACCATGAAAAATTCGTCCAGATTGCTGGTGAAGATGGACGCAAAGCGCAGCCGCTCGATCAGCGGCACCGTCGGGTCCGCCGCCTCCAGCAGCACGCGCTCATTAAATTTCAGCCAGCTCAATTCGCGGTTCTGTGTATAGCTCAAATCCCATCGATGGGCGTTTTCCACAGGTATTCCTCCCCTGCCCCGGATGATCTGCTTCCGGGCGCGTTCGAAAATTCTTCGGCGCACTCGTTGTATACGCCTCTGATTTTACTATTATAGTCAATTCTTACGACAAATTCAACCGCAAATCAACAATAATTGTAAAATCCGCGTGTGCAAATTGCGTCCTGAAGCGTCGATTTGTCGGTGAAACGTCAAATCGCGCTTCAAAAAATTGATCGATGCGCCATTTTACACTTGTATCTCACCGTAGAATGGTATATAATGTAAACTGTAAGCGAATTATTCATTGAATATACGGTAACAATGCAGTCAGGGAGGTTTCAAACTATGATTCGAATCGGTATGCTGACCAGCGGCGGCGATTGCCAGGCGCTGAACGCCGCGATGCGCGGCGTGGCCAAGACGCTCTTCAACGCCAAGGAGGACGTGGAAATTTACGGCTTCCTCGACGGCTATCAGGGCCTGATTTACGGCAGGTTCCGCCTGCTGACCTATAACGATTTCTCCGGCATCCTCACCAAGGGCGGCACCTTCCTGGGAAGCAGCCGCACCCCGTTCAAGACCATTCAGGATCCCGACGCGAACGGCCTGGACAAGGTCGCCGCCATGAAGCAGAACTACTATAAGCTGCAGCTGGACTGCCTGGTGATCCTGGGCGGCAACGGCACCCACAAGACCGCGAACCTGCTGCGCGAGCAGGGCCTGAATGTGGTCACGCTGCCCAAGACCATCGACAACGACCTCTGGGGCACCGACATGACCTTCGGCTTCCAGAGCGCCGTGGACATCGCCACCGAGGCCATCGACTGCATCCACACCACCGCCGCTTCTCACGGTCGCGTGTTCATCGTGGAGATCATGGGCCACAAGGTGGGCTGGCTGCCGCTGAACGCGGGCATGGCCGGCGGCGCGGACATCATCCTGATTCCCGAGATTCCCTACGACATCGACAAGGTCTGTGACAAGATTCAGGAGCGCCATGATCGCGGCAGCCGCTTCACCATTCTGGCCGTCGCCGAGGGCGCGATCTCCAAGGAGGATGCGGCGCTGTCCAAGAAGGAGTACAACAAGAAGCTGGAAAAGCGCAAGTTCCCCTCCGTCTCCTATGAAATCGCAGATCAGATCAACAAGAAGATTGGCCTCGACGTGCGCGTCACCGTGCCGGGCCACACCCAGCGCGGCGGTTCCCCCTGTCCCTACGACCGCGTGTTCGCCAGCCGCCTGGGCAGCGAGGCGGGCAAGCTGATCCTCAAGGGTGAATACGGCTTCATGGTGGGCTACAAGAACCGTGAAATCGTCAAGGTGCCGCTGGAGGAGGTTGCCGGCAAGCTGAAGATGGTGGATCCCAAGGCCAGCATCATCAAGGAGGCCAAGGCGCTGGGCATCAGCTTCGGCGACTAAACCCGTATTTCCATGGCGCGACCCGGTTTGGGCCGCGCCTTTTGCGTGGAATTGCAACTGGAATTAGAATCCCCGCAACCGTTGTTTGCTGCTATTGACTTTTGCAGGGCATGTGATATGATGAATCCGGGATATCAACGCGGAGGGTTTGTATGTATCGGATACTGATTGTGGAGGACGACCGGGACATCGCGCAGGCGATCCAGATGCAGGCGCAGCAGTGGAACTTCGAGGCCAGCTGCGCCCAGAATTTCCGGGACGTGATGGCGGAATTTGCCCGCTTTGATCCTCATCTGGTGCTGCTGGACGTGTCGCTGCCCTTCTTCAACGGCTACCACTGGTGCAGTGAGATCCGGAAAACGTCCCAGGTGCCCATCATCTTTATCTCCTCGGCCTCGGACAGCATGAACATCGTGATGGCCATGAACATGGGCGCGGACGATTTCATCGCCAAGCCCTTCGACCTGAATGTGCTGATCGCGAAGGTGCAGGCGCTGATGCGCCGCAGCTACGATTACGCGCCCTCGGCCCCGGTGCTGGAGCATCGCGGCGCGCTCTTGAACACCGGCGACGGCAGTCTGTTCTACCGGGAGCAGCAGATTGAATTGAGCAAGAACGAGTACCGAATTCTGCTCACGCTGATGCGCAGCAAGGGCAAGGTGGTCAGTCGGGAGAAGCTGATGGAGCAGCTGTGGAGCACGGATTCCTTCGTGGATGAGAACACGCTGAGCGTGAACGTGGGCCGCCTGCGCAAGAAGTTGGAGGCCGCGGGCCTGAACGGCTTCATCTCAACGAAGTTCGGCATGGGCTATGTCATCCATGACGTGCCGGAGGGAGGCGCTTCATGAGGCTGCTTCTGTCCTACCTGCGCTCCCGGCGGCGGGTACTGCTCTTCTCGGCGCTGTGCGCGCTGCTGTTTTGCGTATCCTTTCTGCTCTACCACCTGCCCGTGGCGGCGGTGCTCTACCCCGCCGGACTGTGCCTGCTGCTGGGCGGCATTGCGCTGGGCTGGGACTTCTTGCAATTTCGCAGGCGGCACAAGCTCCTGAACGGGCTGCGCTCCATCACCGACAGTGCGCTGGACGCGCTGCCCGAAGCCGAAAACCGCATCGAAGCGGACTACCAGCGCATCATCGGCCTGCTGCGGGAGGAGCAGCGACAGATTGAGGGCGGCATGCGGCGGCGCTACGCGGACATGATCGACTACTACACCGTCTGGGCGCACCAGATCAAGACGCCCATCGCATCCATGCAGCTGAGTTTGCAGGGCGAGGACAGCCCGCTGAGCCGCAAGCTGCGGCTGGATCTGTTCCACATCGAGCTGTATGTGGAGATGGTGCTGACCTACCTGCGGCTGGATTCGGACGATACGGACTACGTCATCCGGGAGTGCGAGGTGGATGACATCCTCAGGCGGTCGCTGAAGAAGTTTGCGCCGGAGTTCATCGCGCGAAAATTGTCTTTGCGCTACGAGCCGGTGGAAATTCGGGCCATCACCGATGAAAAGTGGCTCGGCTTCGTGATCGAGCAGCTGCTGTCCAACGCGCTGAAGTACACCTACGAGGGCGGCGTGACCATCGAGTCCGCCGAGAGCGGCGTGCTGTGCATCCGGGACACGGGTATCGGCATCGCGACGGAGGATCTGCCCCGCATCTTTGAGCGCGGCTTCACCGGCTGCAACGGGCGCGGGGAGCGCAGCTCCAGCGGACTCGGGCTGTACCTCTGCCGCAGAATCTGCCGGAATCTGGGCCACGGCATATCGGCCCAGTCCACGCCCGGAGAGGGAACGGCGATTCTTCTCGACCTGAACCAGCGCCGCCTGGACGTAGAATAGCGGCACTTCTTACGGAACTGTTAGAATTCACCGGGGAATTGTAAGGCAAATCGATGGCCTTGCGGTTCCCCCTTCTGCTAAAATGGCTTTAGAATTCAACAGGAGGTCAATCAAACATGCCGATACTGGAAGTCAAGGAACTGAAGAAGATTTACACCACCCGCCTGGGCGGAAACAAGGTGGAGGCCCTGCGCAACGTGAACTTCAGCGTGGAGGAGGGCGAATACGTGGCCATCATGGGCGAATCCGGCTCGGGCAAGACCACGCTTTTGAACATCCTGGCTGCGCTGGACAGGCCCAGCTCCGGCAGCGTCTGCCTGGACGGTAAGGATCTGCACCAGATCAGGGAGAGCGAGGTCGCCGCCTTCCGCCGCGACAAGCTGGGCTTCGTGTTTCAGGAGTTCAACCTGCTGGACACCTTCACCGTGGAGGACAACATCTACCTGCCGCTGGTGCTGGCGGGCCTCCCCCACGACCAGATGCAGTGGCGGCTGCGGCCCATCGCCGACGAGCTGGCCATCACCCACCTTCTGAAGAAGTACCCCTACGAAATCTCCGGCGGTCAGAAGCAGCGCGCCGCCGTCGCAAGGGCGCTGATCACCGGCCCCCGGCTGCTGCTGGCGGACGAGCCCACCGGTGCGCTGGACTCCAAGGCCACCGACGAGCTGCTGCGCCTGTTCGCGCGCATCAACCGCAGCGGTCAGACGATCCTGATGGTCACCCACTCCGTCAAGGCCGCAAGCCGCGCGGGCCGCGTGCTGTTCATCCGCGACGGCGAGGTGTTCCACCAGATCTACCGCGGTCAGTCCACCGACGAGCAGCTCTATCAGAAGATCTCCGATACGTTGACCATGCTTGCGACGGGCGGTGAGCGGCAGTGAAGAAGCTCCTCTATCCCCGGCTGGCCTGGACGGGCATCCGCAAGAACAAGCGCCTGTATGCGCCCTACCTGCTCACCTGCGCCGGCATGGTCATGATGCACTACATCATCACCGCGCTGTCCTACTCCGATGCGGTGCACGGCCTGCGGGGCGGCAGCACCATCACCGCCATGCTGAACATGGGCAGCTGGATCATCGCGCTGTTCTCGCTGATCTTCCTCTTTTACACCAACTCCTTCCTGATCCGCAGGCGCATGAAGGAATTCGGCCTGTACAACATCCTGGGCATGGGCAAGGGCAACATCGCCCGCATTCTGTTCTGGGAGAGCCTGATCAGCGCCGTGCTGACCCTGCTCACCGGCCTGTTCGGGGGCTTTGCGCTGTCGAAGCTTGCCGAGCTGGGGCTGGTGAACATTATGCAGGGCGAGGTGAGCTACCGCGTCGAGCTGTCGAAGTATGCACTGGCAACCACGATCCCGGTGTTCTGCGCGATCTTCGCGCTGATCCTGCTGGCGGGACTGATCCGCATCGGCAGAACCGACGCAATCGCCCTGCTGCGCAGCGAGAACGCCGGTGAGAAGCCGCCCAAGGCCAACTGGTTCCTGGGCGTGCTGGGTGCGCTGCTGCTGGGCGGGGCCTACTACCTGGCCGTCAGCATCCAGGATCCCATCTCCGCCCTGATCTGGTTCTTTGTGGCGGTGGGCATGGTGATTCTGGCCACCTACCTGCTGTTCGTGGCCGGCTCGGTGGTGCTCTGCCGCGCGCTCCAGCGCAACAAGCGCTACTACTACCAGCCGAACCACTTCGTGTCGGTGTCCTCCATGGCCTACCGCATGAAGCGCAACGGCGCGGGCCTTGCCTCCATCTGCATCCTGGCGACCATGGTGCTGGTGATGCTCTGCTCCACCTCCTGCCTGTACTTTGGCGCGGAGGATTCCCTGAACACCCGCTATCCCATGGATCTGACCATCGACCTGCTCTTTCCCCGTGTGGTTGGCCACAACGATACCGCGCTGGAGATCGTGCGCTCCACCACCATGCAGGCCTGCGCGGATCACGGCGTGGCTCCCGATCTGGTGACGGAATACCGGTACGCGGAGATCACCGGCTGTCTCACAGGGACCCAGCTCGACCCCGACCCCGCCAACTTCGAGTACGATTCCGTCGAGGTCTACGGCGATGTGCGGGTGCTCCACTTCATCCCCCTGGAGGACTACAACGAATTCGCGGGTGCAAATGAGGTGTTGAACCCGGGCGAGGCGCTCATCTATTCCACGCGCACGCCGTTCAAAGGGGATGATCTGGAGATCGTCGGCGGCGCGAAGCTACACATCGTGAAGCAGCTTGACTCCTTCCCGGTGGATGGCGTCGCAGCCACGGACATGTTCACCCATTTCATCCTCGTCGTGCCGAACTTCGAGGAGATTCTTGAACCCCTCTCCGGCCTGACCAACGCCCGGGGCGATCTGCTGCTGGACGTGATGTGGTTCTACGGCGTGGACATGCACGCGCAGGACAACGTGCAGGTTGCGATCTGGAAGGAACTGTACGGCAAGCTGGGCGAGCGTTTGGACGCTGCGGGCGAAGGGGCCGTGAGTTTCTACATCGAGAGCCGCTCCGAGAACCGCGAGGACTTCTACGGCACTTACGGTGGCCTGTTCTTCCTGGGCATCGCGCTGAGCATCGTGTTCCTGTTTGCCGCCGTGCTCATCATCTACTACAAACAGGTGACCGAGGGCTACGAGGACCAGCACCGCTTCGAGATCATGCAGAAGGTGGGCATGACCAAGCGGGACATCCGCAGGAGCATCAATTCCCAGCTGCTGACCGTGTTCTTCCTGCCGTTGATCGCTGCGGGCGTGCACCTGGCCTTCGCCTTCCCGATGATCCGCAAGCTGCTGATGATGTTCAACCTGTTCAACCTGAAGCTGCTGTTGTGCACCACGACGATCAGCTACCTGATTTTTGCGCTGTTCTACCTCATGGTGTACCGCATCACCTCCAACGCCTACTATGCCATCGTCAGCGACGGCAAGACGGAATAAATCATATCAGGGGCTGTCTCAAAGCGTTCTCACCGTTTCGGGACAGCCTCTCGCTTTGCTCTGCGGCGGGGTAAGGGCACCCCGCCCTGCGGAGATGTGGGGGCTATTCACAGCACTTTCTCCGTTGCAGAACTGCCTCGCGCTTGTTTTTCGGCGGGATGTGGGCATCCCGCCCTACGGCGATAAGGGGCCAATAAACGGGCAGGTGATCGGAAGCATCTGTCTGCGTTGCATCTGTCGCCGCAAAGTGGTATAATTGGGTGAGATTCTGTAAGGAGGTCGCCCATGCCCGCCTATGAGTTGACGGTTTGCATCGCGGAGAAGGACGCAGGCCGCAAGATCAAGTACTTCGCGCGCAGCGATTTGAAAATCTCCTACAGCCAGTACTGCGCCATGAAGGCCTGCGATGGGATGCGGGTGAACGGCGTGCCTGTGCATGCAAACTACCTGCTGCGCGCGGGCGACGTCGTGACGGCCACCTTGCCCGAAGGCGGCGGAAGCAAGGAGGTTCTGCCGGAGAAGCTTCCGGTGAAGATCGCCTACGCGGACGACGACCTGCTGATCGTGGACAAGGATGCGCCGCTGGCCTGCCAGTGCACGCCGAAGCAACCGACGGGCACGCTGGAGAACCGCCTGGCCTTTCTCTACCGGGAGCAGGGCGACTTCGTGTTTCGCCCGGTGAATCGGCTGGACAAGGGAACCAGCGGCCTGATGACCGTCGCGCGCCACGCTCACGCCTATCAACTGCTGCAAGCTCAGCTGCACACGCCGCGCTTCGTGCGTAAGTATCTGGCCGTGGTGGAGGGTACGCTCACAGGCGAGGGCTGCGTCGATCTGCCCATTGCCAAGGAGGAGGCTGCGACTGTACGCCGCGTGATCGACATGGAGCACGGAAAGCCCGCCGTGACGCACTATCAGACGATTTCATCCGGAAACGACCGCACGCTGGTGCGGCTGCGGCTGGAGACCGGGCGTACCCATCAGATTCGCGTGCACATGGCGGCCATCGGGCACCCTGTTGCCGGGGACTTCCTCTACGGACACGAAATTGCGCAGCTTCCGGGGCGCTTTGCGCTGCATTCCGCCGCCATTGAGCTGGATCAGCCGCTGAGCGGCGAACGCATCCGCATCGAATCGCCGCTGCCCGATGAACTTAGAAAGTTGCTTACGCCATGAATGAAGTCCAAGCCATCCTGAACGCGCTGTCGGGTCTGCGCATCGGCCCGCAGCCCGAGGAATACGAGATTCACGACGCGGTCGCGCGGGCGCTGGATGCCGCCGGGATCGCCTACGTCCACGAGTGCAGGCTGCTGCCCGGGCGGCGCATCGACTTCGCCTGCGGAAGCGTGGGCGTGGAGGTCAAGAAGGGCCGCCCCGACGGCCGACGCCTGCGAGAACAGCTCCAGCGCTATCTGGAACAGACGCAGCTCACGGCCATGATCGTGGTATTGCAGCGGCCCTGCCATCTGCCGGAATCCATCTGCGGAAAGCCGGTGCACGTGGTCGCGCTCAACCGCCTGTGGGGGGTCGCCTTGCATTGAACGATTTCTTTGAATTCACCTTCCCCGGGGACGAGACCCCGGCGGAGCCGCTTCCGCTCTATCTGCGGGATGCGGACAGCAGCGGCCACTGCTACGGCACGCTGTCCTACAACCGGCGCTCGAAGTGCTGGACGATCAAGGCTGAGCCCTGCGTGACGGAGCTGGCCAAGCGCCTCTTCCCCGGCTGCGACGGTCGGGGCCGGGGCGTTGCGCGCTTCACGGCGAACCGGCGGGTGATCGGCGACCTGAACTGGCTGATGCTGCGCTATCCGCTGGAGGTGCGCGAGGCCGACCGGGAGCGCTGGAACAGCGCCCTGGAGGAGGCCCGGGACTACGCGATTCGCCGGGAGCAGGCCCGCAAAATGCCGGAGTATGCCATTCCCCCTGCGGAGAGCTTCTCCGGGCAGCTGCTGGACTTCCAGCAGCAGGGGCTTGCCTTCCTGCTGTCCGCACGGCGCTGCCTGCTGGCGGACGACATGGGTCTGGGCAAGACGGTGCAGGCGCTGGCGTTCCTCGCCACCACCGCGTCCTATCCGGCGATCATCGTGGCCCCGCCCCACCTGCTGCGGAACTGGCAGAGCGAGATCGCCCGCTTCCTCAACGAAAAGGGCAACCTGCGCGTGCACGTGATCCGTGGCCTGAAGCCCTATCCCCTGCCCGAGGCGGACATCTACCTCATTCACTACCTGCTGCTGCGGGGCTGGAAGGACGTGCTGCCGGAGTGCGGCTTCCGCACGGTGATCTTCGACGAGATTCAGGAGCTGCGCCGCAACGGCACCGGAAAGTACAGCGCCGCCAGCCTGCTGTCGCAGGCCTGTGAGAACTGCATCGGCCTGTCTGGCACGCCCATCTACAACGACGGCGGCGAGATCTGGAACGTGGTCAACATCCTGGACTTCCACTTTCTCGGCGACTGGGAGAGCTTCTCCCGGGAGTGGTGCTACGGCTACAACAGCGCCATCGTGGCCAAGCCGGAGCTGCTGGGCGAGCACCTGCGCCGGGAGGGCCTGATGCTGCGTCGCCTGAAGGGCGATGTGCTCAAAGAACTTGCCCCCAAGCGCCGCCTGGTGCAGGAGATCGACTGGGACGACAGCGTGTACCGGGAGCTGATGCTGCCCGTGGCCGAGCAGCTTAAGCTGCTGCGCAGAACCGATGATCCCGCCCAGCGCGCGATCATCGAGGACGCGATCTGCCAGCGTCAGCGCCAGGCCACCGGCATCGCGAAGGCGCCCTTCGTGGCGGCGTTCGTGCGCGCGCTGGTGGAGGGCGGCGAGAAGGTGCTGCTGATGGCCCACCACCACGCGGTGATGGACATCTACAAGACCGAATTGAAGGGGCTCCACCCCCAGTTTATCACCGGGCGCGAGACGGAGCAGCAGAAAGAGCATGCCGCCGACAGCTTCATGCAGGGCAAGACCGACCTGTTGTGCATCAGCCTGCGCAGCGCAAGCGGCCTGAATTTGCAGCGCGCCACCTGCGTGGTGTTCGGTGAGCTGGACTGGTCGCCCGCCGTGCACTCCCAGGCCGAGGACCGCGCCCACCGCATCGGCCAGCAGGATTCCCTGCTGTGCTACTACCTGGTCTCGCCGAGGGGCTCCGACCGGGACATGCAGGACGCGCTGGGCCTGAAGGTCAGCCAGTTCGTATCGCTGATGGGCGACGCGCAGCCCAGCAGCGAGGACGCGCTGATGCAGCAGTCCTTCGCGCGCGAGCGCATCCGCCGCCTGGTGGAGCGCTTGGACGCGGAGGATGGCGCTTCCTCCGATGCATAGACAAAGTTGTGGCCCGGCTCCATTGCGGAACCGGGCCATTTTTCTGTCTTACGTCATCAGTATACGATGATCTTGGTCTGCGCCGGGCAGTTCTGGTAGATCCACTTCGCGTCCTCCACGCTCAGGCGCACGCAGCCATGGGAGGCCTTGCGGCCGAGGTTGTTCACCGAGCTCTGGGTCACGGGGCCATCCTTCTCGTTGTAGAGCACGGAGTGGAACATGATGTCACCCTCGATATAGTAGGCGTACTGCGCCCAGCACTGGTACTTCTTGAAGTAGTGCCAGCGCGCGCCGGGGCCGGTGGTGGACTGGAAGGTGCCCGTAGGCGTGGGCGTGGCGTCCTTGCCGGTGGAGCACTTCATGGTGCGCACCAGCACGGTGTACTCGTTGTTGTCGTCCAGACCGTAGGCGTACACGCGCTGATCCTTGGTGGAGACCTTCAGCATATAGGGCTTCAGCGCCTTCTTCGCATCGCCCGAGAAGAGCACCCGCAGGGTGTCCGCGTCCGCCGTGCCGGTCTGACTCAGCTTGTGCTGCTTCTGGAAGGCCAGCACCGCCTCCTTCGTCACCGCACCGTAGCTGCCGTCCAGCGTGCCATAGAAGAAGTTCAGGCCGCTCAGCCTGCGCTGGAGGCGAATCACGTCGTCGCCCGAGGAGCCGCTGCCGAGCTCGCCCGGCACCACCGGGAACTTGTCGGAATAGAAGATGTCCAGCAGAATGGGATCCGCAACGCCGTCCACCACGGTGGTCAGGCGGTCGCTCACGTCCGCATCCGCAGCGAGCGTGGGATCCGCTGCCTTGACGGCCAGCGTCTCGATGCCGCGCACGTATTCCTGGAGCCGCTGTACGGCGGTCTGGGTGGCGGTGCCGAAGCTGCCGTCCGCAGAGGCCGTTGTGAAGCCCAGATACAGCAAACGCTTTTGCAGCGCAGTCACGTCGTCGCCGGTGGAACCCAGCGAGAGCATGGCGTGCGTCGGGGCCTTCGCATTTGCGGAAAAGAGCAACGTGAGGGTCTGCTCATCGGCCATGCCGGTCTGACTCAGGCCGTTGGCGTACTGGAACACCCGCACCGCGCGCTCCGTGCTGCTGCCGTAGTGGCCGTCCGGCTCGGAGACGCTGCAGCCCAGATTCAACAGGCGCGTCTGCAGGCGGGTCACGTCCGTGCCGCTGGAGCCGGTCTTGAGCTCGCCGCGCACCGCAACAAAGCTGTCGGAATACAGGTAGGCCTGCAGCAGCGCGTCCGCAATGCCGTCCACCTGGGTCACGGGTTCAAGGGTCTGCACGGGTTCCGCGGGCTCCGCGCTGGGTTCCACAGTGGGCTTCGCCGTGGGGTCCTCCGTGGGCACAGGGGTGTTCTTGGGCACGAGGGTCAGCTGGTGCTTGGATTCCGCGGTGGCCGCCGCCGTCGCGGTGGCCACAGGGGTCGCGGTGGGCGCGGGCGTGGGAGTCTCCACAGGCCGCGCATCGATCAGCTCCTGCTCCAGCTCTCGCACGTAGCTCTCCAACGCCTCCACGGCAAGCTTCGTGCGCTCACCGAAGTAGCCGTCGGCCTTGTCGTTGAGGAAGCCCATCGCAATCAGGCTCTGCTGGAGCCGCTTGGTGGCCTCGCCGTTCTTGCCCAGCTCCAGCTCCGGATAGAAGGGCGTGGACACGCGAATGTCCGAAACCTGGATCGACTCACTCGCCCAGTCCGGCAGCGCGCCGTTTGCATCGCTCTGCGCGGACTTGCGCGCCGTGCGAATGGCCTTGTCGATGGCCTTGGCCAGGGACTCGGAGTCGCTGCCTGCGGTGCGCGCGGACTCGGTCACGATGCCGCCCAGCCACTGCTGGATGGCGCTCCAGTCCGGCGCAGCGTCGCCGACGACCTCGAACACAAACTCGCAGCCGTAGGTCACATCATTGACAGTCACCTCGCAGGCCACGTCCTTTTGCGATACAATTGTGCCTTCATCATAGGTATTTTCGTACTGGATGTGCGTCGTGCTGGGCACGTCCGCAGGATCCATCAGCTTCAGCAAGTCAGCCTGCCATACCTCATCGGCAGCCGGTTCCGCCTCGGATATGAAAAGGACGGAAGTCAGCAGCGCCACAGCGAGGATCGCGGCAAGCAGGATGCGAATTTTCTTCATTCAAATACCTCCGACACGATTTTGCATTGAATGCACCATTATAGACGCAATTATACCGGAACAAGTTGCAGTTTTATGGAGTAACAATATGTTGTTTGTTTGGCAAATTCTGGAAAATTGCCACACGACCGCCGCAGTGCTATAATGGAAGCGGAATGTGACTTGCAAGGGAGGAAGTGCGCCATGATGACCCGCGCCGATGTGCTTACGGCCTGCATGCGCTTCAGCGACGCCTACGAGGACTACCCCTTCGACGACCCCAACTGGACGGCGCTGCGCCACAGAACCAATCAGAAAATCTTCGCGCTGGTGTTCGAGCGTGAGGGAAGGATCTGGATCAATCTGAAGGCCGAGCCCATGCGGGCGGAATTCTGGCGCGACGCCTACCCCGCCGTGCTGCCCGGCTACCACATGAACAAGCGCCACTGGATCAGCGTCATTCTGGACGGGAGCATGTCCGATGCTGAGATCCTTCCGCTGATCGAGGACAGCTACGAGCTGACCTTTGACCGAAGAAGCCGCAAATCGGTTTCAAAAAACTGATGCTGGAAGAATTTTCCATTTCAAATGCACACAAAAACGGCGGGCTCCGAAGTGCTCCGGAACCCGCCCTGGGGCTGGTAGAGGGCAACTGTACCCTCCGAAATTGCAAAGGAAAATGCTCTTATTCCTGCCACGCGAAATCGGTGGTCAAGATGCGCACGCGATCCTGTTCGACGTGCATCATGCCGCCGCGAATGTGCGCGCGGCGCACCTTACCGTCCACGGTGATGCGCGCGTCACCGTCGCCCAGTGCAGCAGCGTAGTCGATGTGCCTGGGCAGGATGGCGACCTCGCCCTCGGTGGTGCGCACCATCACGCGATCGGCCTCGCCTTCAAAGACCTTCTCCGTGGGCATGACGATGGTCAATTGCAGCTTCGCCATGGCTTACACACCCTTTTTGGCCTTTTCCACGGCCTCGTCGATGGTTCCGACGAAGAGGAAGGCGCTCTCGGGCAGGTCGTCGTGCTTGCCCTCGCAGATCTCCTTGAAGCCGCGGATGGTCTCCTTCAGGGGCACATAGCGGCCCTCCATGCCGGTGAACTGCTCCGCAACCGAGAAGGGCTGGCTCAGGAAGCGCTGCACCTTGCGGGCGCGGGCCACGATCTTCTTGTCCTCGTCGGACAGCTCGTCCATGCCCATGATGGCGATGATGTCCTGCAGCTCGCGGTAGCGCTGTAGGATGGACTGCACCTGGCGCGCCACGTTGTAGTGCTCCTGGCCCACGACCTCGGGGGTCAGGATTCGGCTGGTGGAATCCAGCGGGTCCACCGCCGGGTAGATGCCCTGGGACGCGATGTTTCGGGACAGAACCGTGGTGGCGTCCAGATGGGCGAAGGTGGTGGCTGGGGCCGGGTCGGTTAGATCGTCCGCAGGCACGTAGACCGCCTGCACCGAGGTGATGGAACCGGACTTGGTGGAGGTGATGCGCTCCTGCAGGGCGCCCATCTCGGTGGCCAGCGTGGGCTGGTAGCCGACGGCGGAGGGCATGCGGCCCAGCAGTGCGGAAACCTCGCTGCCCGCCTGGGTGAAGCGGAAGATGTTGTCGATGAACAGCAGCACGTCCTGCTTGCCCTCGTCGCGGAAGTACTCCGCCATGGTCAGGCCCGACAATGCCACGCGCATGCGGGCTCCCGGCGGCTCGTTCATCTGGCCGTAGACCAGCGCGGTCTTGGAGAGCACGCCGCTCTCCTTCATTTCGTTGTAGAAGTCGTTGCCCTCGCGGGAGCGCTCGCCGACGCCGGCGAACACGGAAAGTCCGCTGTGCTCCTTGGCGATGTTGTTGATCAGCTCCATGATCAGAACCGTCTTGCCGACGCCTGCGCCGCCGAACAGGCCGATCTTGCCGCCCTTGGCGTAGGGCGCGATCAGGTCGACGACCTTGATGCCCGTCTCCAGGATCTCCGTGGTGCCCTCCTGCTCATCGTAGGCGGGCGCGGGGCGATGGATGGGCCACTCGGGCGCGCCCTCCGGGGCCGGGAAGCCGTCGATGGGATCGCCCAGCAGGTTAAACATGCGGCCCAGGCACTTCTCGCCCACCGGCACCGAGATCGGCGCGCCGGTATCCACGGCCTCCAGGCCGCGGCGCAGGCCGTCGGTGGAGTTCATGGCGATGCAGCGCACCACATTGTCGCCCACGTGCTGCGCGACCTCGGCGGTGATCACCCTGCCCTCGTATTCGATTTCAATCGCATTGAGCAGGTTCGGCAGGTCGCCGCTGTCGAAGCGGATGTCCAGAACCGGACCGATGACCTGCGCCACTCTGCCTGTATTCTTGTTTGCCATGTCAAATCTCCTCGTTTTCGCTCTCCGCGCCTGCGACGATCTCCGTCAGCTCCTGGGTGATCGAAGCCTGGCGCGCGCGGTTGTAGCGCAGATTCAAATCCTCTATCATCTCGCCGGCGTTCTTGGTGGCGGCGTCCATGGCGACGCGACGCGCCGCCTGCTCGCTGGCCACGGAATCGCAGGTGGCCGCAAAGATCATGCCCGCCAGATAGTCCGGCATGGCCAGCTTCAAAAGCGCCTCCGGTCCCGGCTCAAAGATCATCTGCCGCGCGCCGGACTCCGGCTCCTCCAGGGAGACCGGGATCAGCCGCACACGACGGGCCGTCTGGGTCAACACCGACACAAAGCCGGTGTACACCAGCTGCACCTCGTCGATTTCGCCCTGCTCGAAGCGGTTCAGGATCTCCTGCGCCATGCTGCGGCAGTCGTCCATGGTCACGCCCTCGGCCTTTTCGGGGCCGGACAAGACCTCCGCACCCTGTACACTGAAATATTCCCGTGCCTTGCGGCCGATGGGCAGCGCACAGTAGGGCGCGTCCGAAAGCTCCGTGCGGATCAGCTTGAACACGTTTGCGTTGTAGCTGCCTGCCAAGCCGCGATCGCCTGCGATGACCACGATGCAGCGCTTCTTCAGTTCACGCCCGGTGAGCAGCTCGCTCTTGCAGCCGGTGTTGTGGGAGGCGATGTCCGCGATGGTGTCGCGGGCGATTTCCAGATAGGGCCGACTGGCCTCCATGCGCGCTCGCGCAGAGCGCAGCTTGGAGGAGGCCACCAGCTGCATCGCCTTCGTGATCTGCATCGTGCTGGTAACGCTCTTGATGCGAAGGCGGATGTCCTTCATCGATGCACCGGCCATAGCTTACGCCTCCACCGGCGCCTTTGCGCGAATAAAGTCCGCGGTGTAGTTCTCCAGCGCAGCCTTCAGCTTCGCCTCGGTGTCCTTGCTCAGGTCGCCGGTTGACACGATGGTCTCCAGCACGTCGCGGTGCTGGGCGTCCATGCGCTCGTACAGGCCGGACTCGTACTCCGGGATGTCCTCCACGGCGATGTCCTTCAGATAGCCGTTGGTGACGGCGTAGAGGATGCACACCTGCTTCTCCACCGGAACGGGGGCATTGTGGTTCTGCTTGAGCACACCCACGATGCGCTCGCCCTGATCCAGGCGGGCCTTGGTGTCGGGATCCAGGTCGGAGCCAAACTGGGCGAAGGATTGCAGCTCGCGGTACTGGCTGTAGAGCAGCTTCAGGGTACCGGCAACCTTCTTCATGGCCTTGATCTGGGCATTGCCGCCGACGCGGGATACCGAGATGCCCGGGTTCACCGCCGGCATGATGCCCGCGTGGAACAGCTCAGTCTCCAGGAAGATTTGGCCGTCGGTGATGGAGATGACGTTGGTGGGAATGTAGGCCGAAACGTCGCCGGCCTGGGTTTCAATGATGGGCAGGGCCGTCAGCGAACCGCCGCCGAACTCCGGCGCGATGCGCGCGGCGCGCTCCAACAGGCGGCTGTGCAGGTAGAACACGTCGCCCGGATAGGCCTCGCGTCCCGGCGGGCGGCGGATCAGCAGCGACAGCGCGCGGTACGCCACCGCATGCTTGGACAGATCGTCGTAGATGATGAGCACGTCCTTGCCCTGCTGCATGAAGTATTCGCCCATGGCGCAGCCCGCGTAGGGGGCGATGTACTGCAGGGGCGCCAGTTCGGAAGCCGTTGCGGAGACCACGATGGTGTAATCCATCGCGCCCGCCGCGCTGAGCTCCTCGACCACGTGCGCAACCGTTGAGCGCTTCTGGCCGATGGCCACGTAGATGCAGATCACGTTCTGACCCTTCTGGTTCACAATCGTGTCCGTCGCCACGGTGGTCTTGCCGGTCTGACGGTCGCCGATAATCAGCTCGCGCTGACCGCGACCGATGGGAATCATGCTGTCGATGGCCTTAATGCCGGTCTGCAGCGGCACCGAAACGCTCTTTCGCTCGATGATGCCCGGCGCGGGGCTCTCGATGCGGCGGTAGTCCGCAGCCTCGATGGGGCCCTTGCCGTCGATGGGGGTGCCCAGCGCGTCCACGACGCGGCCGATGAGCGCCTCGCCCACCGGAACGGACACGACCTTGCCCGTGCGGGTGACGCTGGAGCCCTCCTTCACGCCCTCGTCGCTGCCCAGCATGACCACAGCCACGGAGTTTTCCTCCAGGTTCAGCGCCATGCCGTACACGCCGGTGGAAAAGCGGATCAACTCGTTGGCCATGCACTTTTCGAGTCCGGAGACCCTTGCAATGCCGTCGCCGACCAGAAGCACCGTGCCGACGTCGTCCTGCACGACCTTCTGTTCGTACTGCTTGATCTGCTGTTTGATGATCTTCGAGATTTCCTCAGGCCTCAATTGCATCTCAATCAGGCCTCCCTTCCTTCGGTTTCCATGAGGCTGCGCCGCATGCGGTCCAGGCGCGTGCGGATGGAGTTGTCGTATCTGCGGCCCTCCAGATCCACGCGCAGGCCGCCGATGAGCTGCGAATCCACATTCAGATGCAGCACGACCTGCTTGCCGGAGATTTCCTCCAGCTTCGCCTTGAGCGCCGCCTGCTGCGCTTCATCCAATTCGGATGCGCTGGTAACCTGGGCCTCGGCGATGCCGTAGGCCTCGTTGTAGCGCATGCGGAAGAAATCCGCGCACTCGATAAAGAGACGCATGGCGCCGCGCTCGGTCAGCAGCTTCAGATAGTTGAGCAGGTAGGCGTGCACGCGGCCGGAAAAGGCCTCGTCCAGCAGCGCCCTGCGCTTTTCAATTTCGATATTGCGCGCATCCAGAAGCGCAATGTACTCCGGCTGCTCCCGGAAGCAGGCGACGAGCATCTGGAGCTGCTGCTCCATCTCCTGCGCGATGCCCTCCTCCGTGGCGAGCTCAAACAGCGCATTTCCATATTCTCTGGCAAAATGCGTCACTTGTCATCCCCCGCATTCCGGATAAAATCCTCCACAAGGCCCGCCTGATCGGCGCCGTTGATCTCGCGGCCCACCATCTGCTCGGCGATGTCCACAGCAAGACCGGAGATGTCGCTGCGAAGCTCGGCGTAGGCCTTGCGCTTCTCCTGGGCGATCTCGCCCTCGGCCTTCTTGATGATGTAGCTGGCCTGCTTGTGCGCGCCGTCCACGATCTCGTCGCCCTTGCGGTTGGCCTCGTCCACAGCGCTGCGCACCAAACGATCCGCCTCGTCGCGGGCTGTCGCCATGCGCCGGGTGTATTCCTCCTTGAGTTCCGCCGCGGAACTGCGATCCGCGTCCGCCGCCTCATAGATGCCGTCGATCTCCTGCTGCCGCTTGTCCAGAATGTTCTGAACCCGCTTGAACAGGAACTTCTTCATCAACCACACCAGAAGCAACAGGTTGCCGATCTGAAAGATGATCGTCCACGGCGCGAGCGAAACAAATTGCTGAACTTCCACGCTCTATTTCCTCCCGTTGCGTATTGCCGTTGTAAATCAGGTGAGCGGCTTTACAAACAGCAGGATCAGCGCGATGATCAGGGAATAGATACCGGTGGTCTCAGCGACTGCGCAGCCCAGCAGCATCGTGGACGTGACCTCGCCCTTGCACTCCGGCTGGCGACCGATGGCCTCCAGCGCCTTGCTGACAGCGATACCTTCGCCGATACCGGGGCCGAGACCCGCGATCATCGCCAGACCTGCGCCAATTGCACTGCAGCCGAGAATGAATCCATTGTCCGTCATGTTTGTTTCCTCCTACTTTGTTGTCAATTGTTGTTTATGTCATTATTCCTCGCATGCAAGCTTGATGTACATCATCGTGAGCATGCAGAAGATGAATGCCTGAAGTACGCTGGTGAAGAGGTCGAAGTAGATCGACAGGATCGCCGGAATGCCCAGCTGGAAGATGGGAATCATGCTGAGCACCTCGCCCACTGCGCCGGGAATCAGCCCCAGGATGCCCGCGGACAGCGCCGCCAGGCCGCCGTAGAGCAGCAGCGTCACCACCGAGCCGGAGGCGATGTTGCCGAAGAGACGGAAGGCCATGGAGATGGGCGTGGCCACCTCGCTGATCATGTTGAGGGGCGTCATGATGAACACTGGCTGGGTGAAGCCCTTGAGGTAGCCGCCGATGTGCTGGGTCTTGATCTTGTAGTAGGTGATCACCACGAACACCAGCAGCGCCCAGCCCACGCAGGTGGACAGGTCGCCCGTGGGTGAGAACATGCCCACCATGCTGATGAGGCTCGAGAGCATGGCCAGCGAGAACAGCGCGCCGATAAACGGCACGTACTGCATGAAGCGCTCGCCCATATTGTTCTTCACCATGTTCCTGACCATACCTACCAGGTATTCGGCCACCACCTGGCGCTTCGTGCGCGCGTGCACCTGCATGCCGTGGGTCAGGAAGAGGCACAGACCCACGATCAGCGCCATCACGATCCAGGTGTTGACGATGGTCTCCGTGATCGGAATTCCCCCGAAGATCGGGATTTTGAACAAAACTTTTGCGCCTGTAACTTCAAGATTCATTTGATTTCTCCACTTCCCTTTACGCTGCGCACCCGCTTGAACACATCCATCGCGGAAATGGTGATCCGGGGGAAGATCAGCGGGCACACGCAGGCGATCCAGTTCAATTTCAGCACGGCCAGGGCCAGAATCAGCAGTCCAATGCCCAGCAGCATGCGCAGCATGTAGCTCTGACGCATCTTGAGCTTGGCAAGCTTCACCGCGTCCGGATCCGCTTCCTCACCCTGCAGCTTCGGTGCGCTCTCGGCGACGCGCTGCACGGTCAGCCCCAGAAAAAAGAAGTTTGCCACGGCCAGCGCGCTGCCATACAGCCCGCCAAACAGCACGTTCAGGCTGAAGCGGCCGATGATGGCGAACACGACCAGCATCACCGCCGTCAATATCAGCGTCCCGATGGCGATGTGCCCGGTTTCCTTTACAACTGCCTCCTGCGGCTTCATGTTTTCATCCTTTCGGCAATTCTCCATAAATATAATTTTTAGCGCTTTCTTAGCAATTCTGCCCAACTACAAATTCGGAGTCCTTACAGCGATTTCCTTCTATATTCCGTCAAATACCAAAAATTTAACTCTGCGCTTTGGGCAGTTTGCTCTGCGTCCCTCCTTCCCCGTGTTTCCAGCAGCAAAATGCGCCGGAGTCCGTATCCGGGCTCCGGCGCATTCAGCATCGCGTTCTTATTCAGTTCGGCGGAAGCCTGCTTCCGGCATGCTCGACCGGTGCGACGGCGTGCGGGTAGGGCTGGGCATGAAACTCCGGCTCCAGATCGTTCGCCGCTTCCAGCGTGAAGGCGGAAACCTCGTAGGCGTTGCGGGTCATGTACTCGCCGTTTTCCATCAGCTTTTGGTATTCCCTGGATTGCAGCCGTCCAGTGAGCCGGATGCGGTCGCCCACCTGAAAGCGGGAGGCGTACTGGGCGTTGCGGCCCCAGGCGATGCAGGGAATGTAATCGCTCTTGCCAAAGGCGCGGTTGACCGCCAGCATCATGTCGCAAATCTCCCGTCCGAAGGGCGTGGAGCGATAGATCGGTGGCTTGCACAACACGCCCACCAGGGTGACCTTGTTCATGGTGTCGTTTTCCTGGGTCTCCGTCATGCTCTGCACGAACAGTGTGACCATCAGCCGTCCGCTTCCCTCCACCACCTTGTTGTAGGAGCGTACCTGGCCGGTCATCAGCATCAGGTGGTCGCGGTCGAGCTCCGTCACCGCCAGCAACTTGCCGGGAATCGTGACCGGCAGGCGGTCCACTGCGCCGGAGAGCCGCTTCACCAGCAGCGTACCGGTGTAGAAGGGTTCGTTCATGACCTCGTGACTCAGCTCCAGCTTGTCCTCCAGGCGACCTGCGGCCACAATTCGATTGTTGGGATTTTCCATCGTATCACCTCTGGTTGATCAGAATGCGTTTTTCCTATATATTCTATGCATTCCGCCTCCCCTTCATTCCTTCGCCTCCACGAACCAGCGGCCCTCGTCCTCGAACAGATAGGTCTCCCTGCCCAGTATGCGCACGGTGTAGCGCATGCCCTGGCCGCCGGCCTTCAGCGCCGCCGCGCGCCGCACGTCCAGCAGCTTATCCACCTCGAAGCGCCGCCCGTCCTCCCATTCCACCTCCAGCGGACGCACCTTGCCCTGCTCGTCGTGGCGGGCGATCACCTTCACATACGCCCTTCGCGCCATGCTCCATCATCCTCTCCAGCCCACGGGGTAAATCACGTGATCGTCCCGGGGATTGATTGCGTTGAGCCCTGCGTCCGCCAGCAGGCTCGCCCGGCCGATGCTGCCGTGGCCGAAGCGGCGGCGGATGTCCCGCACCGCGTCCTCCATCTCATAGCGCTGCCGGTTTGCATCCGGGAACATGCACAGCTGCTGATTTCCACCCTGTATCTCCAGCGCGGACACGCTGACACCCAGGCTGCGGATGGGCCTCTCCCAGCGGTAGCGTTCCCGGAACAGCGCCTGGGCATGCGCCGCGATGTCCCGCGAGAGCGCCGTGGGGGCGGAGATCTTTCGCTGGCAGGACAGGCTGTGCAGTTCACAGTCGCGCACGTACAGCGTAATCACGCTGCCCCGCAGGTTCTGCACCCGCAGCCGCTCCGCCACGCTCTCCGAGAGCAACAGCAGCACCAGATGCACGTCGCGCTCGTTCACCAGATCCCGGGGCGCGGTGGTGCTATTGCCCACCGACTTCACCGCCGCCGCCTCGTCCACCGCCATCACCGACGAGCAGTCGTTGCCCCGGGCGAAGTTCCAGATCATCTCGCCGTTCCTGCCCAGGGCGCTGCGCAGCGCGCTCGGATCGCAGTTGGCCAGATCACCAATCGTGCGGATGTTGCGGCTGTTCAGCTTGCGCTTCGTGGCCGGGCCAACGAACAGCAGCTCCTCCACCGGAAGCGGCCACACCTTCTGGCGGAAGTTCTCCGGCGTGATCAGCGTGGTCGCGTCCGGCTTCTTCATGTCCGAGCCCAGCTTGGCGAATATCTTGTTGAACGATACCCCCACCGACACCGTCAGCCCCAGCTCCTCCTTCGCCCGAAAACGCAGCTCGTTTGCGATCTCCTCGCCGCTCTTTGCATGGCCCGTCACGTCCAGCCATGCTTCGTCCAGGCCGAAGGGCTCGATGTGGCCGGTGTAATCGGCGTAGATCTGACGCATCATCTTCGCAAAGCGCATGTAGCGCTTGAAGTTCGGCGGCGCGACCTGCAGATTCGGGCACTTCTGCCGCGCCTGCCAGATGGCCTCGCCCGTCTTCACGCCCATGCGCTTGGCCAGGTCGTTCTTCGCCAGCACGATGCCGTGGCGCGCCTCCGGGTCGCCGCACACCGCCAGCGGCACCTTCCGCAATTCGGGATTGTACACGCACTCCACGCTGGCGTAAAAGTTGTTCAGATCGCTGTGCAGTATGGTTCGCACGGCTACCTCACCTGCCTCTATTTCAAGATACGAACACATGTTCGATATATACATTATAGCACAGCGCGGCAAAATTGCAATCGAACGCCGGATTAAATCGCACAGGCGCAAATGGGCCTTGTGAACGCGGCGCTTTGATGCTATAATTATGGAACAGATTCAAATGGAGGGTGCCGAATGGAGCCGAGAAAAATTGCCGTGGCGCGCGAGATGCACGAGGGGAACGGTTCAAGGGGCCGCTTTGTGCTCTGCGACGCGATTGAGGGTCTGGATGCGCTGCTTGAGACGCAGGAGGAACAGATCAAACTGATCTATCTGGATCCGCCGTTCCAGACGGGCGAGCGCTTCACGATGCGCGTGCGCGTGGGCGAGGCGGACTGGAAGGCGGGCCGTGGGACGCTTGAGATGGAGACCTTCTCCGATTCCATGAGCCGGGATGCGTTTCTTGAGATGATGCGCGCGGTGCTCGTGCGCTGCCACGCTCTGCTGCGCAGCGACGGCATGCTCTTTCTGCACATCGACTACCGCACCCACCCCTACCTGCGGCTCATCATGGACGAGATCTTCGGCGAGGACAACTTCCTCAACGAGATCATCTGGGTGTACCAGTCCGGCGGGCGGTCGCTGAAGCACTTCAGCCGCAAGCACGACGTGATCCTGTTCTACCGCAAGTCTGCGCAGTACGACTTCAACGTGGAGGAGGTCATGGCTCCGCCAACGGAGCCGCGCAGCAACCACATGCGCAGGCACGTGGATCCCGACGGCAGGGTGTACCGCTCCATCCGCACGAATGGCCGCGTGTACACCTACTACGACGACGATCCGGTAGCCCCCACCGACGTGTGGAGCGACCTCTCCCATCTGCAGCAGAAGGACCCGGAGCGCACCGGCTACGACACCCAGAAGCCGCTTTCGCTGCTGGAGCGCATCGTGAAGTGCGGCTCCCGCGCGGGCGAGACGGTGCTGGATCCCTTCGCCGGGAGCAGCACCACGCTGGAGGCCGCGCGGCGCTGCGGGCGCAACTTCATCGGCATCGACCGCTGCCCGCTGACGCTGAACATCGCGCGCCGCCGCCTGTTCGGTTCGGAGTACGCGCTGGAGTACCCGCCCTTTGCGGGCAATCCCTTCTGCCGTGCCTCCGCAAGCCCCGGCGTTGGCTTCTACCACGTGACGCTGGAGCGCTTCGAGTTTGAGGATGGGCTGCTGGATCGGACGCTGACCGGTCTGGACGGCGTGGACGCCTGGTCGGTGGGCTACCTGCGCGACGGCGAATATGTGGCCATGGCCGAATCCGTGCGCACCAAGCGCAATCCCGCCCTGCGGGAGGCTCTGGACGCGCCGGTGTACTCGGGCCAGCTCGCCCTGTGCGTCAGCGACGTCACCGGGCGCAGCTTCTGCTACGAAATCGATCCCGAATAGACCACGTAATTTAACATTGTGGCGATATAATGAAGCGATACCATGAGGGAGGGATTCCATGCTGCTCAACATCGGCGACCTGGTGAAGATGCGCAAGGCGCATCCCTGCGGAAACGACCTGTGGCGAATCACCTACGTGGGCGCGGACGTGAAGATGAGGTGCGAGAAGTGCAGCCGCATCGTGATGCTGGATCGCCCCACCTTTGAAAAGCGGATGAAGAAGATCGTGGAATCCGCCGCCGAAGCCGAGGCATGAGCGCACGCACCGTGCGCCGGAGAAAGCGCACGTCGCGCCTGATGCGAAGGAATCCGCTGCGGGCTGTGGTATGGATTGCCGCCGTTGCGCTGGTCTGCGTGCTGCTGCGGCTGTTCGTGTTCCATCTGGTGCGCATCGAGGGCGGCTCCATGCAGGATACCCTTTGCAGCGGCGAGATCGCGCTGGTCACCAGCTTCGACTACCGCTTCGGCGCAAGGCCTGTGCGCGGCGACGTGGTGGAGTGCCGCTTCCCGGGCCGGGTGGATACTTACGTCAAACGGGTGATCGGTCTTCCTGGCGAGACGGTGGAGCTCCGCGACGGCAAAACCTGGATCGACGGCGCGGCGATTCCTGAGCCCTATGTGTTCAGCATCGCGGAGGATTACAGCGTATCGCTGGGCGAAAATGAGTATCTGGTGCTGGGCGACAACCGCTGCGAGAGCTACGACAGCCGCGCGGCGGACATGGGGCCCATCGGTGCGGAGGACATCCTCGGGCGCGTGCGGCTGTGCGTCTGGCCGCTGCACGGCGTTGAATAGAAAACCTCCGGAGAATTCCGGTTTATCAATCAGATTGAATGAGAAACGAGGTACATGGATATGCAGGATGACAACAAGTTCCAGCAGGAACAGTCCGCCGATGCGGAGAAGGCCCGCCCCTCCGTGGAGGAAGTGGTGAACGAGACGGTTCCCGAGGCGGAAAATGCGCCCCGGAAACCGAAGAAGAGCTGGAAGAAGGAACTGCGGGAGTGGATCGTGTCCCTGGCCGCAGCGCTGATGGTGGTGTTCTTCATTCGCAGCTTCCTGTTCCAGATCATCCGCGTGGACGGCGACTCCATGTACTCCACGCTGCTGAACAACGAGCGCCTGTTCGTCACCATCCCGGACGTGCGGCTCAACGGCGTAGAGCGCGGCGACATCGTGATCTGCCGCTACCCGAACCGGGGCATCACCAACTTTGTCAAGCGCGCCGTGGCCGTGCCCGGCGACACGATCTACCGCACGTGCGGCGTGACCCACGTGGTGTATCAGACCACCGACGACAGCGGCGAGACCGTGACCGTGGACGAGATGCTGGACGAGCGCTACTCCCTCTACTTCCCGCTGGGCTCCTCGGACGATTACGAGGCCTACACCCTGGGCGAGAACGAGTACTTCGTGGTCGGCGACAACCGCTACAACAGCCACGACTCCCGCGACTGGAACGACAGCACCCCCAACGGCGACGTCGGCCCCATCACCGAGGACATGATCGTGGGCAAGGTGCAGTGCGTCGTATGGCCACTGAGCTCCATTCGCGTTCCCGAGTAAGCAAAGGAGCATGGAATGAGGAAGAAACAGCAGCGCCTCGTGCGCATCATTGCCATCGCACTGGCGATCCTGCTGGCCGGCGGCGCCATCGTGTCCGCCGTCATCAGCATCGCCTACGCCGAGGAGGCGGAGCCGTCGGAACGGAATCAGTACAGCCTTACAATGGAATACCTCGGAGAAGAACAAGCGCTGCGCGTGTCGCAGCGCCTTGTCTATCTGAACGACTCCGGCATCCATCTGGATCGGGTGGTGTTCTATGCGCCGGGCAACCTGTTCCGCCGGCAGAGCGCGCTGATGTACGACGACGGGCAGTGGGCCGAGGCCTTCCCGGCGGGCTATCTTCCCGGCGGCATCGACCTGCAGGGCGTGCTGGTGGACGGCGAGACGGCCGACTGGGGCTTTCAGGGCAGCGACGAGATCTACCTGCGGGTGGCCTGCGACCTGGAGCCCGGCGAGAGCTGCGAGTTTAGCTTCAACTACTACCTGCTGCTGACGCAGAATCACGCCTTCATGGGCATATCCGAGCTGGACTGGCGGCTGAGCGACTTCTACTTTGCCCCCGCCTACGTCGATCCCCTCTACGGCGAGTTCATGCTCAGCACCCCCACCAGCTTCACCCGCTGGATCCACTCCCCCGCCGCCGACTTCAGCGCGACCATCGCGCTGCCGGAGCTGTACCTGCTCAGCGCCACCGGCATGGAGCAAGCGGAGACGGATACCGGGACGCACGTCACGCGCTGGACGGTTGCGGCGGAAAACGTGCGTGACTTTGCGCTGAACTTTGGCCTGCGCTACCGGGAGAGCAGCCGCACCACCGCATCCGGCGTGGAACTTCGCGCCGTCACCAACCTGCGGGGCAAGGCCGACAAGCTGCTGGATCTGGCGGAGGAGACCATCGGGACGCTGGAGAATTGGTTCGGCCCCTTCCCCGTGCAGCAGCTGGACATCGTGCAGGCGGACGTCGTACCGGAGGTGGTGGTGCACAGCGGCTGCATCTGGCTGAGCGAGGACGCGCTCAAATCCGACGAGCTGGAGCATGATCTGCGCGCGGCCATTGCCCAACAGTATTTCGGACTCTCCGCCTACGCCCGGCCCGGTTCGGACGCATGGCTGTCCGATGCGGTCTCCGAATACCTCGCCTATCTGCTTTTGGAGGAGAGCGAGGGCAACAGCGCCTACCTCGCTGCACTGAACAAGAACGTGGTTCCCGCGCTGCAGCTCACCATCCCCGGCGGACTGGTGGTCACCAGCGACGCTTCGCTGTTCAGCTCCAATGAATACGACATCGTGGTGCGCGACCGGGGCGCGGCGGTGTTCCATGAGCTGCGCACCGCCATGGGGCGCAACGGGCTGATCGAGGGTCTGCGCGCATTCTACGAACTTGGCCTTCGGACGGACGTGCTGAGTGAGATGGATCTGGTGCGCTGCCTGGACGAGACCAGCGGCGGTAGCTGGGAGAAGTTCCTGACCGACTGGGTGTTCAACATCGGCGACTACGTGAACCAGAGCATCGACTGGCTGGACTGAGGACGCACATTTCATCATCGAAAAACCCCTGTGCAATTCACATGAACTGCACAGGGGTTCGCTCATTTTTCCTTAGAAGCGGTCGGTGTGGTACTGGATGTTCGCCGCCTCCATCCACTGGGAGATCGTGGCGTTATACTGGCTGAATTTGATCTCCTCCTCGTAGTTGGCGCGCAGGCTTTCCTTGACCTCCTCGAAGGGCACCGCGCCGGGCGCAATGTCGCCCGCATAGCGCAGAATGCAGATCCCCTCGTCGCACTCCACCAGGCCGGAGAGATCGCCGACGCTGGTCAGCGCCATGGCCGCGTCGCGCACCGCGTCTCCGTACATGCTGCTCCTGGCCGAGATGCGGATACCCGCTTCTCCCGTGCCGCCGTACTCCGACATCAGCGCCTCGAAGTCCTCGCCCTGCTGCGCGCGGCTGAGCGCCTCCTGGGCGCGGGGCGTGAGGCTCTGGTACAGCGCCTCGATCTGATCCATGTTCGAGGAATCGCCTGCAGACAGCTCCGCCTGGAGATTGGCGTACTGCTCGGCCTGCTCCGCGTCGAAGTCGATCAGGATCGCCTGCACCACGCGCACGCCCTCCGGGTTCCACACCACCGTGCGACCCGCGTCGCAATCGGCCTCGTACTCGTCGTAGCTCGCGGAGTAGGTCAGCTCCATGCTGGTGAGCTGCTCGTCGTAGAACGCGCGCAGCTGCTCGTCGCTGAGGGTCATATCGGCGGTCACGTATTCGTACAGGCTGTCGCGCCAGGCCTCCTGCTCGGCGGAGGCGAGCATCTCCGCGTAGGACAGGCCGTTCTCGTTCAGATAGGCCTCGGTTTCGCTGCGCACCTCGTCCTCGGACTTGCCCTCCTCGTAGCGGAAGGCCATGTAGTAGTTCAGGTTGTCCTCGTACTCCGCGCGCACCTGCGCCTCCAGCTCCGCGCGGCGCGCGTCGCTGAGCTCGTACACGCCGAACTCCTTCGCCTTGATCTCCAGCAGCTTCCCCTCCACCAGGCCGTTGAGAATCTCCTGCTTGGTGCTCTCGGCGTACTCCGAGATGTTCATGCCCAGCATCTCGTAGTAGGACGCGATCAGCTCATATTCCTCCGCCGCCTCGCCAACCGTTACCACGCCGCCGTCGAACTCCGCCGCGATGGCATCGGGATCGTAGGCGTTTGCAAAGGACGGGCTCTGATCGCCGTTCTCCTCCGCCAGCAGCCGCATGGCCGCAAGCTCCCGGCTCAGCTGCGTCGAACGCACCGTTCCGATCACGCCCCAGACGCAGCCCAGCAGCGTGGTGCAGGCCAGTACAATGCACATCAGGCGTATCCGCCTGTTTCTGTATCGATTTGCCATTTCTCATCCTCCGGATATTGCGATTTCCCGTGTATGGGGACATAGTATAATAGAGTTATCGCTTGATTGTCGCTCCCGCAAGCGTGAGCGACCCGGCCAAGCCTCCGGCTTGCCTAATCAACATTATAGCTTGATTGTCGCTCCCGCAAGCGTGAGCGACCCGGCCAAGCCTCCGGCTTGCCTAATCAACATTATAGCACAGAATTGCTTCTGTGCTATGAATTGAACTGCGATTTCATTGAATTGTTCGTTTTGGGCCGTTCAGGCCATCTTTTCGCCCACCAACATGCAAAGATAGGCAGCCGCCGCGTCAAAGCGGGCGTCGTGGGCGTGGTCGCCTCCGCCGTACCACTTCTGGCACTTGGCGGAGATGAAATTCTGGGAGAGTCCGAAGTGCTGGCAGAGCTCCTCCAGCTTCGGGGGCTTGAGCACCTTCGGGTTCTGCTTGAGGGGGATGTGGGCCTCCTCGGTGTAGTGCTTCAGCGTGCAGAAGATGGGATAATCCGGGAATTTCACGCCGATGCGGGCGAATTCACTGCGGATGTAGCGCAGGTCGCCGCCCACGTCGTGGCCGATCACCAGCTTGCAGTCCTGAAAATCGCGGTAGATTTCATCCGCGTGATAGGCGAACACGTCGCCGCCCGAGAGCTTGCGCAGCTCATACACGCCCAGGCCGTGCACCTTGCGGGCGTAGCGGTTGATGCTCTTTGCGGCGAAGTAGAAGTTCTTGCCGCGCACCTTGCGCCCCTCGATGATGAGATAGGACAGCTGGATGATGCGGCTCGGGCGATTGCCGTCCAGCTCCACGTCCACCGAAATCCACTTGTCCGGCTTCTTAAACAGGTTCTTGAAACTAATCACGCGTTCATGCTCCGTACCATTTTCTCAATTTTCTGAAGCGCCAGCTCCACATTCGCCCGACGCGTTGCGAGATTGAAGCGGAAGTAGCCGCGACCGACCTCCCCGCCGTAGTCCATGCCGCTGTTCAGCGCCACGCCCGCGTCCTGCACCAGCCTGCGGAAGAATTCCTCGTGGGACACGCCAACCTCCCGGCAGTCCAGCCACATCAGGTAGCTGCCCTCCTGGGGCTCGCAGTGAATCTGCGGGATGCGGCTGCGGATGAAGTCCACGGCGAAGTCCCGGTTCTCCCGGATGTACTCCACCACCGCGTCCATCCACTCGTCGCCGCAGTTGTAGGCGGCGGTCTGGGCGATGGCGCCGAAGATGTTCGGCGTGCCCGTGTGGGCGCGGGTGATTTCCGCCTTGACCTTCTCGCGCAGCTCCGCGTTCGGGATGATCGCGGAGGACTGGCGCAGGCCAGCCAGGTTGAAGGACTTGGTGGCCGAGGTGAGCATCACGCAGTTCTCGCTGTGCGCAAGGCTCAGAATGCGGGTGTGGGGCGTTGCGCCCAGGTTGAAGTCCGCGTGAATCTCGTCCGAGACAACGATCACGCCATAGCGCGCCGCCAGATCCACCAGGCGCTGAAGCTCATCGCGCCGCCAGACGCGCCCCACCGGGTTGTGGGGGTTGCAGAGGATCATCAGCTTCGCGCCGTCGGCAAACTGCTTCTCCAGCAGATCGTAGTCCATCTCCCAGCCGCGCTCCGTGCGCAGCAGCGGATTCTCCACCAGCGTGCGATCAAACAGGCGCACCGCGCGGAAGAACGGACCGTACACCGGCGGCTGAATCACGACCTGATCGCCCGCCTCCGTCAGCGCGCGCACGCAGAAATAGATGCTGTCCACCACGCCCGGGCTGTAGAGGATCCAGTCGGAATCCACCTCCAGACCGTAGCGGCGCTTCAGCCAGCCCTGCTCCGCCCGCTTTTCCTCGGCCGAATTCTCCGTATAACCATAGATCGCGTGCTCCGCGCGCTTTGCAATGGCCTCGGCAATTGCGGGCGCGGTGCGGAAGTCCATGTCCGCCACCCACATGGGCAGCAGGTTTTCGCGGCCAAAATACTCCCCGCAGCGATCCCACTTCTCGCAGTTCGTGCCCCTGCGATCCACCTCTGCATCCAGATATTGACGATAAAAGCTGTTCATAGCCCAGCCTCCTAAAAACTCATACGCTCTATTATACGACGAATGTGAAAAATATGCAAGCAAACTTATCGGAAATGTGAAAGGAACTTTCTTCACAATCCCACACAAAGCGCAGGGGCGCAAACCAGCGTTTGCACCCCTCGCAAAAGTTTTGAATCGATCAGGCGATCTCCAGCGCGATCTCCATCATCTTGGTGAAGGTATTCTGGCGATCCTCCGCCGGAAGCGCCTCGCCGGTGACGATGCTGTCCGAGATGGTCAGCAGCGCCAGCGCGTTCTTGCCCGCAGCCGCCGCGTTCAGATACAGCGCGTAGGCCTCCATCTCCACGCAGAGCACGCCCAGCTTCATCAGCTTTCCGGCGGCGGTCTCGTAGCCGCCCTGCTCGTAGAAGCAGTCGCTGGAGAACACCGGTCCGGGCACGATGGGCTGGCCCAGGCGCTTACCCGCCTCCACCGCCTTGGTCAGCAGCTCGTAGGAGCAGCAGGGCGCCAGCGTGCCGTCGAAGCCGAACTGGTAGCCGTAGTTGGAGGTGGTGTAGGCGCTCATGCCCGCCACGATGTCGCGCAGCTTCAGCTTGTCGCTCATCGCGCCTGCGGAACCCACGCGGATGATGTTCTCCACGCCGTAGTAGTTGTACAGCTCGTAGGAATAGATGCCGATGGAGGGCATGCCCATGCCGGAGGCCATCACGGAGACGCGCTTGCCCTTGTATTCACCCGTGTAGCCCTGCACGCCGCGCACGTTGTTCACCAGCTGTGCGTTCTCCAGATAGTGCTCGGCAATGTACTTCGCGCGCAGCGGATCGCCGGGCATCAGTACGGTTCTTGCAAAGTCCCCTTCCTTTGCGTTGATGTGGGGGGTCGGTATGTTGCTCATGTTCGTCCTCCTGTATGTCGAAATGGGTGATCAGAACCGGAATGCATCCGAGACGAACGATTTGAACGCCCCGGCAAAGCTCATATCGTGGGTATGCATGCGCAGAATCGTGCCGGCAATCAGCAGCGCGATCACCAATGCGCCCGCGATGATCAGCGTCGTAACCGTCGCTCTTGTGCTCCTTCTTCGCATTTTATCCGCGCTTCCTCTTCCTTCGTGATGGGTGCGTGCACGGCGTAAAGCCGCGCCATGTCCTCCTCCGCCTCCGGGTCGTCCACCGGGAGCGCCGGAAACAGGCCTGTGCACTCGGTGGCGCTGGCGACGAACTCCGTCTCCTCAAAGCTGTCCTTATTATGCTGCTTCAGCATGCCGAATTCCTCCCTTCCGGGATTCAGCATCTCCCCGCAGGGCGGACTCCATGCAGCCAGCTTATTCCTGCTTCAGCGACTGCGCGCCCGTGCGCTGATAGCCCATGCGGATCAGCTCCGAGATGTCCCAGGGCCGCGTCTCCGGATCCGGATAGAGGATCAGCAGCTCCTCGTAGGGCTCGGGATTGTCCGGATCCAGGTCCACGCACTTCTTCAGCATGGCGGCGGCGGAATCCAGCTTGTCCGCCTCATAGTAGGCCACCATGGCGCTGTGGGCGTACTCGTAGTTGTCCGGCTCGCGGTTCAGCGCCTTTTCATAGTAGCGCGCGGCCAGCAAATCGGAGTCCTTCTGATAGGCCTCGTAGCCCAGATCCGCGTAGGCCTCCGCCGACCAGGCGAGGTTCACCTGCGCCAGCACCCGCTGACCATTGGGCGAGATGCCCCAGGCCGCGCACACCACCAGCAGAATCAGCATCAGAATCAGCGCGACGATGCCCCGGATGTGCCGCTGGAAGAAGCTGCCGGACTCCGGCTCCTCGTAGTCGAAGTCATCCTCGTAGGGATCGCCGTAGTCCTCGTCCACGTCGTATTCGTCGTCCTCGTCCCCGCCGTCCATGAAGATGTCATCCAGATCCATGTCCTTGACCGGGATGTAGGTGTTGGCGCTGCGGCTGCGGTGGTTCTCCGGGCGCGTCGGCGCGCTCCTGCGCTTCGGGGGAGCGGGCGGCTCGGGCACGTCCTCCACGGCGGGCGCAGGCTCCGCTTCCGGCTCCGGCGCGGGCTCGGCTTCTCCCTCCGCATCCGGCGCGTCAAAGTCAAAGCGCAGCGGTTCAAACTCCTCCACCGGCACCTGATTCGGCACGGACGGCTTTGCAGGCCGCTCCACAGCGTCAAACAGGCTCACCGGCGCGGCAGGCTCCGGGCGCTGCTCAGGCGGGCTGTCTACGTTCTCCGGGCGCGGCGCTTCCGGCCTGGCTCCGGCCTCCGGCGCGCTCGGAGCGGGCGCATCCTGATCGGGAATCACGATCGGCGCGCCGCAGAAGGGGCAGAACAGCATGTTTTCCATGACCTTCTTGCCGCATTGTCCACAATACATCGCGCTTCCTCCCTGTCTCGAAATGTGGGTCAAAGATTGCGCAGCGCCTCGAAATCCGGGTCGCCGTAGAAGCTGCGATCCTCGCCCGCGTCGCCGCCCAGCGCTTCAACCGCGTCGCGCAGCTCGATGTAGTCCAGATACCGCAGGTCGAAGAGGTTCAGCATCTGCTGAAGCGGCTCGAGGGCCCTGGGATCGCCCAGCTTGGCCAGCAGCGAGGCGTTCAGCGCGCGCTGCTCCGGCATGTTTTTCAGCCGCCGGATCAGATAATCACATATGCGCGCATCTCCCGGAAAATTGCAGCAAATATCCAGAATCAGCGTCTGCGCGTGCTCCGGCGCGCCCGGATAGGCGTCCAGCAGCTTTTTTGCCGTCGCCGCGTCCCGGCCGGAGAGCACGTCTGCCGCCAGGTCGCTGAGCTCGCTCTGCTCCTGCGCGCCGACGACCATGCCGATTAGCAGCTCGTCCGCATCCGTATCGCCGACGTCCCGCAGCATGCCCATGGCCTCCGCGCGCAGTTCCTCGCTCTGATGTTCGTCGGCGAGGAGCGAGCGCAGCAGCGGCGCGCAGTCCGCGCCCCTTTCCACGATGCGCGCGTACAGCGGCTCGGGCAGGTTGATCTTCTTGTCGAAGTAGCCCCGCATCAGCGCGATCAGCTCGGAAGCGCTGGTATAGCGCTCGAAGTAGGTCGCAGGACTCGCGCCCTCCAGCCAGTCCGCAGGAGCGTTGATCCACTCCTCCATCATGCTGTTGTAGCTGTTCTCCACCTGCTCCTCAGTAAGTCCCGGGTGGGCCGCCACCCATTTGCGGGCGAATTCAAAAAACCTTGCGTCAAAATCAATGATCTTCATCTTCATTATCCTGTTCTGTGTTCGCATCCTCGTAGCACTCCAGCACCGAGGCCATGTGGCGCGCGTAGAACACCATGCGCCGGGGCTTGCAGGCAAACTCCCGCGCCAGCTTCTCCACGGAGACGTGCCTGCCGTGCTGCAAGAGATAGTTCCAGGCCAGCGCCGCAGCGGCCTCCTGGGTGCACACCAGCGGATCGTTCCGGCCGCATGCGCCCCGATAGCCCTTCCAGAGCAGCGCCAGCGCCGAGAGCGCCTCCATGCCGTACGCCTGGGAGAGCACCTCGTCCGCAAAGCGCACCAGCTGGCGCTCGCCCACCGGCATGCCCGCCAGCACGCCCTCCGCCTCCGGCAACAGGCCGTCCATCGCGTCCATGTCCGGCGGCATCAGCCTGCCCATGTCCGCCCCCCGCAGCCTGAGAAACAGCACGCCGTGGAGCTTGACCGACATCGGCACGTCGCCCCGGTACAGCAGCTCCCGCATGGCGCTCTCGGACTCCCCGTCCCCGGCGGCGGCGATCACCATGATGGCGGCGCGGCCGCAGTTCTCGTTGCCGGTGCCCACCGCCCAGATCAGCAGCGTTCGGAAGTCCCGATCCCTGCGCCACAGCTCCGCGGCCACGTCCAGGCCCTCGCTCAGCTTCTCGGCGATCTGCATCAGCCGCCTGCGGTATTCCTCCGCAGGAACCTCGTAGATCAGCTCCGGCTTGATGCTGTCAAGCTCGTTGCGCGCGGCCAGCTCCTGATAGTAGCGCGCCACGCTGTCGTCCGGGTCGATGCGCAGGATGCGCCGCCAGAAGCGCTCCACCTGATTGTCCTCCGCGCCCGTGCGGTGCAGCAGCACCGCACGCATGTGCAGCAGGCCCTTGTCGTGGGGCGTCTCCTGAAGCGCCAGGCGCACCGCGTCCGCCGCCTCGGCGTACATGCCCAGCTCCGACAGCGCAAAGATCATCAGCCGCAGCTCCACACCGTCGGGGCGCTGCGCGATGGCCCGCTCGGCCAGCTCCAGCGCCTCGCTCCGATCGCCGCATAGGTACAGCACCTGCGCCGCCACGCACAGCGCGCGCACGCTGGGCTCCGCGCCCGAGACGCTCAGGCGCGCCTGCTCCACCGCCTTGCCGTCCGCACCGCCCATGCGCAGCGCCATGGCGTACAGCGCCCGCATCTCCGGCTGGTTCGCATCCATCTCCAGGCTGCGCTCGAACAGCCTGCGCGCCTTCTCCACATCGTCCTCCCGGAGCGCGCCGCAGGCCTTCTCGGCGATCTGCGCGGCCCTGCCCCGGCGGCGATCCAGCGGACGCTTCAGCGCGTCGTAGAGGTAGATCTCCTCCGTCAGATCCAGCGCGTCCTCGGCGTACTCCCCGCCTCCGGCGTGGCTGCGGTACAGCGACAGCGCGCGCCGGGCGGAATCCATCTCGTTGCGGCCCAGCTGGTTCAGCGCCAGCCCATAGTAGCACTCCGCCGGCGCGTTCTTCTCCGCGAGCAGATCCAGCAGAATGCGGTTGGACTGCTCGTGACAGCCCATCTCGCAGTACATCTCCGCCAGATCCAGCTTGTATTCCCGGTTCTCCGGGGACTGCTCCACCGCGCTGCGCAGCAGCTCCAGCGCGTCCACGGGATTGTTGTCCCGGCGGTTCTTCATCGCGCGATGGTGCACGTAGGCCGCACTGCGGTCGATGGAAACAACCTTGGGGTTATGCTTCATTGATCCTCCCGAATTGTCGCCGCTTCCAGCAGCAGCTTGAGATCCTCGGCGCTGAATTTGTAGCGCTTGTTGCAGAAGTGACAGTCCACCTGGGCGCCGTTCTGGTTCTCGATCATGTCCTTGAGCTCCTCGCTGCCCAGCGTCACCAGCATGCGCTCGATGCGCTCGCGGCTGCAATCGCACTGGTAACGCGGCGTGCGCTTCTCCAGCACCTTCGGCTCCAGGTGCATCAGCAGCTGATTGACCGCACCCTCCAAATGGTATTCCTGCATCGTGCCGGAAATATCCATGAACATGCTCGTGCTGTTCTCCACCGACGCGATGGCGGCCTCGCTGGCGTTGGGCATCATCTGAATGATGAGGCCTCCGGCGGAGACCACATGGTCATCGTCCACCAGCACGCCCAGACTCACCAGCGACGGCGTCTGCTCGGAGGCGGTGAAGTACATGGCGAAGTCCTCGGCGATCTCGCCGGAAACCAGGTTCACCTGGCCCACGTAGGGCTCCTTCAGGCCCAGGTCCTTGATGACGGTCATCTTTCCGTCCCTGCCCACCGCAGCGCCCACCGGCAGCTTCTTGCCCGTGCGGGGCAGGTCGATTCCGGGATTGTCCACGTAGCCCTTCACGCTCAGATCGCCGTGGGCCACGGCCAGCACCGTTCCGATGGGGCCGCCGCCCTTGATCTGCACGCTGACGGACTCCCTGTCATTCTTCAGCATGCTGCCCATCATGGCCGCGCAGGTCAGCGTGCGCCCCAGCGCCGCCGTGGCGATGCGGGAGAGATGATGGGTGTCCATCGCCTTCTGCACCATCTCCGTGCTCTCGATCAGGATGGCCCGGGCCTGCCCGTCCATCAGGGAAATATCATATATGCCGTCGCGGTTCATTGCGTCCATTGATTTATCTCCTTAAATTTATTCGCGCGTTGCGCAGATGTGCACGCGCAGTTCCTGCGGCTTCGGCGCAGCAAAGCTCTGATCCCCAAAGATCATTACGCCGGTGAAGCCCGCCTCCTCCAGCAGCGCCTTCAGACGCTCCGGCTCGTGGGCGCGCTGGCGGTGGGTCTCCGAGACCCTGCGGTACAGCTCGCCCTCCTCGCGCAGGAAGAAGGTGATGTCCATGGTCACGATATCTCCCTCCAGCGTGTTCTGCCAGAGGTAGGCCGCCTCGTCGCGCTCCTCACCGAAGAAGGCGTCGCCCAGCACGCTGCGCAGCTTGTAGGGCGAGGAAATGTCGAAGGCCAGCGCGCCGCCGGGGCGTATGCTCCGGTGCGCCGCACGAAAGAAGGCCAGCGCGCGCTTATCCGAGGTGAGGTAATTCACACCGTCGCAGGCGCACACCAGCGCGTCCACCGCTCGCGGAAGCGTGAACTGCGTCATGTCCTGGCAGACAAATTGTGCGTTTACGCCGCTTTGACGCGCCTTTTCCCCCGCCAGTTCCAGCATTTCCCGGGAAATGTCCACCCCCGTGACCCGCAGACCGCGCTTCGCAAACTCCAACGTCATCGAGCCCGTGCCACAGGCACAGTCGCAGAGGCTTGCAGGCCGCACGCCCGCGCGTGATAACAGTTCAAGATAGTACTCCGCCCAGGCGGGATAATCAAAATCGTCCATCAGCAGGTCGTAGACCCGCGCAAAGCCGCTGTATGCGTCCATCGTTCAACTCCAATATCATAGCCATTTTCCCATATTTATTGTACCATAATGCCCTGTACTTGACAAGAATTTCCTGCGCAGTTTTCGCATGCATCCGCAGATAACCCAAAGCTAACGCAGCGCGCTTGCAATCGAAATGCAACTCTGCTATATTCTGTTCGGAACAAGAAAAAGCATTCCTGAATATATACATATAATGGAGCGATGCAATATGAAGTACAAGCTTGCCATATTCGATCTGGACGGCACCGTGCTGGACACCCTGCAGGATCTGGCCAACGCGGTCAACCGGGCGCTTGAGATGCACGGCTATCCGCAGCACTCCGTCGAGGACGTGCGCGTGTTCGTGGGCAACGGCGTGGCAAAGCTGATCCGCCGCGCGGTTCCAGCGGGAACCAGCGACGCGGAATGCGAGGCCGTGCTCGCCGACTTCAAGGCCAGCTACCGCGAGCACATCAACGACTGCACCAAACCCTACGCCGGAATCCCGGAGATGCTGCGCGCGCTGAAGGACGCGGGCGTGAAGGTGGGCATCAATTCCAACAAGTTCGACGCGGCGCTGCAGAGCCTGTGCCGCATCCACTTTGAGGGGCTGTACGACTACGCCGTGGGCGAATCCGAGATCACGCCGAAGAAGCCCGATCCCACCGCCGCGCGGCGCATCATGGAGGCGATGCAGGTTGCCCCGGAGGAGACCATCTACATCGGCGACAGCGACGTGGACATGCAGACCGGCAGAAATGCGGGCGTGGCCACCGCGTGGGTGTCCTGGGGCTTCCGCAGGAGGGATGAGATGAGCGGCTGCGAGGTTCCCGTTTCCTTCGACAGCCCGGAGGCGCTGCGGGACTGGCTGCTGGGCTGAGCACGGACTTTTTCATAGTTTTGGGGAGGATCGCAAATGCAATCCTCCCCATTTTTCGTCATTTTCACTTTCAGGCGTCTATATCCATTTCAAAGCGATAGCCCACGCCCCACACGGTTCGTATATCCCACTTGTTCTCTTCGTTGCAAAGCTTGGCGCGGATGCGCTTGATGTGGCTGTCCACCGCCCGGGTGTCGCCCAGATAATCGTAGCCCCAGATGCTTTGCAGCAGGTGCTCCCTGCTGAACACCATGCCCGGATTGCTTGCCAGTGCCCAGAGAATTTCGATCTCCTTGGGCGTGCAGGGAACCACCTTGCCGTCGAGCTTGACGATGTAGGCGTTCATGTCGATGTCCAGATTGTCCACCACCAGGTGGGTAGACTGGTTCTCCGGCCCCATTTCGTGGATCCGGCGCAGCACCACCTTGACGCGGGCCACCACCTCCCGGGGGCTGAAGGGCTTGGCGATGTAGTCGTCCGCGCCCAGCTCCAGTCCCAGGAGCCGGTCGAATTCCTCCGCCTTGGCGCTGAGCATGATGATCGGCACGTTGGATTCCTTGCGAATCTCCCGGCACACCATCAGCCCGTCCTTTTTGGGCATCATGACGTCCAGCACAACAATATCCGGGCGCGATCTGCGCACCATTTCGAGGGCCTCGTCGCCATCGTAGGCCGAGAGCATCTGGTATTCTTCCCTGCGGAAGTACAGGCCCAGCGCCTCGTGCACGCTCGTGTCGTCGTCCGCCACAAGCACGCGATAGCCGCCGCGATTCTTCTCCATGCGATCGCCTCCCCATTCGAGTAATTCTTTTGCGGGTACACAGTATCAGAAAAATTTGTCGAATTTGTGGCGAAGTAATTGCCAAGCTTTCAACACTTCTCCGCCACAAAGCATTTAACGTTGTCCACTCCTAGCTTGCCCCGCATATTTGCCGTTGTTTCGTGGAAAATATACCATGGAAATTTAAATTGGAAATGAATTCCCACGCTTCTCCGTGCATTTCTGAAAAAATTGGTGTGCAAAATTGCCGTGCACCGTGCACAGACTAAGCGCGTCGAAGCGACAGAACGGAGGCCGGAATGCGCAAGATTCGCAACCTGATCGGAATGCCCGTGATCTGCAGGCGGCAGAAGATCGGCCGACTGGTGCAGGCGGAGCTCTCGCCTGATCTTACGCGCCTGGAGGGCATCTGGGTGGACGGCGGTCTGCGTGGCACGCGCTACATCCCCGCCGAGCACGTGGGCACCATCGGCCAGGTGGCGGTTCTGGCGGACAACCGGGGCAAGCGCAGGCGCTGCAGCACATCTCCCCTGCTCTACCGGGCGGTGACCACCGACGGCCTGCGCATCGGCGCGGTGGTGGGCGCGGAGATCGACGAGCTCAGCTTCCTGGTGGGCGCGCTGGAGGTCACGATGGGGCTGTGGGACGATCTCTACGCAGGACGGCTGCGCGCGGAGCGCTACACCGCCGACCCGGAGCGCAGGGAGGTCATCGTCGTCGATTCGGCGCAGGAAGATGAAAAGGAGGATGGCCCATGAAGCATGGATCCATGCGCAGCCTGGTGACCGGCATGCTCATCGGCGGCACCGCCGCCACGATGTTCGGCATCATGAACTGGCAGACGGAGAAAAAGTGGAACCAGCAGATTCACAAGAGCGGACGCTGGCTCACGAAAAAGACCGACGAATTCATGAACAAGCTCTGACCCCGCCGGCCTGTGCGTCCCCGCGCCGCGCAGGCCGCTTTCCATACTGTTTATCCGAAGGGAGGGAGTTTCATGCAGCAGTACCGCCTGCGACCTTTCGCAGCTGAAAACCTCGCACGCACCATCGCCGTCGGCCTGACAGCGGCGGCAATCGCGCTGCTCTGGGGCGACGTGCTGCTGGGCGCGCTGCGCATCCTCTTCGGCGCGTGCGTACTCTCCTTCCTGCTCTCGCCCGTCGCCGCGCTGCTGGAAAAGAAGCTCAGGCGGCCCCTGGCGGCGCTGATCGCGCTGGTGGGCGTGGTGCTTCTGCTTTTGGTTGCACTGGGAATCCTGCTGCCGCTGCTCTCCCGGCAGGCGGCGGGGCTGATGCAAACGCTGCCCGAGGCCTTCGAGCGCCTGCGGAAACTGGTGGAAAGCGTTGCCGCGAAGGTACAGTCGCTGATCCCGGGCCTGACGCTGCCGAAAATTGACCTGCGCGCGGCGGAGAGCGGCTTCGGCGACGTGGCCCGCAGCGCCATCGGCTACGTGAGCAATGTCTCCAACGCCGTCTACCAGCTCTCGCTGATGGTGGTGCTGTGCTACTTCCTGCTTGCGGATCGCGACCGGATCCTGCTGCGCACCGAGCTGCTGGTTCCCCAGCAGTGGCGAAGGAGCGCCGTGCGCATGGGCAAGCTGCTGATGCGGGAGCTGCGGCTGTACCTGCGGGGTCAGGCAACCATTGCGCTGGCGGTGGGTGCGCTGGCGACGCTGGGCTTCTTCCTCATCGGCGTGCCCGCAGCTCCGCTGCTGGGGGCCATCGTGGGCCTGCTGAACGTCATTCCCTACCTCGGGCCGGTGCTGGGCGGCGTTCCGGCGGTGATTCTGGCGCTGGGCGTGAGCTGGCAGCGGGCGGCGCTTGCGCTGCTGGTGCTGTTTCTGGTGCAGCAGATCGACGGCATGGTGATCTCGCCCCGGGTGATGGGCAACATCACCGGCTTCTCCCCGGCGGTGGTGTTGCTGGCGCTGTTCCTGGGCTCGCGCATGGGCGGCGTGTGGGGCATGCTGCTGTCCATGCCTGCGCTGATGGCTATCCGAACAGTATATAGAGTTTTTGTTCAAAGGCACGAAAACAATTGAATTTTATGCATCTCTATGTTATAATGATTGCGTGTGTATGTACACGCAGAAAGGCGGTGCAATATGAACAACAGACTGGGCGAAACCCAAAACTTCCGTCTGCCCACAAATGCACCGGAATCCGCCGCTGAGATCATCGAAGTTGTGTATCAAGCGCTGAAGGCAAAGGGCCACGACCCCATCCTCCAGCTGGTCGGCTACATCATCTCCGGCGATCCGACCTACATAACCAGCTACAACAACGCGCGATCCCTGATCCGCAGGCTGGAGCGCGACGAACTTCTCGAGGAGTTCATTCGCTTCTATGTGGAGGAGCACGACAAAAAGTAAATGCAAATGATTCAACTTGGCACATCGGGCCTGCGCGTTTCCAAGCTGTGCTTTGGCACGCTCACGATGTCGCCCCTGCAGAGGAACCTGACCCCGGCCGAAGGCGCGCGGCTTTTGTGTCACGCCTACGACCGGGGCGTGCGCTTTCTGGACACTGCGGATCTCTATGAAACCTATCCGCACATCCGCGAGGCGCTGAAATCCGCCCCGGATTACGTCATCAGCACGAAGGCCTACTGCTACGACCGTGAAACCGCCCAAGCTGCCCTGGAGCGCGCCTTTCGCGGCCTTGGCCGGGACTATGTGGACCTCTTTATGCTGCACGAACAGGAATCCCTGTACACGCTTCGCGGCCATGAGGAGGCGCTTGTTTTTTTGGAGGAGCAGCGCAGGCGCGGCCACATCGGCGCGGTGGGCGTGAGCACCCACTATACGGGCTGCGTGCGCGCCGTGCACCGCTTCCCCCAGATTCGCGTGGTGCACCCGCTGATCAACCTCGGCGGCATCGGCATACAGGACGGCAGCCGCGAGGACATGGAAGCCGCCATAGCGCACGCGCGGGAGTTCGGCGTGGGGATCTTCGCCATGAAGCCGCTGGGCGGCGGGCACCTGATGTCCACCAACCGCGAGGCGCTTCAATATGCCCTCTCCAATCCGCTGCTGGACAGCGTTGCGGTGGGCATGCAGAGCATCGAGGAAATCGACGCAAACGTGGACTTCCTGGAGAACCTCCCTGAAGCGGTGCAGCGTCAGGAGCAGCTTCAGCATCGGAAGCGCGAGATGATGGTGCACGACTACTGCGAGGGCTGCGGGAGATGTGCGGCGCGCTGCGGCCAGCACGCCATCAGCATCGTCAACGGCCGCGCGACCATCGACCCGGAGAGATGCGTGTTCTGCGGCTACTGCGCCCGGGTCTGTCCCCAATTCTGCATCAAGGTGGTGTGATCATGCGCGTGATCTGTCTGGACATCGGCGAGAGACGCATCGGCGTGGCTGTGTCCGATCCGCTGGACATCACCGCCCAGGGCGTGGAGACCATCTGGGTCAAGGGCATGGAGCGCGATGTGCAGCGCGTAAAGGAGTTGTGCGATCAGTACGAGACCACCCGCATCCTGTGCGGACTGCCGCTGAACATGGACGGCAGCGAGGGCTTTCAGGCCCAGCGCGTGAAGGAGCTGGCGAACCGCCTTGCGGAGCTGGGCTACGAGATCCGCTATCAGGACGAGCGCCTGACCACGAAGCTGGCCACCAGCGTGCTGCTGGAGGCGGACGTGCGCAGGTCCCGGCGCAAGGACGTGGTGGACAAGCTGGCCGCGACCTACATTCTGCAATCCTTTCTGGATGCGGGCGGATGGAAGGAAGCCGCCCTGCCCGGAAAAGACGATAAAAAACGCTTTCAAAGTGAGGTTTGGCATATGACTGAGAACAACGAGTGGAACCAGGACATGGGAATCGATCCGGAGAATCTGGTGGAGCTGGTGGACGACGAGGGCAACACGGTGCACTTTGAGCACCTGATGAGCCTGGAGCACAAGGGCAAGGTGTACATCTGCCTCGCCCCCGCAGAGCCGATGGAGGACGTGGAGGAGGACGAGCTGGTCATCATGCGCATCGAGCAGGATGAGGAGGGCAACGACTACTACACCACCATCGAATCCGAGGAGGAGCTCAACGAGGTCTTTGAGAAGTACTGCGAGCTCGCTGAGGCCGACGAGGAGGAATAAACAATTCCTTCATTATAACAGCGCCTGTGCATGCAAACGCACGGGCGCTGTTTTGCATGCACAGCAAAGCTCCCGACCACAATGGCCGGGAGCTTTCAGATTGATTATTTCTTCTTCATGAAGCTGGGCACGTCCGGGGTGAAGCCGCGGCGGCTCTGGGTGCGGGATTCGGGAGAATCATCGCTGTACACGCGGGTGCGGCGCGGCTGCTGCTCCTCGGCGTACTCCTGATCCGGCTCCTCGTAGCGGCGCGGACGGGGCGCTGCGGAGGAGGGACGCTGGCGGCGCTCGAAGATCGGAGAGACCTCCTCGTCCTCGTAGCTGCGGGCGGGGCGCTCGCGGCGGGGCGCAGGCTCGTCCTCGTCCAGGATGGATCTGGTTTCCGCCTTGGCCTTCTTATCCACCGCGAAGGGAGTCTTTTCAAAGCCCGTGGCGATGACGGTGATCTTGACCTCCTCCTCCATGCTCTCGTCGATGCCCGCGCCGAAGATGATGTTGGCTTCCTCGTCGGCGGCAGCGGTGATGAGCTGCGCGGCCTCGTTGATGTCGATGATGGAGGTGTCCGGGCCGCCGGTGATGTTGATCAGCACCGCGCGGGCGCCGTCGATGGAGGTCTCCAGCATCGGGCTGGAGATGGCCATCTTCGCGGCCTCGACCATGCGGTTCTCGCCCTTGCCGTAGCCAATGCCCATGTGAGCAAGGCCGCGGGACTGCATCACGGTGCGCACGTCGGCGAAGTCCAGATTGATCAGGGAAGGCACAGCGATCAGATCGGAGATGCCCTGAATGCCCTGACGCAGGGTGTCGTCTGCGATCTTGAAGGCCTCGGTCATGGTGGTGCCCTTGGTGACAACGCTCAGCAGGCGATCGTTGGGAACCACGACCAGGGTGTCCACGTGCGCCTTCAGGCGCTCGATGCCGGCTTCGGCGTTCTTCATGCGCTGACGGCCCTCGAAGAGGAATGGCTTGGAGACCACGCCGATGGTCAGGATGCCCATGTCGCGGGCGATCTCAGCGATGACGGGCGCTGCGCCGGTGCCGGTGCCGCCGCCCATGCCGCAGGTGACGAACACCAGGTCGCTGCCCTTGATGGCGTTGGCGATGTCCTCGCGATTCTCCTCAGCAGCCTTCTGGCCCACGTCCGGGTTTGCGCCCGCTCCCAGACCCTTGGTCAGCTTTTCGCCGATCTGGATCTTGTTGGGCGCCTGGCAGAGCGCCAGCGCCTGACTGTCGGTATTGACGGCGATGAATTCCACGCCCTTCAGGCCGGAATCCACCATGCGGTTGACCGCATTGGTGCCTGCGCCGCCCACGCCGACGACCTTGATTGCTGCAAAGTTGGTGTTCTCATTGGTGTCCATTTCAAATTCAATCACAAGGCATCCCCCTCGTCCGTAAAATGTCGTTGGTGACAGTCGTTCTCTATTTCTTCTTTCTGAGGAAGCCGGTCAGCCTTCTGCCGAAGCTCTCCTCTGCGGCGTCATGCCGCTCGATGGAATCAAAGGTCAAGTCCAGAAGCCCCAGCACGGCGGAGTAAACCGGGCTGTTCATCTTGGCGGTCTTGGGCGCAGAGGCCTTCACCGGCATGCCGAGCTTCGCGGCGAGGTGATCCCGCGCGCCCCGCATCAGGCCGATGCCGCCGCCGGTCAGGTAGATCTGGGAACGGGCGCCCAGATACTCCATCACATCGTTCTTCAGGGTCATGTCGATCATGTCGCACAGCTCGTCCATGCTCTGCTCCACGCACTGGGAGACGACCTCGCGGGGGAAGCTCAGCCTACGGCCGCGCGCGTCCAGCACCTCCGAGAACGCGCTCTGATCGAACTCGTCCGGGTTGAACACGTAGCTTCTCTTAATCTGCTCCGCAGCGCGCATCGGTATGCGCAGCTGCTGGGCCAGATCTGCGGTGATCCGCCCGCCGCCCATGGGGAGCATGGCGTGGTAGACGATGGCCTCGCCGCGAATGACGCTGATCTCGGTGCTCAGATAGCCGCAGTCAATCAGCATGGACACGCGGTCGCGGTCATCGATGGAGAGCAGCAGCAGGCTCTCGCCCAACGTCGGCGACAAAAAGCCCAGAATCGTCACATCCAGCGCGCCCAGGATCTCCTTGACGTCCTCGATGAACTGCGGGTCGGCCACGATGAAGGAGGTGCAGGCGCGCAGCTTCTCGCCGTGACCGCTGGGCTCGACGGTCTTCTTGCCGTCGTCCACCTGGAACCACGCCGGAGAGCGGTGCAGCACCAGGCCGCCCATCTCCGCAATCTTCAGCTTTTCCGCCGCAGCGTCCTGAACCAGATCCAGATCCTCCTCGGTCACGCCCTCGTCCTTCAGCTCGATCTCGGCCTCCGCGCAGCATACGTGGATATATGCGCCCGGCACGCCGACGTAGATTTCCTTGATCTTTTGATTCGCTTCCAGCTCCGCCGCCGCGATGGAATCGCGCACGCGCTGGATCATCTGGCCCGGGGTGTTCCAGTCGCCGTTCTGAAAGCCATCATACGGCACTGTGCCGGTACCCAGAAATTCCAGGCGATCGATACCGCCATTCTGCGCTATGATCGTCACGATTTTGGATGTACCAAATTCGATGGCAGCTATCTGCGTCTTGCTCATATCTGTTGTTCGACCACCTTATCCGTCAGGCTTGCGCCTGATATGTGTATCTACTATGATATTATACATGGATTTGATTTCACATGCAAACTCGAAACCGCCAAATTTTGCGGTTTTTCGCAAGTGTCAAAATTCTTTCAAATTTTGACCCAAGTGCTGTCACGCGGAATATGGCGGAATCTTACATTCATGTCCGGGACAGGGCCGATTCTGCATTCAGGTCGCTGCCGTCCCGGGCGAATAGTCCGCGCGACTGCCGCCTTCCACGCGCAGCCGACCCCCGCACGCGCACCGGGCCTCCAGATCCGCCACAGCAGCCTTCATCAGACCCAGCTCTGCCTCCAGCGCGTCCGCGTCCAGCTCCGCAAGGATGCCGCTGCGGGTGATGATTCGCGGTGCGATCGGGTCGCGCAGGTCGATCTCGGAGACGTACATCGTGGCGTTCATTTCATCCAGCGCCGCATAAATCCGCCAGCAGAGCGCCATCCTTCCCTCCCCGTCCTCGACGGCCTGTCCTGCATAAAAATCCGGTATTTCCACGCCGCTCAGGTACAACAGATCCGTATCCGGCGCATCCTCTGTAAGCTCCATCGCAAAGCCATCGCCGTCGATCAGCAGCAGCTTTCCATCAAACGGCAGCATCGCCGCCGGCTCCCGGTCCCGCACCCGCAGCACAAGCTTGTCCGGCAGGCGCAGCTGGTATTCCTCCAGACAGACCGTGCCCAGCGCATCGACGCCGCTGCGCACCGCTGCCTCATCCAGCAGAAACACGGATTCGCCCTGTGCCACCCCCGCGGCGGCGATGATTGTTTCCGCATCCAGGGAGCCGCCCTGCACTGCCACGCTGCGCAGCACGAACACGCAGCTCCACAGCCAGAAGATCAGCCCCGAGAGCAGAATGAGTGCCGCCAGCGCCCACAAGATCACCCTGATTCCCCTGCGCATGGACTCACGCCCCTTCCGGCGCGGGGCTCATCGCCCGTGCGCGCTTTTCCGCAGCCGAGATGTTCATGAGGATCGCCGTCGCGCCCATCAGGATCGACACCGACGTGCCGCCGGAGCTGAAGAAGGGCAGCGGCAGGCCCGTGGTGGGCATCATGCCGATGACCACCGCTACATTGAGCACCGCCTGCACGCCGATCATGGCCGTGATGCCCCCGGCCAGCAGGCTGCCGAAGCGGTCGCTGCATCGGATCGCCACCCGCAGGCCGAAGAACACGAAGGCCATGAACAGCGCCAGCACCATTAGGCACCCCACCAGACCCAGATCCTCGCCTACCACCGCGAAGATGAAGTCGGACTCCGGGTAGGGCAGAAAGGCGTACTTCTGCCGGCCCTTGCCCAGACCCATGCCGAACAGGCCCCCGGAGCCGAAGGCCAGCAGCGACTGGGAGAGCTGGTAGCCCTCGTTGCTCAGGTAGGCGAAGGGATTTCGGAAGGACATCAGCCGCGCGCGCCGGTAGGGCTCGGACAGGGCGTAGTAGCCGCCCAGCACCAGTCCCGAAGCGCCGATCAGCCCCAGGTGCCGCCACTTCGCCCCGGCGATCATCACCATCACGGCGGAGACGATCAGGATGCTGCCCGCCGTGGAGAGGTTCGGCTGGAGCAGAATCAGCAGAAACAGCACGCCCGGAAACAGAAACGCCGGGATCAGCCCCCGAAAGAGCCGGGTCACATCGTGATTTTTCCGGCTGAGCAGGCGCGCAAGGTGCAGGATGGAGGCATATTTCGCCAGCTCCGACGGCTGGAAGCTCACCGGGCCGATGCGCAGCCAGCGCCGCGAACCGTTGAGCATCTTTCCGATTCCGGGAATCGCCACCAGGATCAGCAGCACGATGCTCACCAGCAGCAGCGTGGTGCTGATCTGGGGCTTCGCCAGCATGCGATAGTCGATGTGCAACAAAAAAAGCATCAGGATCGCGCCCGCAGCGACGCCCATCATCTGTGAAATCACTTCTGAGAGCGCGCTTCCGCGATCCTGTGCATTGTAGAAGCTTGCTGCGTACAGCACCAGCAGTCCGCATGCCAGCAGCGCGATGAAGCAGATCAGCAGGCCCCGATCCACGTATCGCAGTATGTTGTATCTCTTCTGCGGCCCCGCCGCAGCCTTCGCCCCGCGAACGGGACGCAGCATCAAGCCCTTCTGCTCTCCAGCCGGTTCACGATCTCCTTGAAGATGCGGCCCCGGGCCTCGTAGTCGTCGAACATGTCAAAGCTCGCGCAGCTGGGCGAGAGCAGCACCGTGCCGCCATTCTGTGCCAGCTCAAAGGAGCGGCGCACGGCCTTCTCAAAGTCGTAGCCCGCGTGCTCCCAGGCGTGGAAGCCCACCTTCTCCAGCGTGTCCTCGCACTGCTTGGCGGTCGCGCCGATGAGCACCACCTGCTCGATGGGGCTCTTCACGATCTCCTCGCACAGAGGCGTAAAGTCGGTGTGCTTGTCGTAGCCGCCCAGGATCAGCACCGTGGGGCGCTTCATGGCGCGCACGGCCTGGATGCTGGAATCCACGTTGGTGCCCTTGGAGTCGTTGATGAACTGCACGCCGTCCAGCTCCCGCACGAACTCAATGCGGTGCTCCACGCCCTTGAAGGTGCGCAGGGTGTGGCGGATCACCGGGCCGGGAATGCCCGCGACCATGGCCATGGCAGCAGCTGCCAGCGCGTTCTTCAGGTTGTGCTCGCCGGGTATGTAGACCTCGTCGGCCCCGCAGATGGCCTTGCAGTTGGCAGGCGTGCCGAACACGATCTTGCCCTCCCGCACGAACGCGCCGTACTCCACTTCATTTCTGCTGGAAAACCACACGACCTTTGCGCGCGTATGCTGCGCCATGGATCGGGTCACAGGATCGTCCCAGTTGAGCACCACGAAGTCGTTCGCGTCCTCCTTCTCAAAGATGCGCTCCTTCAGGGCGATGTACTTCTCCATCGTGCCGTGGCGGTTCAGATGATCCTCGGAGATGTTCAGCACCGCGCTGACGTGGGGATGGAAGAGCGAGGAGGTCTCCATCATGAAGGAGGAGATCTCGCACACCGTCACGTCGCCGGGCTTCATTCCCGGCACCGCGCCGGAGTAGGGCGTGCCGATGTTGCCCACCACGTGGGTGCGCTTGCCCGCGTTCTTGAAGATCTCACCGAGGAGCGTCACCGTGGTGGTCTTGCCGTTGGTGCCGGTGACCGCCAGCAGCATGCCGGTAGATTCGCGATAGGCGTACTCGATTTCGCCCATGACCTCCACGCCCAGCTCCCGCGCTTTCAGCACCGCGGGGTGCTCCGGCGGGATGCCGGGGCTGACGATCAGCGCGTCCAGGCCCTCGATAAGCTTCTCCGGCTCCTTTTCATTGAGACACAGCTTCGCGCCCTGCTGCTCGACCTCGTCCAGCGCGCCGTTAAAGGCCTCGCGCGCCTTGCTGTCACAGGCCAGAACCTCCCAGCCCCGCAGAAGCAGCAGCTTCGTCACGGCGATGCCGCTGCGGGCCAGACCCAATACCATCGCTCTCTTTGCCATATGCAGTCTACCTCCATATCCCGGAAAGGGCGGTTCCGGCCGCGAAAACGCCGCGCCGACCGCCCTTGTGTGAATCCTGATTACGCCACGAAGCCGAGCAGCGCCAGCAGGCACAGCGCGGCGGTGACCACGTAGTACATCGTCACCACGCGGGTCTCCGGCATGCCGGAGAGCTCGAAGTGGTGGTGCAGCGGCGCCATCTTGAACACGCGCTTGCCGGTACCGGTCTTGCGCTTGGTGTATTTGAAGTAGCCCACCTGGATGATGTCCGACAGGCTGGAGAGGAACATCGCCAGCGCAATCACGGGCAGCAGCAGCGACAGCCGCGTGACCAGCGCCATGCCCATCAGCGCGCCGCCGATGAAGAAGGAACCGACGTCGCCCATGAACACGCGGGCCGGATAGCCGTTGAAGCGCAGAAAGCTCATCAGCGCACCGACCATGGCTCCCGCAAAGATGGCCACGTTCAGCAGGTTCGAGCGGTTCGCCGGGTCCGCCTCCGCCATGGTCAGGCAGATCAGCATCATGGTGATGAAATCGATCATCGAGCAGCCGGAGAGCAGGCCGTCCAGGCCGTCCAGCAGGTTCGAGGAGTTGACCGTGCCCACCATGATGAACATCATCACGGGGATGTACAGCCAGCCCAGGTTCCACTCCACGTTGAAGAAGGGCACCGTCAGCGTGGAGCCGATGGTGGGATGCCTGTACGCCCAGACGGACAGCACCGCCGCCAGCGCCACCTGCGGCACGATCTTCTGCATGGGCGTAAGGCCCAGGCTGCGCTTGAGCTTGACCTTGATGAAGTCGTCCACGAAGCCCACCAAGCCGAAGCCCAGCGCCGATACGACGATCATCAGCAGGTAGTCGAAGCGGGTGTCGCCATAGCCGAAGGCCACGGCGGCGATCAGCGCAGGAATCGCAAAGATGACGCCGCCCATGGTGGGCGTGCCCTGCTTCTTCTTGTGGGACTCCGGGCCGAGGTCGTAGATCGTCTGACCGAATTTCAGCTTCTTGAGCCACGGAATCATAATCGGACCGAGTACGACCGTCATCGCAAAGGCGGCGATGATCGTCCAGATCAGTCTCTGCATCTTCTGTTCCCTCCAAATGGTCTTCGATTATTTGTGATCGCCCGCGTTGCCCTGGGCAAGCTCCCTGAGCAGCTCCGCCACCACGATCTTCTCGTTGAACGGGTGGCGCACACCCTTGATCTCCTGATAGGTCTCGTGACCCTTGCCGGCCAGCACCACCACGTCCGAGGGCTGCGCATGCGCGAGCGCATAGCGGATGGCCTCGCGGCGGTTCTCGATCACCACGTACTCGCAGCCCGTGCCGCGAATGCCCTCCTCGATGGCGGAGAGGATCTCCATGGGGTCCTCGTTGCGGGGATTGTCGCTGGTGAGGATGCAGTAGTCCGCAAGCTCCCCGGCGATCTCGCCCATCAGCGGCCGCTTGGCCCGGTCGCGGTTGCCGCCGCAGCCGAACAGCGCGATCATGCGGCCCTTGGTGGTCTCGCGCACGGCCTTGAGGATGTTCTCCAGGCTGTCCGGAGAGTGGGCGTAGTCCAAAATCACCCGGTAGGGCGTTCCCGTCTCCAACAGTTCGATTCTGCCGGGCACCGCGCGCACGTCCTCCAGACCCCGGCGGATGGCCTCCGGGTCGATCCCCAGGCTGATGCAGATGCCCGCCGCCAGCAGCGCGTTGTAGACGTTGAAGATGCCGGCCAGCTTCAGCGCGATGGACACGCGGAAGTGCTTGTGCCAGGTCATCAGGAAGTTGGAGCCGCGCTCGCTGATCTCAATGTCGTTGGCGTAGACGTCGCTGCCCTCGCGGATGCCCACCCGCAGCGCAGGCCTTCCAAGCTCCGCGATGCCACGGGCGATGTGGTCGTCGTCCACGTTGTAGACAATCCTGTCCGTCATGGCAGGGTCGAAGAAGCGCATCTTGCAGGCGAAGTATGCGTCCATATCCTCGAAGAAGTCCAGGTGGTCCTGGGAGAAGTTCGAGAACGCGCCCACGTCGAAGCGGATGCCCGCCAGACGATCCAGCGCCAGCGCGTGGGCGGAGACCTCCATGATGACGTACTCCACGCCCGCCGTCGCCATCTCCGCAAGCAGCTTCTGGGTGTCCAGCGGATCCGGCGTGGTGAGCTTGGCGGGCAGCACCTCGTCGCCGATCATCGAGCACACCGTGCCGATCAGACCCACCTTCTTCCCCGCCTCCTCCAGGATGGATTTGAGCAGGAAGCTGGTGGTGGTCTTGCCCTTGGTGCCCGTGATGCCGATCATGTGCATCCTTTGGGCGGGATTTCCGTGGAACTGCGCCGCCACGTAGGACTGGGCCAGCCGCACGTTCTCCACCACGGCCTGGGGCACATCGATGTCCAGCGGATGATCCACCAGCAGCGCCACCGCGCCGCGCTCCACGGCCTGCGGCGCAAACTTGTGCGCGTCCATGGTCAGGCCCGGCGTGCAGATGAACAGGTCGCCCGGCTGCACCTTGCGGGAATCCCCGCAGATGTTGCGTATCTCTATATCTTGATCTCCGATTATCCGAACCTTGCCGGGAAAGCTCCCGGTCAATTCATTCAGCTTCATTCGGCATCCCCCTGTAATCAGTTTCAGGCGTTCCGGCGCGTCACGGCGGTTCAAATGTGACCGTCACCGACGCGGTCGGAAAGACCTCGTCCCCGGCGGCAGGCTGCTGCGAAACCGCAAGCCCGCTGCCCTCGATTTGCATTCTGAGCCCATAGGATCGCAGGATCCGGTTGGCCTCCAGCACGGACAGGCCCGTGACATCCGGCACCTGAACCCTACTATTATTGCGCAAATCTGTTAAGTTGTCAACATACAGCATCATCAGCGCGCCTTTTGTCATGCTTGCGCCCGCCGCAGGCAGCTGATTTGTCACAGTTCCGCCCTCTCCGTCGAACACGCAGTCCAGTCCGGCGGCCTTCACCGCCGCAGAAGCGTCCGTCAGGTTCATGCCGGTCACGTCCGGCACGGACACCTGCTCCGGCTCCGGCTCGTTTGTGCTGGGCGCAATTCCCAGATACAGAAGCGTCTGCTCCAGAATGTCCCTTGCGTAGGGCGCGGCGGTGACGCTGCCGAAGTCGATGGCCACGTCCGCCTCCTCCACGATCACCAGCACGGCGATCTGCGGATCGTCGATGGGCGCGAAGCCCAGAAACGAGCCGATGTGTTTGTCGCTGGAGACCACGCCGTCCACGTAAACCTGGGCCGTACCCGTCTTGCCGCCGATGCGGTAGCCGGGAATCGCGGCGTTTTTTCCGCCGCCCACGGCCACCACGCTCTCCAACAGCTCCCGCATGGTTGCGGAGGTCGCTTCGGAGATGGGATTCCCCCGGACGACGGTCTGGCCCTGCTGGATCACCTCGCCGCTGCCATCGCTGATCTCACGGACGATGTAGGGCGTAAGCAGCTTTCCGCCGTTGACCGCCGCGCAGGCCGCCGTCAGCAGCTGCAACGGCGTGACGGCGATGGACTGACCGAAGCCGATGCGGGCGATGTCCACGCGCTTGCACGCGCTCTCCGGAATCACGATGCCGCCGGCCTCGCCCCGCAGATCCACGCCCGTGGGACTTCCCAGGCCGAAGGCCTCAATGTAGTCGTAGAAGCGCTCCACGCCCAGCCGCAGACCCATCTCCACAAATACCGGGTTGCAGGAGTTTTGCAGCGCCTGGGCAAAGGTCTCGCCCTCGTGGGGCCTGCCCCAGCACTTGATGCGCCCGCCGTCCACGTAGATCGAGCCGGAGCAGTAGAAGCCCTCATTTGGCGTGACCAGGCCGCTGTCCAGCGCCGAGGCAGCGGTGAGTATCTTGAAGGTGGAGCCCGGCTCGTAGGCGTCGGTGATGCAGCGGTTGCGCATCAGCTCCGTCAGCATCTCCACATCATTCCGCGGCGGCTCGTTCAGGTCGTAGTCCGGCTTGTTGACCATGGCCAGAATCTCGCCGGTCTGTGGATCCATCACCAGCACGCGCACGGCCTTTGCGCTGTTGACCGACAGCGCCTCGCGCGCCGCCTTCTCAGCGAAGCTCTGGATGGACGCGTCGAGGGTCAGCGTGACGCTGCCGCCCTCCACCGCCGCGATGTACTCGCTGGCGGAGTAGTCCAGCTCCCGGCCCTTGCCGTCGATCTCCTCCAGCACGCGCCCGGCCTTGCCGGACAGATAGCTGTCCAGCGACTGCTCCAATCCCGCCTGACCCACGCCGTCGATGGTGGTCAGACCCAGCACCTGGCAGGCTAGCTCTCCCATGGGATAGTATCTCTTGCTCTCCTCCTCCAGATACAGGCCTGTCAGCAACGGATGTTCCGCCTGCGCGTCCTGCGCCATCAGCGACTTGATCTCCTGCGCCACGTCCCTTGCCAGTTGTCGCTTGAGCGTCACGCCACCCTTGCTGGTGTCCGAGGCCTTTTTCTCGATGACCGCAGCGTCCATTTCCAGGATCGGCGATAATACCTGAGCAAGCGCCGATGCGTCCCGCACCTGCCGGGGGCTGACCGAGAGCGTGTAGGCCGTGGCACTCTGGGCCAGCACCGCGCCGTTGCGGTCAAGGATCCGGCCCCGGGTGGGCTGAATCGTGCTCTCGCTGGTCCACTGGGACTGGGCGCGCAGCTGCAATTCCTCCGCTTTCAATATCTGCAACTGGAACAGCCGTCCGCCCAGCAGCAGAAACAATACAAGGAAGATCGCCATCAGCAGGGCAAGGCGGCGACGGATGACCGGCCCGGTGAGAACCATACTCATCCCTCCCCGCCCGGAAAATCTTCGTTCGGAAGCTTCTCTTCACCGGAAGCTCCGGCAGCCTGGGTGGACGTATCTGCATCTGTCACTTCCACGCGCACCGCGCGAATCTGGCTCTCGTCGGGCTGCACCATGCCCATTTCCTGCGCACGCACTGCGATCCTGTCCAGATTGTGAAACTCGTTGATCCGCAATTCCAGATTGACAGCCTCGCGGTTCAGGCGGGCGGTCTCACGCTCCAGCGCCGATGCGCGCTTGCTGACCGAGGATACCCGCGAGAGCATCGTGATCTGCAAAAACAGCCCCGCAAACAGCACGGCTGCCGTCAATGCGATCCATGGCCGGTTTCCATAGCGCCGCCGCGCGGCTGCATCGCGCACATGCATCTTCACTCGCCTCCGTCATGTCAGACTGCCGCGCTCAGCGGCGGCGCAGGTTCCGCAGACTATCTATGCGGCGAATTTCCGCTTCATTCTGAAACATTTGCAATGCGCGCTTCAAAAACAGTATAGCATAAGCTCCCGTTTCTGAATCGATATTTGACACTCTTTTCATACGAATTAAGAACTCTGTCACAGTTTGTTGTTAAAAAAGCTCAGATTCCTGGACAAATACCGAACAAACGTTTGCATTTGTGGAAGAATTATGGTATACTGGATTCATTACAGGATGGAGGTGAGGCGCATGCGCGCATCGGAGGAAAACCAACAGAAGATACTGGACTTCATACGCAGGGAGATCGAGGAGAAGGGCTATCCCCCGTCGGTGCGGGAGATCTGCGCGGCGGTGGGGCTGAAATCCACCTCCACGGTGCACGCCCACCTGAACAATCTGGAGAAGCGCGGCCTGATCCGCCGGGATTCCACCAAGCCCCGCGCGCTGGAGGTGCTGGACAACAGCGTGTCCCGGGGCCGCAGCGTGCCGCTGGTGGGCAAGGTCACGGCGGGCCTGCCGATTCTGGCCATCGAGAACATCGAGGACTACCTCACCCTGCCCCAGAACATGGTCGGGCATGACGAGCTGTTCTGCCTGCGGGTGCAGGGCGAGAGCATGATCGAGATCGGCATCCTGGACGGCGACATCATCGTGGTGCGCCAGCAGGACAATGCCGAAAACGGTGAGGTGGTGGTGGCCATGATCGAGGACGAGGCCACCGTCAAGCGCATCTTCTTCGAGGAAAACCGGGTGCGTTTGCAGCCGGAAAACCGCTACATGGAGCCGATCTACGCCGACAGCGCCCAGGTTCTGGGCAAGGTCGTTGCGCTGTTCCGGCAATTCTGAGGAGGATACATATGAACTATCAGGACATCAACGCCCGCACCATCGATCGCTGGATCGAGGCGGGCTGGGAGTGGGGCACGCCCATCTCCCACGAAATCTATCAGGCGGCGCAGCGCGGTCAGTGGGACGTGCTGCTGACCCCCACGAAAACCGTTCCCCACGCCTGGTTCGGCGAGCTCAGAGGCAAGCGCGTGCTGGGACTTGCCAGCGGCGGCGGACAGCAAATGCCCATCTTTGCGGCTCTGGGCGCGGATTGCACGGTGCTGGACTACTCCGAAAAGCAGCTGGAGAGCGAGCGCATGGTATCGCAGCGCGAGGGCTATGACATCCGCATCGTGCGCGCGGACATGAGCAAGCCCCTGCCCTTTGAGGACGGTGAGTTTGACCTGATTTTCCATCCGGTGTCCAGCTGCTACGTGCGCGAGGTTCGGCCCATCTGGCGGGAGTGCTTCCGCCTGCTGCGCTCCGGCGGCGCGCTGCTGGCGGGGCTGGACAACGGCATGAACTACATCTTTGACGACGACGAGCGCATGCTCAACAATCCCCTGCCCTTTGATCCGCTGGCGAACCCGGAGCAGATGGCCCAGCTGGAGGCCACGGACAGCGGCGTGCAGTTCTCCCACACGCTGGAGGAACAGATCGGCGGCCAGCTGGAGGCGGGCTTCCTATTGACCGGACTCTACGAGGACACCAACGGCGAAGGCCGGCTGCACGAGTTCCACGTGCCGACCTACGTCGCCACACGTGCGGTCAAGCCCTGAAATCAAACGAGACCGTCCCAAAACGACACAATCGTTTTGGGACGGTCTTACAATTGTATGCGGCGGGATGAAGGCATCCCACCCTACATTTTCGTTTTGAGACAGTCCGTTCAATTCTATTTGATTTCGATCAATCCCTCGTTGACCAGCAGCTGCACCGCGCCTGCGATGGCAATGCGACCGTGGGCGTAGGTCAGCGCGCCCTGAAGGTAGGCGATGTAGGGTTCGCGCACCGGCGCGTCGGCGCTCAGCTCCACGGATGCGCCCGAGACGAAGGTGCCCGCCGCCATGATCACCGGGTCCTGATAGCCCGGCATGGCCCAGGGCTCCGGCACGGCCTCCGCATCCACCGGGGAGCAGAACTGAATCGACTGAATGAAGCGAATCAGCTTCTCCGGCGCGCCGAAGCGAATGGCCTCGATGATGTCGTTGCGGGGATCGTCGAAGCGGGGATTGACCTCAAAGCCCAGCAGCTCGAACACGCGGGAGGCCAGGATTGCGCTCTTGACCGCCTGCGCCACGGTGTGGGGCGCCTGGAACAGTCCCTGATAGAAGGGCTGATAGCTGCCCGCATAGGAGCCGACCTCCGCGCCGATGCCCGGCGAAGTCAGGCGGTAGGACACCAGCTCCACGAAGCGCTTCCTGCCCGCGATGTAGCCGCCGGTGGGCGCGATGCCGCCGCCGGGGTTCTTGATCAGCGAACCCGCCATCAGGTCGGCGCGAGGCTCCTCGGGGTTGGTGAACTCGCCGTAGCAGTTGTCCACCATCACGCACACGTCCGGCTTGGCGGCGTGAATCGCATCGATGGCGGCGTTCAGCTCCGCGACGGACAGCGAGGGCCGCCAGTCGTAGCCGCGGCTGCGCTGTAAGAGCACCAGCTTCACCTCGGGGGCCAGCGCCTTGACGATGCCCTCAATGTCGATCTCCCGTCCATCCTTCAGTTCCACCTGCTTATAGGCCACGCCGAAGTCCTTCAGGCTGCCGCAGCCGGGCTCGCCCGCGATGCCGATGACCTCCTCCATGGTGTCGTAGGGCTTGCCCGCACCGGAGAGCATCACGTCGCCGGGGCGCAGGATGCCGTAGAGGCACAGCGCCAGCGCATGGGTGCCCGAGGCGATCTGCGGGCGCACCAGCGCGCACTCCGTGCCCAGCGCATCGGCGATCAGCTCGCCCAGGGTGTCGCGGCCGATGTCATCGTAGCCGTAGCCCGTGGTGGGCGCGAAGTGGCGCGCCGAGACCCGGTGCTTCTGCATCGCGGCGATCACCTTGCGGGTGTTGGCCACCTCGATTTCGTCCATCCTGTGAAACGCCGCGGCGCAGTCCGCCTCCGCGCGCGCAATCAGCGCCTCCACCGCCGGGGTAACCTCCGGCATCTGTGCATTGTACATTGTCTTATCCTCCGGATTTATACATTCTTCGATTCCAGATGTGCGCAGATCTCGTCCGCGAGCTGCGCCGCCGTCCTGCCCTGCGCGTCGATCCACACCGCGCGGGGATCCCGCTGGAACCAGGTCATCTGCTTCTTTGCGTAGTTGCGGGAGAGCTGCTTCACCAGCGCCACCGCCTCGTCCATGCTGAGTTTCCCGTCCAGCGCCGCCGCGATCTCCTTGTAGCCGATGGCCTGCAGCGCCGTGGGATGGCTGCGCTCGTCCGCGCGCAGCGTGCGCACCTCCTCCACCAGCCCGTTTTGCAGCATTTCGTCCACCCGCGCGTCGATGCGCCGGTACAGTTCCTCCCGGGGCCAGCGCAGCACGAACAGCGTCTCGTCGTACTCGCCCTCCCGCTGCGCATCCAGTCGGGCCTGCGCACTCTGGGTGCGCCCGGTCAGACGGTAGACCTCGATGGCCCGACTCACGCGCCGCACGTCGTTCTCGTGCAGCTTCTCCGCCGCCTCGGGATCAATTTCGCGCAGCATGTCGTGCAGCTTGCGTCGCCCGCCGGGTGCGTCCACGATGGTTAACAGCTCCTTTCGCAGCGCCTCGTCGCACTTCTCGGAGAATTCCATGGGCCGGGTCACGGCGTTGATGTACAGTCCCGTACCCCCGCAGAGCACCGCGCGCCTGCCCCGCGCGTGCACGTCCGCGATGGCGCGCTTCGCCATGTCCCGGTAGCGCGATGCGGAGAACTTTTCCGCAGGGTCGGCAATTCCGATCATGTGGTGGGGAATTCCCCGCATCTCCGCTTCCGTGGGCTTGGCGCTGAGCACGTCCATACCGCGGTAGATCTGCATGGAATCGGCGGAGATGACCTCCCCGCCGATGCGCCCGCACAGCTCCACCGCGCAGGCCGTCTTGCCGGACGCGGTGGGCCCGGCGATCACAATCAATTCAGGCTTCATACTGCTCCTACTGGATGCGCTTGAACATCTTTTCCAGGTCCCGCTTCGTGAGCGTCTTGACCACGGGCCGTCCGTGGGGACAGGTGGGCGGCGCGCCGGTCTTCTGCATGTCCGCAATCAGCGCGGAGATCTCCGAGTCGGAGAGGCTGTCTCCCGCCTTCACGGCGCTCTTGCAGGCCATCTGCATGATTTCGCTGCGGCGCGCGTCAACCGTGGCGGCCTTGAGCTGGTTCAGCGACTGAATCATCTCCAGGAACAGCGGTCGAACCTCCGCCTTGCCCATCACAAAGGGCACCGCGCGCACGCGGATGTCCATCTCGCCGAAGGGCTCCACCTCGTAGCCCGCCTCCGCAAGCAGCGCAAGGTTGTCGCTGATCACCGCCATCTCCCGGGCCGACAGGTGGATCACGATGGGAGCGAGCAGCTGCTGGGACGCGGTTCCTTCGCTGGCCCGCGCCATCAGCTTCTCGTATTGCAGGCGCTCGTGGGCCGCGTGCTGGTCGATCAGCAAGAGCGTATCCCCGCACTCCACCAGGATGTAGGTTCTGAACGCAACGCCGATGATCCGGAAGGGCGTCTCCTCCGGCGCGGATGCGGGGGCCTCCGCAGGCCTTGCAGGCTCGATCCGCGGCGCGGGAGCTTGTGCGTCACTGACGGACAGTTTTGGAGATGCGGGCTGCGGTGCCTGTTCGCGCTTTACGGGAGCTGGCTCCATGGACAGCGGACGCTGCGGCAGCGTCACCGTCCTGATCTCCCGCTTGTCCAGCACGTTCGGCTGCTCCCGGAGCACGCCGGGACGCGCGCCCGTGCGCAGCTCCATGCGGGTCTGCTCGGGCTTGGGGGGCTTCGGGATGGCGGCTTTTGCAGGCTCCTGTGGCTGCGTTACTGCTGCGGGCTTCGCAGGTTCGGAGATCGCGTTTGATGCAGACGGCTGCGCGCCCGCTTCAGGTGCAGGCTTTGCCGCTTCGGGCGCGGCCTTCGTTGCCACCGCCAGCGGAAGCTCCCGCATCTCTGCGCGTCGCTCCACGCGCTGTGCAGGCGCCGTTTCGCGCTCCATCTGAAGCACGCGCTCCCCGGCGAAGGCGGTGCTCAGCAGCCGTTCGCAGGCTCCGCGCATCATTTCCTCGTCCCGGAAGCGCACCTCCAGCTTGTTGGGGTGCACGTTCACATCCACCGATCCCGCCGGAATCACCAGATTCAGCACGCACATGGGGTACATGCCGATGGTCACGCGGCTGCGGCAGACCTGCTCCAGCACCCTCGTCAGCATGGGACAGCGCACCGAGCGCCCGTTGATGAAGAAGAGCTGGTGGGAGCGCGTGGCCTTGGCAAGCTCACCCACGCCGATCAGGCCGTAGATGCGCGCGCCGCCCTCGCTTGCGTCCACCTCCACCATCTTCTCCGCCGCCTCGCGTCCGTATGCTGCGAACACCGCGTGGCGCAGCTTGCCGTCGCCGAAGCTGTGGTAGAGCGTGTTTCCACCGCTGATGAAGCGCATGGAGACCCCCGGATTGCCCAGCAGCATGCGCGAAACCGCGTCGCTGACCAGTCCGCCTTCATAGGAGGGCTTCTTCAGAAACGCCCTCCTCACCGGAACGTTGAAGAAGAGCTCCCGCATCACCAGCGTGGTACCCTGGGGACAGCCCGTCTCCTGCACCTGCGGGTTCTTGCCGCCCTCCATGCGCAGGCGTACGCCGCTCTCCTGACCCTTAGCGCGGGTGGTCATCTCGATCTTGGAGACCGCCGCGATAGACGGCAGCGCCTCGCCGCGAAAACCCAGTGTGCGAATGTCGTCCAGCTGCTCCGCGCGCTGGAGCTTCGAGGTTGCGTGGTTTTCAAAGGCCAGGCGCACCTGACCCGGCTCGATGCCGCAGCCGTTATCCGTGACGCGCAGGTAGTCGATGCCGCCGCCCTTCACCTCCACCGTGATGGAGGTCGCGCCCGCGTCCAGCGCGTTCTCGATCAGCTCCTTGACCACCGAGCTGGGGCGCTCCACCACCTCGCCGGCGGCAATCCGGCCCACCGTGGCCGCGTCCAGTATGCGAATCGGCATGTTGTCCTCCCGTCAGTCCTTCTTCAAAAAGTCAATTCCCGTCTTTTCCGAAACGATGCGCCAGCCGCGCTTATCGTCCTCCCCATGAATCACGGGCCGGAAGCCGAATTCACGGTACACCCGGATCGCCACCCAGCTGTACGTCTGGGTGTCCAGGCGGGCGCTCCTGTGGCCCAGCGCACGCAGGCGGTTCATGCCGAGCCCCGTCAGCGCACGGCTCAGGCCCTGACCCTGATGGGCTGCGGCGATGGCCACGTAGTGCAGAAGCCCCGCACCGTCCGGCTCGAACCAGGCCGTGACCGTGGCAAAGGGCACGCCGCCATCCGTGAGGAACAGCATGCGCTCCGGCAGCGGTTCCCGGTCGGGAAAGTCGCGCTCGAAGCGGCGCAGTCCGCCCTCGATCTGCGAAAACTCCCCCGCGGAGGTCTCGATGCGCGCCCAGTGAAGCTCGTCGCCGGGTTGATAGAAGCGCCAGCCGTACCTCTCCGGCAGCGGATGCTGCGGAAGATTCTCCAGGCTGTCCAGCTCCATTTTGAGGTGAACCTTCTCAACGGACGTGTCCCACATGGCCTATATCCTCTTTGCCTTCTCGTTGATCTCGAACAGCTTGTTCAGCGCCTCGATGGGCGTCATGCTCACCACGTCCAGCTCCGCGATCTCCTGCACAAGCTCCATGGGCTTGAAGTCCAGGATGCCCAGCTGGCGGTCGGGGGCCTTCTTCTTTTCGAGGATGCTCTGGCCGATGGAGCCGTTGAGCTGATCGTCCACCTCCAGCCGCGCCATGATCTGCCGCGCGCGAGCGATCAGCGACTTGGGCAGGCCCGCCAGCTTCGCCACCGCCACGCCGTAGCTGCGGTCCGCGCCGCCGGGCACGATCTTGCGCAGGAAGATCACGTCCTCGCCCATCTCCTTGGCGGTGATGCGGTAGTTCACCACGCCGCCAAGCTGGCCCTCCAGCTCAGAGAGCTCGTGGTAGTGGGTGGCGAACAGCGTGCGCGCGCCGCACTTCTCCCCGGCGATGTACTCCACCGCCGCCCAGGCGATGGACAGGCCGTCGAAGGTGGAGGTTCCGCGGCCCACCTCGTCCAGGATCAACAGGCTCCTGGGGGTGGCGAACTTCAGGATGGTCGCCATCTCGCTCATCTCCACCATGAAGGTGGACTGTCCGCCGTAGAGGTCGTCCGACGCGCCGATGCGGGTGAAGATGCGGTCGGTCAGGGCCACGTCCGCGCTTTCAGCGGGCACGAAGGAACCGATGTGGGCCATCAGCACGATCAGCGCCACCTGACGCATGTAGGTGGACTTGCCCGCCATGTTCGGGCCGGTGATGATCATGACCCGGTGCTCCGCGTCGAGGCTGGTGTCGTTGGGCACGAACTTCTCCCGGCCGATGGAGTCCTCCACCACCGGATGCCGGCCGCCGTTGATCTCGTAGCGGCCCTCGTCGTTGATCGCGGGGCGGACGTAGTTGTAGTCCGATGCGACCTTCGCAAGGGACAAAAGCGCATCCAGCGTCTTCATGGCCTGGGCGGTCTGCTGCAAGCGTGGCAGCAGCTCCTTCAGCGTTCCGCGAATCTCGCAAAATAGCTCGTACTCCAGGCGGGTAGCGCTCTCCTGCGCACCCAGAATCTTGTTTTCCAGCTCCTTGAGCTCCTCGGTGATGAAGCGCTCGGCGTTGGCAAGGGTCTGCTTGCGGGTGTAGCGGTAGGGCACCTGATCGTAGAAGGACTTGGTGACCTCGATGTAATAGCCGAAGACCCGGTTGTAGCCGATCTTCAGGTTCTTGATGCCAGTCTCCTCGCGCTCCTTCTGCTCCATCTGCGCAAGGTACTCCCTGCCGTTCTCGGACACGTCCCGCAGCTCGTCCAGCTCGGCGCTGTACCCCTTCTGAATCATGCCGCCGTCCTTGACGGAGATGGGCGCGTTGGGATCGATGGCCCTGCGCAGCACGTCCACGAGCTCTTCCATGGGATCCAGCGCGTCCAGCGTCTCCCGGATCAGCGGCGCGCTGAAGTCTGCGCCACACTTCCTGAGCTGGGGCACCGCGTCCAGAGAGTTCTTCAGCGCAAGGCAGTCCCGGGCGTTGATCGCGTCGTAGGCGATGCGGCTGAGCAGGCGCTCCACGTCGTAGACGCCGCTGAGAATCTCCCGCAGCTGCGCGGAGGTCATGGGATCGGCCATCAATTCCTGCACCGCGTCCAGGCGGCGTTCAATCTCGCACTTGTCGTACAGCGGGCGCTCGATCCAGCTGCGCAGCAGGCGGCTGCCCATGGAGGTCTGCGTCTCGTCCAAAATCCACAATAGCGATCCCCTGCGGCTCTTGGTGCGGCTGGTTTCGGTAAGCTCCAGATTGCGCAGCGCCACCTTGTCCAGCGCCATGTAGCGGGAGCTTTCGTATCTTGTGGCCTTCAGGATGTGGGAGAGGGCGTTCTTCTGGGTGTCGGTAAGGTAGCGGATCAGCGCGCCGCCTGCGCACACCGCGAGGCGCTGGTCGTCAAAGCCCAGATCCTTGATGCTGCCGCCGAAGTGGGCCGTCATGCACTTGGCCGCGATGGCGTAGGCGAAGGCCTCGGGATCGGGCGTGGAGGCCGACTGCGCGCGCTCGGGATCGAGCTGGGCAAAGTCCTCGCGGCTGCTGACGATCAGCTCGCTGGGGGATATGCGCGCCAGCTCGTCCGCAAGGCTCACCCGCGCGTCGGCGATCTGAAAGAGGTTGAATTCGCCGGTGGAGATGTCGCAGAAGGCCACGCCTGCCTGGTTCCTGCGCAGGCAGACCGAGGCGATGTAATTCTGCTTCTTCTCTTCGAGCATGTTGCTCTCGAACACCGTGCCCGGCGTGATGATGCGGGTGACGGCCCGCTCCACCAGTCCCTTGGACAGCGCCGGGTCGGTCATCTGCTCGCAGATGGCCACCTTGTAGCCCTTCTCAATCAGCTTCTGCACGTACACGTCCACCGCGTGGTAGGGCACGCCGCACATGGGTGCGCGCTCGGACAGGCCGCAGTCCTTGCCCGTGAGGGTCAGCTCCAGCTCCCGGGACGCCAGCTTTGCGTCGTCGAAGAACATCTCGTAGAAGTCGCCCAGGCGGAAGAACAGGATGGCGTCCGGATTCTGCTCCTTCACATCGAGATACTGCTGCATCATTGGCGTCACGGGCATTGGTTTCACCTCAAACTCATCTTCTGTCGATTGTGCTTTCCGCTGCACGCAGGAGCGTCATGCAGCCCCTGCGCGCGTCCAAATCCTGATTTTGGTGCGATCAGTGGCAGCCCTTGCAGCTGTCGCAGCTGCCGGAGCAGCCGCCCTCGTCCATGCGGCCGGTGACGATGAACTGGAGCACCTGGTTGATCTGGCCGATCAGGGAGTTGAATTCCGAACGGGCCTCGGTCAGCGCGGCGATATCGTCGATCATCTGCAGCCGCTCCTGAATCTCGTCCATCTCGTTGGACAGGCGCTGCATGGCCGCGGGATCGGGATTCTCCTGCTCCATCATGTCCTGGATGTGGCCGCGCTTCTCCAGATACTTGGCCATCATCTCGGCGGCCTCCACGTTCTGCATGGCCTTTTCCTCGGCGTCCTTCATCTTCTGATAGGCTTCGCTGTTCAGCAGGGCCTCGCCCAGCTCGCGGGTCTTTGCAAAAATCTGATCCATGATAATGTCTCCTCCTTAAACAAGCTTGCCGCGCAGGGTATTCTTCCCCGCCGACGTGATTTCCACTTCCACAAATTTGCCGATCTGCTCCGCACTTCCGGGGAAGTTGACCATGTGTCCCCGGGGCGTCTTGCCGCCCACCGAGCCTGCGTCGCGCGTGGACACGCTGTCCACCAGCACGATCTCCCTCTTGCCCACCTGCGCGCACAGCGCCTCGTAGGCGATGGCCTGCTGAAGATCGATCAGCCGCTGAATGCGCGCGCTCTTCTCCTCCGCCGTCACGGGGTCAGGCATCTCCGCCGCCTTCGTGCCCTTGCGGGGGGAATAGATGAAGGTGTAGGCCGCGTCGAAGCGCACCTCGCGCACAAGCGACATGGTGTCCTCAAACTGCGCCTCGGTCTCTCCCGGGAAGCCCACGATGATGTCGCTGGTCAGGCCGATCTCAGGTTTCACCGCCCGCAGCCGCCGCACCCAGAATCTCGTCGTTGCCTGCCTGAACCGGCAGATGCAGGCTGGGCATCAGGTGTTCCAAATCGCCGTAGGCCGCGATCAGCTCGTCGGAAAGATCCTTCGGGTGGGAGGTCATGAAGCGGATGCGCGGCACGCCCAGTCGATCCAGCCGACGCAGCAGATTTGCAAACTCCGCGCCGCCGCCGCGATAGGAATTGACGTTCTGGCCCAGCAGCACGATCTCCTGCGCGCCCTTTTCCAGCAATTGGGCAACCTCGCGCTCGATGTCCTCGGGGTCGCGGCTGCGCTCCCGTCCGCGCACGTAGGGCACGATGCAGTAGGAGCAGAAATTGTTGCAGCCGTACATGATGTTGACGAAGGACGTGTGCACGCTCTCGCGCTTCTCCGGCAGGCCCTCCACCACCTCGCCGTCGGTGTCCAGCACCTCCACCACGGGCTCGCGGCCCTGCAGGCAGCGGTAGATGTACTCCGGAAGGCGGTAGAGGTTGTGGGTGCCGTAGATCAAATCGATGAAGGGGTAGCGCTTCTTCATGGTCGCCGCCATGCCCTTCTCCTGGGTCATGCAGCCGCCCACGCAGATCATCAGATCGGGTTTGTCGCGCTTCAATTCCTTCAGCCAGATCACGTTGCCCAGCGCCTTGTTCTCCGCGTTTTCGCGCACGCAGCAGGTGTTGTACAGAATCAGGTCGGCCTGCTCCCGCACCGGCTGGCGCGCCATGCCCATCTCCTCCAGCATGCCGGCGATGGTCTCTGAATCCCGGGCGTTCATCTGGCAGCCCATGGACACAATGTGGTAGCTCCGGGGGCGGCGCTCAATCTCGCGCACCAGGCGCATGTATTCGCGCTGCTTCAGGATCTCCTCCTGACTCACGAGGGGACGTTCTTTCATACTTCTTCCTCACTTCCCGCGACCGTCCTTGCGCCGTCGCAGGGCAAAATTTCGTAGCTTGCATCGCTTCCGCAGGGATCCAGAACCGTGCGCCCGCCCTCGGGAAGGCCGATGGTGTCAATCCATCCGGCAACCTTCTCGCCGGTGCGGATGGCATAGGCCGTGGTATCGCCCATGCGCCGCCTGCGCCAGATTTCCCGCACCGCCTGATAGGCCACGCTCTCGTGCGTCCACTCCCTGCCGCTGGCAAGGCACGCGCTGCAATCCCGCATCAGCAGCCTGTTCAAGGGCTGACGTGTCTTCTTGCGTGTCATCTCCACCAGGCCCAGCGCCGTCATGCCCAGCACGTTGGTGCGGTTGCGGTCGGCCTTCAGCGCCGCACGCAGGTGCTCCAGCAGCGCCTCGCGCTCCTGGGGCGCGTCCATGTCGATGAAGTCGATGAGCACAATGCCGCCGACGTCCCGCAGCCGCAGTTGGCGCGCGATCTCCTCCGCCGCCTCGCAGTTGAGGCGGAAGATCGTCTCCGAGAGCGACTTCTTCCCGGTGAACTTCGCGGTGTTGACGTCGATCACCGTCATGGCCTCGGTCTCGTCGATCACGAGGTTGCCGCCGCTCTTGAGGTGCACCTGCCGCGCAAACGCCTGCTCCAGCTGGTGATCCACCCGCATCAGGTCGAACAGCGGCACATCTCCCGTGTGGAGAGAAATCCTGTCCTCAAACTCCGGCGTGAGCGCATGCGCCCACGCGCGCAGGGATTCAAAGAGCGACGCATCGTCCGTGCGGATGGCAGAGACGCTGTCGTCCAGCATGTCCCGCACCGCACGCAGCGCAAGGTCGCCGTCCGCCTGAATCAGCCGCGGCTGGGCGCTGTGCTTCGCGCGCTTCTCCACGTCCGCCCACATACGCAAGAGGCGCTGGTAATCGGCCTCGATCTGCTCCTGAGACGCGCCCTCGCCCGCCGTGCGGATGATAATCCCCGCGCCGTGCGCTTCCGACAGGTGCTGTGCGATGTCGAACAGTCGGTCGCGCTCGGCGGGATCGGTGATCTTCTTGGAGACCCCGGCGTAGCGAATCGTGGGCAGAAGCACCGACAGCCGTCCCGGCAGCGTGATGCTCCCGGACACCCGCGGGCCCTTGCTGCCGCCGGGCTCCTTCACCACCTGCACCACGATGCTCTGGCCCGGGCGCAGCATCTTCTCGATCCGCGCGGACTCCAGGCGATCCTTCAATTCCTGCTGATCCCGGGTGTCGAAGCAGATGTCCCCGGCGTAGAGGAAGCCGTTCTTGCGCAGGCCGATGTCCACGAAGGCGGCGTTCATGCCCGGCAGCACGTTCTGCACCCGCGCGGCGTAGATGTTGCCCGCAAGCTTTGCCTGACTCCCGCGCTCGTAATGGATCTCGCAGAGCCTGCGATCCTCGATCACCGCCAGCCGGGTCTGGTTCTGCACGCGCTCCAGCAGGAGCTCCCGATTGATCTGCGGATTCATGTCACAGCTCCATCAGCGGAACCAGCCCGTCCGCGTCGCTCTTGCCCAGCAGCCGCACGCGATGGATGCGCATCTCCGGCGCGTCCACGCCCGCGCGCGCCGCCAGCGTCCGCACCAGCAGGTCGGGCTTCAGCGCGTCCTTCTCGGTGAGCATCAGCCGCGCACGGAAGCCGCCCTCGCAGGGCGTGAGCGACAGCACCAGCGGCCGGATGTCGATCTCCTTCTCGCCGGACTTGCTCTTCTTCATGGCCGTCACGTGCTCTTCGGCGAGGAAGCCGTCGATGGCATTCAGCACCGCATCGGCAGCTTCGCCGTCCATCCGAACCACGTAGTCCGAGGCGTACACCTGGGACATGATCGAGGGCCGGCGGTCGTCCACCAGCTTGACCTCCAGCACGGGCAGGTCATCCGGCAGCGCAAAGCGCATGGCCTCCTCGCAGCGGCGGCGGCCCATGGGCGCGCTGAGCTTCACGTCGAGAAGCTCATATTCGCTCGTCCAGCCCAGCGCCAGCGCCGAGCCGAAGGCCATCACCGGGTGGGGGTTGAAGCCCTGGGAGTACTGGATGGGCAGGCCCGTGCGGTTGAGGGCCATGTGCAGAAAGCGCTGCAGGTCCAGATGGGAGATGAAGCGCAGTCGGGCATTCTTGCCGAAGCGTACCAGCATTCTCATTTGTCGCAAGCCCCCTCATAGCGATTCATTCCGCAGCCCACGCAGCCCTTGCGACAGTCCTGGGTGCGCTCGGCGCGCTGCGCCTTCTCCCACTCCCGGCGCAGAAACGCCTTGGTCACGCCCGCATCCAGGTGATCCCAGGGCAGCAGCTCGTCCAGCGACCGCTCTCGCAGGGCGTAGAAGTCGGGATCAATGCCCGTCTCCTCGAAGGCGCGCAGCCACAGGTCGTGGCGGTACTGATCCGACCAGCCGTCAAAGCGGCAACCCAGCTTCCAGGCGCGCTCCAGCGCATCCGCCATGCGGCGGTCGCCCCGGGCGAACACGGCCTCGACGTAGCTCAGATCCGGCGCGTGGTACTTGAAGTCCACGCCCTTGATCGTGCGCAGCGCCTCCTTGAGCAGCTGCTGGCGGCGGATCACCGTCTCGCTGTCCAGCTGGCCGCACCACTGGAAGGGCGTGAAGTTCTTCGGCACGAACACCGACGCGCTGACCGTGATGCGCAGACCCGGCGCGCGCTTCTCCTTGGGCACGGCGAAGTAGCAGGCGCGCACCTTGCGGGCCAAATCCGCAATGCCCAGCACGTCCTCGTCGGTCTCGGTGGGCAGGCCGATCATGAAGTAGAGCTTCACCGCCGACCAGCCCTGCTCGAAGGCGTCGCTGACCGAGCGAATCAGGTCGTCCTCGGTCACGCCCTTGTTGATCACGTCGCGCAGCCGCTGGGTGCCCGCCTCGGGGGCCAGCGTCAGCGCCGTCTTGCGCACCTTCTGGGTCTCCTTTAATGTGTCGGTGAGGATCGCGTCGATGCGCTGGGAGGGCAGCGAAATCTTCACCCGCTTCTTCGCGAACTTCTCCACCATCTGGTGCGCCAGCTCCGGCAGGCAGGAGTAGTCTCCGCTGGACAGGCTCATCAGGGAGATCTCGTCGTAGCCGGTGTTGGCCACCAGCTTCTCCGCAAGGGCCATCAGCCGATCCATTTTGCGCTCGCGCACCGGGCGATAGATCATGCCCGCCTGACAGAAGCGACAGCCCCGGGTGCAGCCCCGGAAGATCTCCAGCATGATGCGGTTGTGTACAATCTCGCCGTAGGGCACGATCAGCTTGTCCGGGTAGTCCGCGGCGTTCAGGTCGGATACCAGCGCCTTGCGAACCACCTCCGGCGCACCGCTGCCCGGCTTGGGCGCAATGGATGCGACCGTGCCGTCGTCGTTGTACGCCACGTCGTAGAGCGAAGGCACATAGATCCCCGGAATCTGCGCCGCCATGCGCAGGTATTCCTCCCGGGGCAGGCCGCTTTCCTTCCACTTTTTGTACACGTCGATGGTCGCGAGGGTCTCCTCCTCGCCATCGCCGATGGCCACCAGGTCGACAAAGGGTGCAAGCGGCTCCGGGTTGAAGGCGCAGGGGCCGCCGCAAATCACGAAGGGGTCCGCGTCCGTGCGATCCTCCCGGCGCAGCGGGATGCCCGCCAGATCCAGCGCCTCCAGCACGTTCGTAAAGCTCATCTCGTACTGAAGGGTCACGCCCAGCAGATCGAAGTCCTTGATCGGCGTGCGGCTCTCCAGCGAGAACAGCGGCACGCCCGCCGCGCGCATCTCGGCGGACATGTCCACCCAGGGCGTAAACACGCGCTCGCACCAGGTATCCTCCCGGCGGTTGATGATGTGGTACAGGATGCGCATGCCCAGATGGGACATGCCCACTTCGTAGGTATCCGGGAACAGAAAGGCGTAGCGCACGTCCACCTTCTCCGGGGCCTTCATCACGGCGCCGTATTCGCCGCCCATGTATCGTACAGGCTTCTGCACCTTCTGCATCAGCGCTTCAATGCGATCGGAAAGATTCACGGTCGTCCTCCTCATGCTCATATCTATCCGATTAACTTTATCACGAAATCACAAATTCTTCAACGTACAAATGTTAAAGAATCCGTTTCCCGAAAAATCTTCTGAATCGCTCTTGACGCATGGCCCGCATCGGACTATAATATTTCAGTAACTTCGCATAAAAATACAGAATTGGTGACAAATATGCAAAAGAAGCCCTTCGTGAATCTGGACAAGCTCAACGAAATCATTTCGGAATACCCCACGCCCTTCCACCTCTACGACGAGGCGGGCATCCGCGCAACCGCGAAGGCTGTGAACAACGCCTTCTCCTGGAATCCCGGCTTCCGCGAGTACTTTGCGGTCAAGGCCTGTCCCAACCCCTACATCCTCAAGCTGCTCAAAGAAGAGGGTTGCGGCGTGGACTGCGCGTCCATCCCGGAACTGATGCTGGCGCACGCAGTGGGCTTCGAGGGCGACGAGATCATGTTCTCCTCCAACGAGACCAAGGCGGAGGAATATGAATTTGCCCGCAAGATGAACGCCATCATCAATCTGGACGACATCACCCACATCGACTTTCTTGCCGCCCACGGTGGCTTGCCGGAGAAGATCTGCCTGCGCTTCAATCCGGGCGGAGATCTGAACATCGGCGAGACCTGCATGGGACATCCGGATGAGGCCAAGTACGGCATGACCCGTTCTCAGATTCTGGAGGCAGCGCGCATCCTGTCCCAGCGGGGCGTGAAGTCCTTCGGCGTGCACGCGCTACTGGCCAGCAACGCCACCGAGCGCCACTACTACCCCGAAAACGCGGCGATTCTGTTCTCCCTGGCGGCGGAGATGCATCAAACCCTGGGCGTGGACATCTTCATGGTGAACCTGTCCGGCGGCGTGGGCATCGCCTACCTGCCCGAGGAGGAGACCCCGGACATCGCCCAGGTGGGCGCGGACGTGCAAACCGAGTTCCAGCGCATCCTGGTCGCGGCGGGACTGCCCAACGTGCACGTGGCCTCCGAGCTGGGAAGGTATGTCACCGGCCCCCACGGCTGCCTGGTGACCACCGCCATCCATGAAAAGCACATCTACCGGGAGTACATCGGCGTGGACGCATGCGCAGTGGATCTGATGCGCCCGGCCATGTACGGCGCGTATCACCACATCAGCGTCATGGGCAAGCTGGACGCACCGAAGGATCACATCTATGATGTGGTCGGCTCCCTGTGCGAGAACAACGACAAGTTCGCCGTGCAGCGGCCCTTGCCCAAGATCGACATGGGCGACGTGCTGGTGATTCACGACGCCGGCGCGCACGGCTACTCCATGGGCTACAACTACAACGGCAAGCTCAAGTCCGCCGAGATCCTGCTCCACAGCGACGGCAGCTTCTCCATGATCCGCCGTGCGGAGAAGCCGAGGGACTACTTCGCCACGCTGGACTTCAGCGAATTCGCACCGGAGCTGCTCTCCTGAGCACGCTCCCCGGGCGACAGAAGCAGACGGTACAATGAGCCGTCTGCTTTGTCATGCGCGCACAGCAGCGCCCGGAAGCAGGATTGCTTCCGGGCGCGTTTTTACCGATAATCTGTCAGAATATGCTTATCTGCGATCAGCCCGCATACTCCGCCCAGTGCTCGGTCCAGGTCTCCAGCAGGGCTTCCTTCTGGGTGCCCAGCCACTCCCAGTCGATTTCGACCAGGCCCAGCTCGCTATCGTCCGGATAGTTGCCGTACTTGATGGTGGTGTTGGTGCCGCGGGCGCAGTTCTCCTCGGAGCGGGCCAGCTGATAGTCCGCGGAGCCGCAGAAGTCCATGAAGGCGGCGGCGGCCTCGTAGTGCGGGCAATCCTTGACCATGCCGGCGCCGGACGCGCAGGCGGTGTTGCCCTCCTTGGGATAGACCAGGCGGATGTTGTCCGCGCCGTTCTTGGTGATCTGCATCTCGACGATGTTCTCATAGGTCAGGCCGACGACGTACTCGCCGCTGATGACGCTCTTGAACACGGTGGAGGAGGAGGTGGTGATGACGCCGTCGCAGTTCTGGATCAGCGCATCGATGTAGTCCCAGGCCTTCTCATCGCCGAACTCGTCGCCCATCAGCGCCAGGATGGTGTGGAACTGGCGATAGGCAGAGGAGGAAGCGGCGGGGTCGGCCTGGATGATCTTGCCCTTCAGGGCCGGATCCAGCAGGGACTCGTAGCTGTCGATGGTCAGGCCCAGCTCGGCCTCCAGCTCCTCGTTGACCACCAGCGCCATGTACTGGATGTCAAACAGGGTGTAGTAGCCGTAGGGATCGACCTTGCTCAGCTCGTCGGCGATGGTGGGCGTGTACTGCTGCAGCACGTCATGGTACACGGTTCCGTCCGACTCGAACAGGCCGCCCATGATGACGTCCGCCTGGGGGTTGTTGACCTCGCCGCGGGCGCGGGCGATCAGCTTGCCCACGGAGTCCGAGATCCACTCGATGGTGCAGTCCGGATAGTACTGGTACCAGATGGCTTCAACGGTCTGCTGCTGCGCGTCGTCCAGGGTGGAGTAGACGACTACGCGGTCGCCGATGGAGCTGGGATCCTCGCGCACCCAGGAGGGCTTCTCCTCCGCGAATGCGCTGCAGCAGCTCAGCACCAGCAGGGCGATCAGTACGAGGCTCAATAGTTTCTTCATTTCGGTTTCCTCTCTTTCTTTTATTGTCAGCCTTGCGGCTCAACGTCGTTTTGCTTTCCTACACGCTCATCTTCTCGGACCCGCGCGTACAGACCAGATACAGCACCAGGCACACGATGGTCAACAGCGTCGTGACCGTGGCAAAGGCCGAGGCCGTGCCGTAGGAGCCAAGGGTGATGGCGTTGTAGGTGCTCAGGGTCAGCGTGATTGTGGAGTTGTTGTACAGGAAGATGCCGCTGGACATCTCCGTGATGATGGACACGAAGCTCAGAATCGCGCCGGAGACGATGCCGCTGGTCATCTGCGGCACGGTGACCTTGATGAAGGTCTTGATCTTCGACGCGCCCAGGCTGATCGCGGCCTCCTCCGTGCTGATGGGAATCTGCATCATCGTGGCCGTGGCCGATCGGCTTGTGTACGGCATTCGCCGGATCGCCAGCGCGATGACCATGATGGCCATGGTGCCCGTCAGCGAGAAGTACTTCGTGTTGAAGGCGATGATCAGCGCAATGCCGATGACCGCGCCCGGCATGATGTAGGGTAGCATGGAGATGGTGTCCACGGTGTGGCTCATGCCGCTGGGCCTGCGCACCACCAGATAGGCGATGATCACCGCGATGATGACGATGACCACCAGCGCGAAGATCGAGATCACCAGCGTGTTCTTGATCGACCTGCCCAGCAGCTTGCGGATGGCGTTCTGGTAGTTGGACAGCGAGTAGGTGTCCTGGGCCACCTGGCCCTTGTAATCACGGAAGGAGTCAAAGACGATGTAGAACTGGGGCAGCAGCGCCACCGCGATCAGCAGATAGCAGTAGGCGTGCATGAAGAAGCCCTTCACGCCCTTGGCTTCCTTCTTCTGGATGGGGTGCAGCGAGTTGATGGTGAACTTGAAGCGCGACGTGGCGAACTTCTGCACCAGGAACACCACCGCCGTCAGGATGATGGCCAGCACGCTCACCGCCGACGCGAAGTTGTAATCCGCGCCGACCTCGCTGAGGAAGGAGTCGTAGATCAGCACCGGGAAGGTCTTGTAGCCCTCGCCGATCAGGGCCGGGGTGCCGAAGTCGGCGAACGCGCGCATGAACACGATCAGCGCTGCCGCCAGAATCGTGGGCATGGTCAGTCCCATGATGACCTTGAAGAAGCGCTTCAGGCCCGTGCAGCCCAGGTTGGCGCTGGCCTCCAGCAGACTGTTGTCGATATCCTGGAACGCGCCGTTCATGTAGATGACCACCAGCGGGAACAGCTTCAGCGATTGTACCAATAATATGCCGCCGAAGCCGTAAATCGAGCCGATCTTGATGCCAACGCTCTCCAGCAGCTTGGTGATCACGCCGGAGCGCCCCAGCAGCATGATCCAGGAGTACGCGCCGATGAAGGGCGCGGACATGGTGCACAGCAGCGCCAGCACGAACAGCACCTTCCGCCCCTTCAATCGGTAGAAGGAGAAGAAGTAGGAAAAGGGAACGCCCAGCAGCAGCGAAATCAGCATCACCGCTGCGGAGACCTTGAAGCTGTTCAGGATCGTCGAATAGTAATACTTCTTGGAAAAGAACTTGGTGAAGGCCTTCATGGTAAAGCCCGTCTTTTCCGTGTAGAACGCCTCCCACAGCAGTCGGATGCAGGGGTAGATAAAGAAAACCACAAACAAGAGCAGCAGCACCAGGCCCAGTACGGTCCAGATGTCCCGCCTGCGCTTCGTCTTCATTTATGCATCCACCTCCAGTTCATTGTGAACGCCGCGCATCAGGCTGCGTCCGCTCTCGCTGTCGAAGGCGTTGGCCTTGACCGCGTTCAGCGTAAGCCGCACCTTGGTGCCCGGGTTCAGAATGGAGTCGATGCGGGATTCCTGGATGATCTCGGCCTCCTCGCCGGTCTCCATCTCCACGAAGTAGTGGGTGTTCAGGCCTAGGAACACGCTGTCCTTGATGACCGCGCCCACGCCCGCGCCGGAGAGGTCGGTGTGCACCAACAGCTCCTCCGGGCGCGCGGAGAGCACGATCTTGCGGTTCCTCCGGGCTGCTTCCGCCACGTCCGGCATCTCCTCGCTGTAGCCGTTTGCAAAGCGCACGCGGCAGGAAGCACCCTCGCAGACCAGCTCCGCGTGAATCAGGTTGGACTTGCCGATGAAGGTCGCCACGAACAGATCCGCCGGGCGCTGGTAGATGTCCTTGGGCTTGCCGCAGTGGCGGATCACGCCGTCGCTCATCACGGCGATGCGGTCGGAGATGGCCATGGCCTCCTCCTGATCGTGGGTGACGTACACGGTGGTGATGCCCACGTCGCGCTGGATGCCCTTGATGACGGTGCGCATCTCCACGCGCAGCTTCGCGTCCAGGTTGGACAGCGGCTCGTCCATCAGCAGCACATCGGGCCGGATCACCAGCGCGCGGGCCAGCGCAACGCGCTGCTGCTGGCCGCCGGAGAGCCGGTCGGGCATGCGGTCGGCGTACTCGTCCACATGCACCAGCTTCATGAACTTCTCCGCCTCGCTGCGAATCTGATCCCGGGGCACCGGGCGGTTCTTCAGGCCGAACTCCACGTTCTTGCGCACGGTCATGTTCGGGAAGATGGCGTAGTTCTGAAACACCATGCCGATGTTGCGCTTGCCGGGGTCCATGTCGTTGATGCGCCTGTCGTTGAAGTAGAAATCGCCGCCCTCAATGGTATTGAAGCCCGCAATCATGCGCAGCAGCGTGGTCTTTCCGCAGCCGGAGGGGCCGAGCAGGGTGAAAAATTCCCCGTTGTGAATCTCCACCGACAGATCCGGGATGATGGTCTTGTCGCCATACCGCTTGACTGCATTTTGAATCTGAATTCCGACGCTCATAAGCAACCTCCTGTTGACCGCGCAAACCCCGCCGTTTGTCTCGCAGGATTTGTTTCACTTCATAAAACATGCGTACAATTTGGCGAAATTATATCCTCTGTATTTGTCCATTATAGCAGATATTGGAAATAAGTCAATACACATTTCATCAAATGTAAAATCTATTTGCAGCTTTCACTGATATTTCTCCGGATTTACGAAATCGTTTGCATCCGACAAACAAATCCTTATACGAATATCATATGTCCGTGCATGCGCGCAATATTATAAAATGTGCGGCGGGCATGCGACGACCCCCATCCGAAGCGGATGGGGGTCGCTTCATATTAGATATTGAATTGTCAGCGCTGCAGGGCGGTCACCACGTCGCCCATGACGATCACCACGTAGGGCTGTCCCTTGCCGGCGCGGGTCTCGATGCCCACGTCCTCGGTGTTGAACTCCGTGGCCGTGCCGCTCTTCTGCACCACGCGGAAGTTATAGGGATCGGTCACCATCAGCGCGCCGGCAACGCAGCTGCCGTTCACGCCGTTTTTCAGGAGACTGATGCACTTCAAGCCCTTGCCGCCGCGGGCCTGACGGTCGAAGTCCACCAGCAGGCAGCGCTTCAGATAGCCCATGTCCGTGGCCAGCACGACCTCGCCCTCGCTGTTGTGCACGAAGGCGTGGGCCACGCGGTCGCCGTCTGCAAGGTTCATCGCCTTCACGCCAGCGGCGGTGCGCCCCACCAGGGAGACCTCCTCCACCGCGAAGTGAATCGCCATGCCCTGCCTCGTCACCAGCAGCACGCCCTTCCCCTCTGCGGGGTTCAGCGCGCACAGCAGGCGGTCGTCGCCCTTGAGGGTGATGGCGGCGTAGCGGCCCTTGCGCACGTTCAGATCGGACAGCGCCGTGCGCTTGATCATGCCGCACTCGGTGGCAAGCAGCACCTCGCCGCTCCAGTCGCCCGCCGCAGTGACGCCCACCAGCTTTTCGTCCTTCTCCAGGCCCGCCAGCAGTCCTCCCGGGGTCAGTCCGCGCTCCCTGGCGCGCGCCTCGGGGATCTGGTCCACGCCCACGGCGTAGCAGTTGCCCAGGTCGGTAAAGAACAGCAGCTTTTCGTTGCTCATGCACTCGATGATCCTGCTCGGCAGATCGTTGAACTCGCCGCCGCTTACCGCCTTCTCGCAGGCCTTCGGAGCCATGCGCTTGATAAAGCCGTTGCGGGTCAGCAGTACGCGCATCTCGTCCGGCTGCGCGATCTCCTCCTCGATCACCAGCGCGTCGAAGCTGGGCACGATCTGGGTGCGCCGCGCGTCGGCGTGCCTCTCGCGCACCTCCAGCAGCTCCTTCTTGATCACGTTCATCAGCTTCTTCTCGCTCCCCAGAATCGCCTTGTAGCTGGCGATCTTCTTGCACAGCTCGGCGTACTCCTGACGGAGGTTCACCACCTCAAGGTTCGTCAGGCGCTGAAGCCGCATGTCCAGGATGGCCTGGGCCTGAATCTCAGTCAGCTGGAAGCGCTCCACCAGCTTGATTTTGGCCTCCTTGGGGGTCTTGCTTCCGCGGATCAGCCGGATCACCTCGTCCAGGTTGTCCACGGCGATGATCAGGCCCTCCAGGATGTGGGCGCGGGCCTCGGCCTGGGCCAGCTCGTACTTTGTGCGCCGCGTGACCACGTTCTTCTGGTGCTCGATGTAGTACTCCAGCATCCGCTTCAAGCCCATCTGCACCGGCTTGCCCCCGGCGATGGCCACCATGTTCACGCCAAAGGTGACCTGCATGTCGGAATACTTGTAGAGCGCGGTGAGCAGCTTGTCCACATCCACGTCCTTCTTCACTTCGACGACCGCGCGCATGCCCATGCGGTCGGACTCGTCGCGGATGTCGTAGATGCCGGAGAACAGGTTCTTCTTCTCCTCGCTGACCCGCAGAATCTTCTCCAACAGCGCCGCCTTGTTCACCTGATAGGGCATTTCATCCATCACGATCAGCTTGCGGCCCGCAGTTCCGTCCTCGATGTGCACCTTCGCGCGCACCTGAAGTTTTCCCCGGCCCGTCTCGTAGGCTTGCAGAAGCTCCCCATCCCCCGCCAGGATGCCGCCGGTGGGAAAGTCCGGCGCAGGGATGTGCCGCATCAGCTCCTGGGTCGTGAGCTTCGGGTTGTCAATCAGCGCGATGGTGCCGTCGATGGCCTCGCCCAGGTTGTGGGGCGGAATGTTCGTGGCCAAGCCCACCGCGATGCCGCTTGCGCCGTTGACCAGCAGGTTCGGATACCTGCCGGGCAGCAGATCCGGCTCCCGCTGGGTGTCGTCGAAGTTCAGGTGAAAGTCCACCGTATCCTTGTCGATGTCCCGCAGCATGACCATGGCCAGCTCCGTCATGCGGGCCTCGGTGTAGCGCATCGCCGCCGGACTGTCGCCGTCGATGGAGCCGAAGTTGCCGTGGCCGTCCACCAGCATGCCCCGCATCACGAAGGGCTGAGCCATGCGGGTCAGCGCGTCGTAGACGGAGGAATCGCCGTGGGGATGGTACTTGCCCAGGCAGTCTCCCACGATGCGCGCGCACTTGCGGTGCGGCTTGTCGGGGGTGTTGCCCAGCTCGTGCATGGTGTAGAGGATGCGCCGCTGCACGGGCTTCAGGCCGTCCTCCACCCTCGGCAGGGCGCGCTCCAGTATGACGTGCTCCGAATAGGGGATCATGGAGTCGTGCATCACGTCCTCCATGGTCTTCTGGATGATCTCCTCGGTTCGGATCAGCTTCTGATTGTCCTTATCCTTCTTTCTGGACGCCATGGGTTCTCTCCTTTACGCCTCGTTCGCGCCCGTGACGGGCTGGAAGTTGTCCACCTTGTTGAAGTCCGCGAATTCGCTGATGTAGGCCCGGCGGGGCTCCGCGGCGCTCCACCTCGGCAAAGTCCTCGATGGTCACCTGCACCAGCCTGCGGCCCTCGGGGTTCATCGTGGTCTCCCACAGCTGCTCCGGGTTCATCTCACCAAGGCCCTTGTAGCGCTGCAGGGTGTAGTTCTTCCCCACCTTCTTCAGCGTCTGCTCCAGCGCCTTGTCGTCGTAGCAGTAGGTGACTTCGCCGCCCTTCGCCACTCGGTACAGCGGCGGCATGCCGATGTAGACGTGGCCGTCGGTGATCAGCTCCTTCATGTAGCGGAAGAAGAAGGTCAGCAGGATGGCACGGATGTGCGCGCCGTCCTGATCCGCATCCGAGAGGATGATGACCTTGTTGTACTTCAGGTGGCTGATGTCGAAGTCCTCGCCGATGCCGGTGCCCAGCGCCGTGATCACCGAGCGGAACTCCTCG
>SFNY01000061.1 GCA_004554085.1 Clostridiales bacterium | reverse complement strand
CGCCCGCCTGAACATCGAGCGCACCGTCATGTCCAAGCGCTACCTGCGCCGCATGGTGGAGGAGGGCGTGGTGTCCGGCTGGGACGATCCCCGCATGCCCACGCTGGTGGCCATGCGCCGCCGCGGTTACCCCGCCAGCGCCGTGCTGGACTTCATGGGCCGCGTGGGCGTGGCCAAGGCGGATTCCACCGTGGAGGGAAGCCTGCTGGATCACTGCGTGCGCGAGGCCCTGGCCGACAGCGCACCCCGCGCCATGGCCGTGCTGAACCCGCTGAAGCTCACCTTCTCCAACTGGGAGGACGGCAAGGTAGATGAGCTGACCGTGGAGAACCAAGCACGCCTACATCGAGCAGGAGGACTTCATGGAGGAGCCGGTGAAGAAGTTCTTCCGCCTGGCCCCCGGCAAGGAGGTTCGCCTGAAGGGCGCTTACATCATTCGCTGCGACGAGGTCGTGAAGAATGCAGAGGGCGAGATCGTGGAGCTGATCTGCTCCGTGGATCTGGAGAGCCGCTCCGGCAGCGAGGGCGCAAACCGCAAGGTCAAGGGCACGCTGCACTGGCTGAGCGATATCGACGCGCGCCCCGCCGAGTTCCGCCTCTACGAGCCCATCCTCAATGAGGAGCCGGAGGAGGTCGAGGTTCCCGAGACCGAGGACGAGGACGCCGCCGAGGCCGCGCCTGCGGACTTCATGGACCGCATCAATCCCAACAGCCTGAAGGTGGTCAAGGGCTTCTGCGAGCCCTACATCGCCGACAGCGAGGTGGGCGCGAGCTTCCAGTTCCTGCGCATGGGCTACTTCTGCAAGGACAAGGACTCCACCGCGGAGCTGCCCGTCTACAACCGCACCGTCGGCCTGAAGGACAGCTGGGCCAAGGTCGCCAAGTAAAACTGAGAATCCATCCCGACAAAAGGGATGGATTCTTTTCACATCACATGAAAGTATGCCGCCCGGAATTCCGGAACGGAAATGAAAATGCCAACCGAAGAAAGATCGGTTGGCATTGAATCTTGGATTAACTTAGCTTTACAGCTTCAGACCGGCCAGCTCGAAGCCCGCCTGCACCACCTTGTCCGGCAGCTTGTTGAACATGTCGTTGACGGACTCGTAGTTGTAGTAGCGCATGATGGTCTCCGCGAACATCGGGGCCACGGAGATGGTCTTGAACTTCTCCTCGCCGATGATGTTGGGGTTGGAGACGGTATCGGTGGAGTAGACGCACTCGATGCGGCTGGCGTTGATCTTGCGCACGCCGGAGGCGGAGATGATGTTGTGGCTCAGCATGGCGCGGATGCTCCTCGCGCCCCGGGCGACCAGGCTGTCGGCCAGGTTGACCAGCGTGCCGCCGGAGATGGTGAAGTCATCCACGATCAGGCAGTCCTTGTCCTTGACCTCACCGATGACCTCCAGGATGGAGGCGTTTTCGGTGTGATCCACACGCTCCTTGTCGCCGATGGCGATGGGCAGGTTCAGCATGGAGGCGAACTTACGGGCCTGCTTGGCGTAGCCTGCGTCGGGGGAGACCACCACCATGTTGCTCATGTCCAGCTTCTTGACGACCTCGGCCAGCATGAAGGTGGCGTAGAGGTGGTCCATGGGGCGCTTGAAGAAGCCCTGCAGCTGCTGCGCGTGCAGGTCCATGGTGACGAAGCGGTCGGCGCCGGCCAGCTCCATGCACTCGGCGCAGACGCGAGCGCGGATGGACACGCGGGGTTCATCCTTCTTGTCGCCCTTGCCGTAGCCGAAATAGGGCATGACCAGCGTGCAGGAATGGGCGTTGGCACGCTTGAATGCGTCCATCCAGAACAGGATCTCTACGAATTCATCGTTGGCGTGAAGGCCGATGGGCTGCACCAGCAGAACGTCGCGGTCGCGGACGGACTCATTTACGCGGACAAACGTGTTGCCTTCCGAAAAGGTGATGACCTCGGACGAGCCCAGCTTCTTGCCCATGTACTTGCACATGCGCTCCGCAAAGACTTGTCCGCCGCTGCCCGCGAAAATGGAAACATTCGCACTGTCAAACATAAGTCCCTACACTCCTTTTATCATTTGCTCACTTACCGAACTTGATTCCAGGATATATGCAAACCTCATTCCACTGAGGCGATGGCCTCGATTTCAATCAGCGCATCCATGGGCAGCCGGGCAACCTCCACGCAGCTGCGGGAGGGGTAGTCCGGGCCGAAGAAATCCGCATAGATGGCGTTGACCTTGCCGAAGTCGTTCAGATCGCTGAGAAACACGGTGGTCTTCAGCACGGCTTTCGCGGAGAGACCCAGCTCCTCCAGCACGGTGCAAATGTTCTGCATGGACTGACGCGCCTGCGCCTCCACGCCGCCTTCAACCAGCTTTCCGGTGGCGGGATCGATGCCCAGCATGCCGGAGAGGAAGGCCACGCTGCCGCTGACCGTAGCGGTGCAGTACGGGCCGATGGCCTTGGGGCCCTTTTCCGTGAAAAAGCACTTTTTCATTTTTCAAGCTCCTTATTCTTCTTGTTCATACGCGACAACCTCGCCTGTTGCGGGATCGTGGATGCCGCGCCAATAGATGTCGGTGCCGGAACCGTAGCTGTCGTAGGACAGCTGCTTTCGGGAGACCTCCACGCCGCTGTCCCAGTCGTAGGCGATCAGCCAGCCCTCGCTGGTGCAGGCCGGATGCCCCTGGGTGCGGAGCCTGGTCTCAGTGGTGTAGTAGCAATACTTGCCGTCCACGTCGGGCTTGTAGCTGGTATACTTGCAGCTGCTGTCCTTGCTGAGAACGTTGGAGTACAGCTGATAGCGGTACGCCGGGCGGTTTCCGTAGATCGTCACCGTTGCGTATTCCTTGGTGACGGAGGTGTAGATGTAAATCGTGTGCTCCGAGTTGTTGCGGAACACGAAGTTCTTGTAGCCGGTGTCGGTCACGGCAGCATCCAAGCTGGGCTCGACATAGGAGACAGTCATGGAGTGGTTGGAGCGCTCGATGATGTCCATGCCCGCCAGCAGCACCGCGCCGTAGAGCGTGGAGCTGGCCTGACACACGCCGCCGCCGTAGCCGTCCTGCGAGGTGTTGCCCGCGTATTCGGGTGCGAGCTTCCAGCCGCGCGCCTCGGTGCGGGGGCCGACGATGGCATTGAAGTCCACCGTGTCGCCCGGGTGCACGGCAAAGCCGTTGAAGTAGCCAAGCGCCTTGGCCACGTTGGAGCGCGATGCGGAGCCTCGGAACGAGGTGTCCGTGGCGTATTCCACAATCACATTGAAGCCGCCCTTCGCTGCGTCCGAGCTGATGCTGGGCTCGATGGGCAGCAGCGGCAGCGCGGTATCTCCGCTGCCGGTCTCCACCAGCTGCACGATCAGTGCCTTTGCGGCCTCCAAATCCAGCTTTTGTCCCTCCTGGGATTCACCGGAGAGATAGGGCTTGTCCGAGGCCACCACCACCGTGGCGTTCACAGGCTCCACGTACAGCGCGTCGTAGATGGGCTGCAGGAAGGCGTCGATCAGCTCCTCGTCGTACTGCAGCTCCGCATTGAATTCCACGCTGCTCTGCTTCAGGCTCTCGATGTCCTTCTTCCGGTCAAAGAGTGTGCCCACGTGGCCGATGTTCCAGGCGCGCTGGATGTAGGAATCGGCGTCAATGCTGGCGTTGAAATCCGCCGGGGAGAAGGTCCAGCTCTGGTCTCCCGCAGTGAGGGTGTACTGTGTGTTGATGCGCGCGTCCAGTGCATCGTGCACGGTCTGCACGCCCTCCTCCAGGTTGTAGTCGTCCAGCAGAATGCCGTTTACGCTGATGTTGGCGCAGAAGCTGTCACGGTTTGCCGCGACGGTGAAGTAGATCCTGCCGAAATAGACCGCTGCGGCGACGAGGCAGACGAGCACAAGAAACGGGACAAGGCCCAGGGAGGACCTTCTCCTGCGATTTGAGCGGCCTGCGTTTGCGCGCCGCGAGGGCATATTGTTCTGGCTTGCAGCGCCTGAAGGGCTGCGCCTTTCCTCTGTTCTGCCGTAGGGATCCGTCCGGCGCTGTTCCGATGGCCGGTAGGGATCGTAGGGACGCCCGCCCGCCTGGGCAGAAGCGCCGGATCGGCTGCGGGATGCGGAGCTACGTGCGGCAGAACCGGACCGGTTGGGTGCGGCAGCAGTCCTGCTGCGGGAACCTGCACCGGTGTTGGGTTTGCGTTCCATCATGCATTTGCTCCTCGACTGATATACCAATATTATAACACAGCGCGGGGGATTGATAAAGCGTATTTCGTTTTATATGATTGAAAAATCGGTGAATTCCTGCGGTGAAAATGGGAAGATGATGTAAAGCCTGCAGGAATGCATGCAAAACGCCGCCGGCACAGGGCCGGCGGCGCAGAAGGCTTTGGGGTTGGATGCAGGCGTTGAGGGAATCAGTCCTGCGGCTCCTCGAAATCGGTGGGTTCCTCCACGTCCTCCTCCGGAGCGGCTTCGCTTTCCACGGCAGAGCTTTCAACGGGCGCGGGCTCCGCAGCTGCGGGCGCATCCTCGTCGGGCAGCTCCCTGCCCTTCATGAAGCAGTCGAATTCCACGTCGTTGAGCTTTTCGCGCTCGATCAGCAGGCTGGCCAGGCCGTCCAGCTGGTCGCGGTGCTCGGTGAGGATCTGCTCTGCGCGCTTGTAGGCGGAGGTGAGCAGGGCGTTGACCTCGGCGTCGATCAGCTCGTTGACCTTCTCGGAGAAGCCGGAGTTCTGCTGGCTGAAGCTCTTGCCCAGGAACACCTCGTGCTCGGTGCCCAGGAACACCGGGCCGACCTTGTCGCTCATGCCGTACTCGGTGACCATGCTGCGGGCGATCTCGGTGGCCTGCTTGATGTCGCTGGACGCGCCGGTGGTGATGTCGCCAAAGACGATGGCCTCGGCCACGCGTCCGCCCATGGCGCTGGCCATCTGGGCCTTCATGCGCGCGGTGGTCACGTAGCTGAACTCCTCCTGGGGCAGATACATGGTGTAGCCGCCGGCCTGGGCGCGGGGGATGGTGGTGATCTCATGCACCTTGTCGCACTCGGGAATATAGTAGGCGACGATGGCGTGGCCGCCCTCGTGATAGGCCACCAGCTTGCGGTCCAGCTCGGTCACGCGCTTGGAACGCTTCTCCGGGCCGGCCATGACGCGGGTGATGGCCTCCTCGATGGTGGGCATGGTGATCTCCGGCAGATCCTTGCGCGCGGTGAGCAGCGCGGCTTCGTTCATCACGTTCATCAGATCGGCACCGGTGAAGTAGGGGGTGCGGCGGGCCAACACCTTCAGATCCACATCCTTGCCCAGGGGCTTGTTGCGGGCGTGCACCTTCAGGATCTCCTCGCGGCCGATCACGTCGGGATAGTTGACGATGATGCGGCGGTCAAAGCGGCCGGGTCGCAACAGCGCAGGGTCGAGCACGTCGCTGCGGTTGGTGGCGGCCAGCACGATCACGCCCTCGTTGTGGGTGAAGCCGTCCATCTCCACCAGCAGCTGGTTCAGGGTCTGCTCGCGCTCGTCGTGACCGCCGCCCAGGCCAGCGCCGCGCTGGCGGCCCACCGCGTCGATCTCATCGATGAACACGATGGCGGGGGCGTTCTTCTTGGCCTCGGTGAACAGGTCGCGCACGCGGCTTGCGCCCACGCCCACGAACATCTCGACGAAGTCCGAGCCGGAGATGGTGAAGAAGGGCACGCCGGCTTCGCCGGCCACGGCGCGGGCCAGCAGGGTCTTGCCGGTTCCGGGCGGGCCCACGAGCAGGATGCCGGTGGGGATCTTCGCGCCTACGCGGGTGAACTTCTTGGGGTTCTTCAGGAACTGTACGATCTCCTGCAGCTCCTCCTTCTCCTCGTCCGCGCCGGCGACATCCTTGAACGTGACCTTGTTGTGGGCGGGGTCGGTCTGGCGGGCGCGGGACTTGCCGAAGCCCATCATGCCGCCCTTGCCGCCGCCGGTCTGCTGGCGCATCAGGAAGTACCACAGCAGGCCGAAGAGTACGAAGGTGATGATCAGCGGGAGCCACTCGGACAGCCAGGAGGGCTGGGGCGGCAGCTCCGTTGCGAAGCTGAAGGTGTATTCGGTGGGGCTGACGCTCTCGCCCAGCACCTTTTCATAGATCAGGTTGACGTCCTCGTAGAAGCGATCCACACTGGGGATGATGACCGTGAAATCGTAGCTTGCGGGGAACTCGCTGTCGGAAATCTTGCTGTTCTCCCGCAGGCCGTACAGCGTGTTTTCCTGAATGATGATGCGGTCGATGGACATGTTGGCCTGCTCGCCCTTCAGCTTTTCGCCGTTGTCCGCGCGCAAATCTGCCTGCACCCACTCCAGGAAATCGGAGTAGCTCAGGGTGACGGATTCGACGGGGCTGCCGGAGCCGAGCATCCATACGACTGCGAGAATGACTGCCAGGAGCAGCAGATACATCAGCGGCCCCTGGAGCATCTTCCTTTTCTTGTTCAAACCTTCGTCCTCTCTTTCCACATTGGAGAAAATCAGTATTATTCTATCCTGTGATTATAAACGCAGTGTGAACCACTGGTGAACATCCTCAGGCCCTTATCCCTGGTAGACCTCGGGCTTCAGAACGCCGATGTAAGGCAGGTTGCGGTAGTATTCCGCGTAGTCCAGGCCGTAGCCCACCACGAACTCGTCGCCCACCTCGAAGCCGGAGTAGTCGGACTTGAGCGTGATGCCCGGCGCGCGGCGGGAGGGCTTGTCCAGCAGGGTGGCAAGCCGGATGCTCGCCGCACCCCGGGAGGCCAGCATGCGGGTGAGGTAGCTGAGGGTGAAGCCGCTGTCCACGATGTCCTCCACGATGATCACGTGCTTGTTTTCGATGGAGGTGGACAGGTCCTTGCGGATCTCCACCTCGCCGGAGGACTTGGTCTTGTTGCCGTAGCTGGACACGGCCATGAAATCCATCGTCAGCGGTACGTCTATATTGCGCAGCAGATCCGTATAAAACATTACGGCGCCCTTGAGGATGCACACCATGGTGGGATTCTTGCCGGCGTAGTCGCGGGAGATCTCGGCGCCCATCTCGCGGATGCGGCGCTGAAGCTGTTCTTCTGAAATCAGAATCCGATCGATGTCGTTCTTCATTTTCAAACCTCCGGTTATTCATCGGTAATGGGGAACAGGGTGATGCGCGCACGCGCGCGGGTAGACTCTGTGATGCGGGCCTCCTCGGCGACGCCCATGCCGCCGATCCACAGAATGCGCTTGTCACGGGCGATCAGCGGAGTGAAGTCGCGCAGGGGGCGGTCGATCCTCCGGTCGATCAGGAAATCGGAGAGCAAGCGGCTGCCGGGCGCGCCCAGGGGACGGATGCGGTCGCCGCTTTTTCGCGTGCGCAGCACCGCGCCCTGGAGCGCGTCCGCGTCCACGACCTCCACCAGCGGATTGTCCGGCTCGATGGGAAAGTTGCCCTTTTCCACGCGAACCCGGCACACGCCCGGAAGGACGGCGTCGCCGGTCGGGTTCAGCGGAACCTCTGATGGAGCCTGCGCGGATGCGGGCAGCAGATAGAGCGCGCCGTTCGTGCGCTCCGCCGTCCAGCCGCCGCCCAGCTCCGTCCGACCGCGGGGAAGCTGCCAAAGCGATATGGCCGCGTCCAGCCGCTGTGCGGGAAGATTTGCGCCGCAGATGCGCCGGATGCAGCGCCGCAGCACCGCCTCCTCCGCAGGCCCGGCTTCAATGCGCCAGCCCCAGGGGCCGCGACGCACATGGGCCGACCAGAAGGAATCCGTCTGGCGGGCGATGCAGTTGCTCTCGATGCGCGCGATGCGCGCGTAGCGGGCGATGGACTCCGCCGCTGAAGGATAGCTTTTCTCGATTTCGGGCAATACATTCAGGCGCAGCGCGTTGCGCGGATTGTCCGCAACGGCGTTCGTCGCGTCCTCACGCCAGGATATGCCCTCGGCTTCCAGATATTGCACCAGCGCCGCCTTGCGCACCTCCAGCAGCGGCCGGTACAGATCGCCGCTGACGCGCGCCATGCCGCAGACGCCCTCCGGGCCGGTGCCGCGCAGCAGGTGCATCAGCACCGTCTCCGCCTGATCGTCCAGGTGGTGGGCCAAGGCGATGCGGTCCGCGCCGCAGCGCAGCCTCGCCTCGCGCAGAAAGCGGTAGCGCGCCTCACGGGCGGCGGCCTCCAAGCCCTGACCGCTGTCCCGGACAATGCGGGGAACGTCCGCGCGGCCCTCGATCAGCTCGATCCCGAGTTCGGCGCACAGTTTCCGGCACAGCGCCGCGTCCGCATCCGCATCCGCGCCGCGTATGCCGTGATTCAGGTGCGCCGCAGTCAGCCGGAGCGCATATTCCTTGCGGGACTGCGCCAGCAGGCAGGTCAGCGCCACGGAATCCGCGCCGCCCGAGAGTGCGACGAGCAGGTGCTCGCCGCGCACATCGTCGAAGCAAATTTGCGGAAGCTGAACACACGCCATGGCACACTCCTCCAGTATATTTTCTTATTATAAACGCTTCTTTTGTGAAACGCAACCATATTTCCGCGAAAAATGGTTTATTTGCAGATGAAAGCGGTTAAAATCCTGCTACCGGAGGAAAAATATGGAAGGAAAGCGGAGGACGGCGCGGTTTTTGCGTCCGGCGGGCCATGCATTCCCAGCATACCGGACTTTTGGCAGCATGCGCGGGTTTTCCGGCGGAAAAAATGATGCTGCGATTGCAGCGTCGTGCGAAAAAAGCATCTGCCGGAAACTGCGCAAGCGCGCGCCGCCGCAGCGCAAATCGAGGAGGAGGAGAGCTTATGAAGGGGATGAATCAAGGGCGAGGGCGCGCGCGGGGGCGCGGCGTACTCTGCCTGATGCTGGCCGTGGCGGCGGTCGCAGTGCTGGGCTCGCCGGGTGTGCGCGCCTACGGCGAACTGCCGGACACGCTTTCGCTCACGGCGGGCTCCAACGCCGTGCTGGATGTTAATCTGCCCGGAAGCGTGCTTTTGGATGCGGGCGACACCCAGGCCACGCTGCGCCGGGGCGACGGCGCGCTGGAGATCCAGGCGGGCGAACAGAGCGGCTCGGCGAACCTGATCTTCCGGCTGCTGGGCGTGTTGCCGGTCAAGACAGTGGAGGTGGAGGTCGCCGAGGAGCGCACGCTGATTCCCGGCGGCAAGTCGGTGGGAATCGCCATTGAGACCGACGGCCTGGTGGTGGTGGGCACGTCGGATCTAGGGCAATCGACAAGTCCTGCGGAGCGCGCCGGGCTGCGCGCGGGCGACGTGATCACTGCGGTCAACGGCGTGGCCGTGAGCAGCTCGGAGGAGCTTTCGGCACAGCTGGAGGTGGGAACGGCGGCGGAATTGCAGGTTGAGCGCAACGGAAGCGCGCTGAATCTGACGCTCACGCCCGAGGCGGATCCCCGCGACGGAGAATTGCGCATCGGCGCGTGGGTGCGCACCAGCACCGCCGGCGTGGGAACGCTGACCTACGTGGATCCCGAGGATATGCGCTTCGGCGCGCTGGGTCACGCGATCTCCGATGTGGACACGGGCATCACGCTGCCGGTGGCGGACGGAGGGCTGTTTGAGAGCGAGGTTGTGCAGATCAACCCCGGCAAGCGGGGTGCGCCGGGCGAGATCGTGGGCGACTTTCTAAGCCGGGAGGCGCAGATCGGCGCGGTCACGACCAACTGCGACCGGGGCGTTTATGGCGAGGCTTACAGCGGCGACGTCTCCGAGCTGCCCTATCCCGAGGGCCTACCGGTGGCCGCGCGCAGCCAGGTGCACACGGGAAATGCGCAGATCCTGACCACGCTGGACGACGAGGTGGAGGCCTTTGACTGCGAGATCGAGCGCGTGGAGCTGGACGGCGGCGCGTGTACCCGCTCGATCACGCTGCACATCACCGACCCGGAGCTGCTTGCGCGCACCGGCGGCATCGTGCAGGGCATGTCGGGCAGCCCGATCCTTCAGGACGGCCGGTTCATCGGCGCGGTGACCCACGTGCTGGTGAACGACCCCAGCAGGGGCTATGGCATCTATATCGGGGACATGCTGGAAGCTCCAGAGCACTGACAAAGCCCGTAAACGCAAAAATGCCGACCGAAATAATGAAAGCGGTTGGCATTTTTGCTTACTGCGTCAGCTACGGCTGCAAAAAGGTTGGAATCCCAAAGGGATTCCAAGTTCCCGATTTCATCGGGAACTGCCGACGTCCGAATCAGAGATTCGGACGCGGCACCGCGCGGTCACTTACGTTTACGCACCGGCGCCCTGCAATGGATTGCAGCGGCCGACAGCGCACCGCTGGAATCCGAAGGATTCGCGGTGGCTGGTCGCGCTTGCCGAAGGCAGAAGCGCGACTGCTACTGCGCAGGTTTCGGCAGCGCCGGGCTGGAATCCAAAGGATTCGCCCGGGCTGGTCGCGGCTCCTTCGGAGACGCGACTGCTGTCAGGCTTTTTCAGCTCCTGGTATAGCATCGACTATATTAACGCTTTCGGGCGGCGAATTGCTCAGCCCAGCGTGGCCAGGCGGCGAATCTTGTAGCCCTTGTCGATGTAGGACGCGATTTCGCGGATGGAACAGGAGGTGGTGTTGGTGTCAATCTCGCCGCCACCCTGTTCGATGATGACCATCTGCGTCCGCTCTGCGTCGGCATAGTACAGGAACATGACGACGTGGGAGCCGGACTTGTTCAGGATGTCGCCGGGGCGCAGATCCTTGGTATCGGTCAGGGTGCGGTAGGCGCTGGTGGAGCCGATGTCGCGGGTGCTGTCCGCAGAGTGGCTGGTGCCCATGCCCCAGATCGCCATGGATACAAAGGACGAGCAGTCGTTGCCGGGGTACATGCGGTCGTCAAATTTCGAGCCGTTCATCAGGTAGTAGCCCTTTTTGGAGTCGGTATACAATCCCTCGCTCAGCACCTTGTCCACATTGTATCTGCGATTGGTCTGGGTGTAGGGCATGCCGAAGTACACGATTCCGGGCTTGTAGTCCTTCAGGCCGTTTTCGGAGTTGGCCGCCTTCCAGTAGAGCTCCAGGCTGTTTGTCATCCAGGGGAAGAGGTACATCTCAAAGGCGCGCTCTATCATGGCCCTGCGCTTGCTGTAATCCGAAGCGGAGATGACGCCCCGCGCGTAGAGGGACTCCAGCTCATCATAGGCCGAAGTGCGCACGTTCTTGATCTGCGAGAGCGTGGTGGAGATGGAGGCGGTGCTGGTCACGCGCCGGTTGGGCATCTTCAGGCAGCGCTCAGGGCTGAGGACGACCAGCTTGTAGACCAGCGTCAGCGCCGGATTGCGGGCGGAGGTGGCCGTGATGGTCGCGGTGCCGAAGGACAGGGCCGTGGCAAGGCCGGTCTCCGTATCCACGGAGACGATCTTCGGGTCGCTGGAGCTCCAGCTCAGGGCCGCAATGGCGGTCTCCGGATAGACCTCGATCTGGGGCTGATAGGTCATGTTCAGCTCCAGATAGCCGGGAGGCGCCGACTTGAAGGCGATCTCCTCCGGGAAGTAGGGATCCACCACGCGGATCTCGATGGTGGCGCTCAGGCCGTTGTGGGTCTTGACCGTCACCGTGGTGGAGCCGCGCATGATGGGCGTCACCAGGCCGTTTTCGTCGATGGTGAAGAAGCCCGCGCGGGTGATGGAGTAGCTCAGCTCGGCGTAGCAATCGTCGGGATCAAGGATCGGCGACAGCTGAAGCGTCTCGTCGATGTTGACCGTGTAGCTCTCCGCATCAAAGGAGATGGAGCTGGGCGAGGGCTTGACCAGGATGGTGTGATCGGTGTACACGCCCTCCACGTGGGTAGAGACGCGCACGGTGGCGCTGCCGGGCTGCACCGCCTTCACTGCACCGCCTGCGTCCACGGTGACCGCGTCGCCGGAGATGACCTCGTAGCGCAGCGTGGTGTGGCAGCCCTCGGGCAGCAGGGTGGGGCTGAGCTGCATCGTCTGGCCAACGCCCATAAGCTCGGCGGCGGTCAGCACGATGGATTCCGGTGCGGGAACCACAGTCACGGTGCAGCTTGATGTCTTGCCGTTGTGGGTGGTCGCGGTGATGCTGGTCTCGCCCACAGCCGCGCCCGTGACCATGCCGCTCTCGTTTACGGCGGCGATGCTCTCGTCGCCGGAGGCGTAGCGCAGGGTGGTTGCGGTGCCGCTGGTGATGCTGTATCCCAGCTGCATGCTCTCGCCCACACCCAGGGTCATCGAGGACGGCGTGAGCTTCAGCGACGAGGGAGCCTTCTTCACGTTCAGCTTCAGCTTGAAGCTCTTGTCGTTGTAGGTCTTGACGGTGATGGTGACGCTGCCCACCTTCTTCGCGGTGACGAGGCCCGCTGCGCTCACCGTTGCGTACTTTGTATTGCTGCTGCTGTATCGGAAGCTGGAGATGCAGCCGGGATCCACCTCGGGCTCCAGCTGAAGTGTGTCGCCCAGGCCGAGATTCAGCGTCGCATAGGGCAGCACGACATAGCTGGGCGCGGGCAGAACCGCGATTTCGCAGAAGGCAAGCTTGCCGTTGTAGGTGGCGGCGGTGACGGTGGCGCTGCCATCCTTCAGGGCGTGGATCGTGCCGTCCGCGTCCACGGTGGCGACGCTCTCGTCCGAGGACGCGAAGGAAACCGTGCCTGCGGAGCCCTCGTTCAGCGCGTAGGAGAGCTTTGCACTGTCCTCCGCGCCGATTTTCAGGGAGGTTTCGGCGAGGGTGATGGATTCCGGCGCGGGCTTTACGGTAATCACGCCGGACTTGGTCTTGCCGTTGTAGGTCTTGACGGTGACGGTGACCTCGCCCGGCTGCAGCGCGGTGACCAGGCCGCTTTCATCCACGGTGAGCTTCGCCGCATCGGAGGAGGAGAAGCCGTAGCCGCCGGCGGTGCCGTTGGGCAGGGTTGCGGTGAGCTGGGCGGTCTCGCCCACGCCGAGCAGGGTGCGGGTGGTCTTGAGGCTCACGCTGGAGGGAGCCTTCTTGACGGTGATCTTGAGGGTAGCCTTCT
>SFNY01000060.1 GCA_004554085.1 Clostridiales bacterium | reverse complement strand
CTCCGGCGTGAAGCTGCTGGGCGTGGGCGACCGCGCCGCCCTCAAGGTCTCCGCCAACTCCGGCGCGGGCGTGGGCCAGTACAACCTGAGCAGCAGCGATCCCGGCGTGCTGGAGATCGACCCCGAGACCAAGCAGATCGTGGGCGTGGCTCCCGGAACCGCCACCGTCACGGTCAAGAACTTCAACAACAAGACCGCCAGCCTGAAAGTCACCGTGGTTCCCGAACCGGAATCCGTGACCTTCAGCTCCGATGCAGCCGTGCTGGGCGTGGGCCAGACGCATGTCCTCTCCGCAGCGGTCAACAGCGAATCCGCCAGCGCCATCAGCTACGCCGGCAGCGATGATACCATCGCCGCGGTCTCCGAGGATGGCAAGGTTGTCGCCCTGAAGGAGGGTACGATCACCGTCACCGCCACCGCCTACAACGGCGTGTCCGCCAGCCAGACCCTCAGCGTCGTTGCCGCGCCCAGCAAGATGGAGATCCTGGAGAATCCGATCTACCTCGGCGTGGGCGAGGTTCTGAGCGGCGCGCTTCAGGTTCACTTCGACGAGGGCAGCGCCGCCAGCCTGAGCTACAAGAGCTCCAACACCCGCTACGTCAAGGTGGACGCCAGCGGCAAGCTCACCGGCGTGCGCACGGGCAGCGCCACCATCACCGTCGCCACCCACAACGGCCTGAGCGAAACCTGCAAGGTAATCGTGCAGAAGGCGCCCAGCAAGGTTTCCCTTCGCCTGCCCATGACCGCGTTCAGCGTGGGACAGACGCAGGCGGCGGAGGTCAGCGTCACCGGGCGCGGCCATTACAGCCTGATCAGCAGCGACCCGGAGGTTGTCGCCGTGGAGGAGGACGGCCTACTGCACGCACTGCGGGAGGGTCAGGTCACCATCACCGCAAAGACCTACAACGGCAAGACCACCAGCGCAAAGCTGCGCGTCTGCCCCGCACCCACGCAGGCGCATCCCGTCGTTCCGGAGGCCACTGTGGGCGAGGGCATGCAGATTCAGACGGAATTTGCCGTGAACGAGGGCAGCTACACCACATTCCGCTACGAGGTTACCGATCCCGAGCTTGCGCAGGTGGACGAAAGCGGCTGCGTAACCGGACTGAAGCGCGGACACACGCAGCTCATCGCGACCACCCACAACGGCGTGACCGCTGCGATGGAGCTGGAGATTCTGCCCGGACCGGACAGCATCCGCTTTGACGAAAGCGCGCTGACCCTCGGCCTGGGCGAAACGCGCGCGCTCTCCTTCGCCATCGAGCCGGAAAACGCCGTCGGCGCGTACACCTACGCCAGCAGCGACCCCAGGGTGGTCAGCGTCAGCGACAGCGGCGTGCTCGCGTGCCTGGCCTGCGGCACGGCGCAGATCAGCGTCACCGCGCAGAACGGCGTCTCAGCCGTGCTGGAGGTCACGGTGATCCCTTACAGCCAGGCGCACACCGCCTTCTGCATGGCCCACCGCGGCGCGTCCGGTTACTGCCCGGACAACAGCATCGCCGCCTTCAAGTACGCCGCCGTGCTGGGCGCGGACATGGTGGAGCTGGACGTGCGCAAGACGAAGGACGGCGTGCTCGTGGTGCACCACGACGCGACCCTCAGCTACAAGGGAAAAAAGTACAACATCGCCGACATCACCATGGCCAACGTCCGCACTGCCAATCCCAACGCCTGCACGCTGGACGAAGCGCTGGAGTGCATCGCGGAAACGGACATGGAGGTCATGATCGAATTTAAGATCATCGACATCGAAGCGGAGGTCCTGAACTGCGTGCACCGCTACGGCCTGCAGAGCCGCGCGTATTACGGCTCCTTCACCCTCAGCGTCATCGACAGGATCAAGGCTTTGGAGCCCTCCGCAAAGACGGTGTACATCATGAACAAGACGGATGTGCTGAACAGCGTGGTGAAAAATCCCGGAAAATTCAGCGCGGACATCATCTCTGTCAGCTCGGCAATCCTCACCCCCGCCGCGATCTATCAACTCCACCTGGGCGGAAAGCAGGTGGTCGCATGGACGCTCAACACCCGCAGCGAGATCGAACGCTTCGTCGCAATGGGCGCGGACGGCATCACCACCAACTTCCCCGATTACATGTAAAACCCATCTCAGACGCCGTGTGGAAGAAACATCCATGCGGCGTCTTTTTTGTCTGTGCCATCATAATTCGGCGCAAATCCGTGCAAAATAACTGCAATTCCCGGAGAAATCCGCCGGAAAAAACTCCAACAACGGAGGTTTTCGCCATGCAAAAGCACCTGTTTCCCAGCGCGTGGATCTTTGCCGCGCTGATCGCGGGCATCCTGATCTGTCTGAGCATGATTGCCTGGATGCTGCTGCGTCCCCCGGCGGTGGAGGCGCAGCTGCGCGAGGGCGCGCACTTCGTTCGGGAGGTGCTGCGCCATGCGACGGCCTGATCCCCGCGCCATCGACATCGAATTCCCCGGTCGCTACACGCTGGACGAGGCCCGCTTCCCCGGCGGCAGCGAGCGCATCCGCAACAAGGAGGACAAGCAAGATGGACCGACAGCCAATCTCCCCTGAGGGCTACTCCAGACTCGTATCGAAGATGACCCCGCCCTCGCGCCACCTACGGGGCTGCGTGCGGGCGTTCTGGGTGGGCGGCGTGATCTGCTGCATCGGGCAGGCGCTGAATCTGCTGGGCGAGGCGCTGCACCTGACCGAGCTGACCGCGCCGATGTTCACCTCGGTTGTGCTGATCTTCCTGGGCACCACCCTCACCGGCATCGGCGTGTACGACCAGATCGGACGCTACGCCGGCGCGGGCTCCATCGTGCCCATCACGGGCTTTGCCAACTCCGTGGCGGCCCCGGCCATCGAATACCGCCGGGAGGGCATGGTGATGGGCGTGGGCGCGCGCATCTTCCAGCTGGCTGGGCCGGTGCTCGCCTACGGCATCACCAGCTCCATGCTGGTGGGCATCATCTACTGGATCGCAAGGATGTGGTTTCTGTGAGCAGAGTGGGCAGACAGACCTTCGTCTACGACCATCCGCCGCGCATCGCCGCCCGCACGAGCATCGTGGGGCCCAAGGAGGGCAAGGGGCCGCTTTCCGATCAGTTCGATATCCTGCTGGACGACGACCTGCTGGGCATGAAGAGCTGGGAGCTAGCGGAGGGTGAGATGGTGCGCCGGGCAGTGGATCACACGCTGAAGCAGGCGAACCTGAGCGCGGATGCGGTGCAGGCGATGATCAGCGGCGACCTGAACAACCAGATCATCGCGTCGAGCTTCGCCGCCCGGGCGCTTGGCATCCCCTTCTTCGGCCAGTACGGCGCGTGCTCCACCTTCGTGCAGTCGCTGGTGCTGGGCGGGGCGCTGCTCTCCGGGGGCTTTCTGGAGAACGCCATCTGCTGCGCGTCCAGCCACTTCTGCACCGCCGAGCGCCAGTTCCGCATGCCGCTGGAGATGGGCACCCAGCGCCCGCCCCAGGCGTCGTGGACGTCCACCGCCTGTGGCTGCGCACTGCTGACGGCCAACGCACAGCCGCAGGATCTGAAGGTGTGCAGCGGCACGGTGGGGCGCGTGGTGGATCAGCAGATCAAGGACGCGAACCACATGGGCGCAGCCATGGCCCCGGCGGTGTACGACACCATCGTGGCCCATCTGGAGGACACAGGGCGCACGGCCAATGACTACGATCTGATCGCCACCGGCGACCTGGGCTGGATCGGCCGCAACCTGCTGATGGAGCTGTTCAAGCGCGGCGGCGTGGACATGCCCGACGGCAAGCTGATCGACTGCGGCAACTCCCTGTTCTCCCAGGAGCAGGATCCCCACGCCGGCGGCAGCGGCTGCGGCTGCGTGGCGGCGGTGAGCTGTGGGTGGCTGATGCGACGGGTGGAGAGCGGCGAGCTGCGCCGCATCCTCATCGCAGGCTCCGGCGCAATGCTCAGCCCCACCAGCACCCTGCAGGGGGAGACCATCCCCTCCATTTCCTACGCGGTCTGCATCGAAGGAGGTGCGTAAGTGGATACCTTTCTGATCTTCGCAAAGGCCTTCGTCGTGGGCGGCCTGATCTGCGTGGTGGGCCAGCTGCTGATGTCGCTGACCAAGCTGACCAGCGCGCGCATCCTGGTGCTTTTTGTGGTGGCAGGCGTGTTTCTGGGGGCGCTGGGGATCTACAAGCCGCTGGTGGACTTCGCCGGGGCCGGCGCCACGGTGCCGCTGACGGGCTTCGGCTACAATCTGGCCGTGGGCGCGTTCGAGGGCGTGCAGAAGTACGGCTTTTGGGGCGCATTCACCGGCGGCATCACCCGCAACGCCGCGGGCATCGCCGCCGCCATCCTCTTCGGCCTGCTCAACGCGCTGATCTTCAAGCCACACGCGAAGAGCTAGGATGGAGGGAGAACGGGATCCCTATACGGAAAGGGACTGTATCAAAACCGTTTTTCGTTTTGATACAGCCCCTCGATTGTCTGCGGCGGGGTGAAGGCACCCCGCCCTACGTTCATGTGCTATCGCCCCATCATTCATGCAATTCTCTATGCAATTTCGTTCACAAACGCCGCGATGTCCGCAATCACATCCTCCCGCACGTGGGAGGGCGTGACGTACTCGGTGGTGTCGCGCAGGCCCTGGGTGGGCATCATCAGGTGGTTCAGGCCCTCGTAGAGGCAGAAAGTGACGTTCTCCCGGCCCTCCAATGTCTGCTGCCACAGGGGATAGTCCACGTCGGCATAGACCTGGAAGTCCGCGTCGCCCTGGAGGATCAGCAGCGGCAGATCGATCTGATCGATAAAGTGATCTCCCGCGTACTGCTCCAGCGACTTCCAGTAGCGCGCCGGAACGCCCAGCAGCGTCGCATCGTCCGAAAGACCGTCAATTCCGCCCCGGAAGGTCGCCATGTCAGCCTCGATCTGGGCGACCTGCGCGTCCAGCGCCGCGCGCTGCGCCTCGGGCAGCTCCACCGCGTCGTAGGCCGCAATCGCCTCCTGGTTCTGGTCGTACACGATCTCCCACAGCCTGCGCAGCGAACCCGCCATGGAGATCGCGCCCGCCAGATCGGGATTCTCCGCAGCGATGGCCGGAACCATCATGCCGCCCAGGGAGTGGCCCAGCACGAAGATGCAGCTCCCATCCACGCGACCGTCCGTGCGCATCAGAGCGATGGCGGCGTTCACATCGTCCAGCATCTCGCCCCGGATGTCGATGTCCAGACCAGTGTCCCCGGCGCACTCGGGGTAGATGAAGGTGCGCTTGTCGTATCTGAGTGTGGCCACGCCCAGCTCCGCAAGGCCGTGGGCGATGTCCCTGAACGGCGCATTCTGCAAAATCGTCTCGTTGCGGTCGGAGGAGCCAGAGCCCTGCACCAGCACCACTACCGGCGGCAGCGCAGCGTCCCCGCCCTCGGGCAGGCACAGCGTCGCGCCCAGCGGGTACGCCGGATCCGCCTCCACCGTCAGCTCGACCTCCGTCCACGCGCCCGTCTCCTCCACGCTGTCGGTGGTCTCCGGCGCGACGGGCTGCATCTGCATGCCGCCGATACTTCCATCGCTGTCGTAGGCGATCTGAACCTTCAGATTGCTGTTGGCGAAGCGCGCCTCCAGCACCGCCACAGTGTAGCCGTCCTGTTCATTCAGCTCGGCCTCGCCCCGGCCCAGGTAATCGCCCAGCATCGGTGCGACGGCGCTCCAGCTCTGCTCCAGTCCGTCCGCGTCCAGAACCGCCGCCATGTTCTCGTCAAAGCGCTCTGCAATCGCGGCGAAGTCCCCCGCCAGCAGTGCGTCAAAGACCTCCTCCGCCTCCAGATTGAAGTCATTCGCAAAGGCGAACCCGGTCGCCAGCAGCACAAGCGCCAGCAGCATCGCAATCATTTTCCGCATACATTTTCCCTCCCTCGGGTTGTTTCTGCGTTCAGTATAGTCCCTTCAACCACAACCAGCAAGTACTGCTGCACCAAAACCGCAGAAATGCGCCCGGATTGTCAGCGGCCCCGCATCAGCTCGTACATCATGATGCCCGCGGCCACCGCAGCGTTCAGCGACTCCGCGCCGCCGCGCATGGGCAGCTTCACCCGGCAGTCCGCAGCTTCCCGCACCGCGTCGGAGATGCCCCGCGCCTCGTTGCCGATGACCAGTACGAATTTCTCCCCCGCGTCCGGACGGGCATAGAAGTCCGCGCCGCTCAAATCGGATGCAAACACCCGATAGCCCCGCTTCCGCAGCGCGATCAATGTCTCCGCCAGCTCCGGCGCGTGGCAGAAGGGCACGCGGAAGCCCGAGCCCATGGCCGCGCGCTGCACCTTCGGCGACAGCGGATCCGCGCCGCCCGCGCCCAGCAGCAGCGCCTGAAAGCCCGCCGCATCCGCCGTACGCCAGATGGTGCCCAGGTTGCCGGGATCCTGCACGCCGTCCAGCGCCACGATGCGCTCCGGCAGCGCCTCCAGCGCCACAGGCTCCGGCTGCTCGAAGGCCGCGCACACGCCCTGGGGCGTGCGGGTGTCGCAGATCGTCTCCAGCAGGCTGCGGGTCACGATGAAACCCCGCGCGCCGCTGCAGACCTCCCGGGCGAAGTCCTCGTGGGCCTCCTCCGCCGCCAGCTCCCGAAGCTTCAGTCCGCAGTTCAGGGCCTCGCGGATCATCACCTCGCCCTCCACCAGGAACAGGCCCGCTTCACGCCGCGCCTTCGCGTCCTTCAGAGATCGCAGGCGCTGCACCGTGGGGTTCTTCGCGCTGGTGATTCTGTCCATGCTTGCTTCCTCCTCCCAATGTGTAGGCCGCGAAGTAGACCTTCGCCGCGCCGGCCTCCAGCAGCGCCTCCGAGCAATTCCGCGCGGTGGAGCCGGTGGTAAATACGTCGTCAATCAGCAAAATCTTCGCGCCGGAGACGCGCGCACGGCACTCGGGCCGCACTGCAAAGCCGCCCTTCAGGTTGCGCTCCCGCGCCTTGCCCGACAGCCGCGCCTGCTGGGGCGCATTGCGGGTGCGCATCAGCACATCGCCGTATTCCAGCTGCATCTCCCGCGCAACGCCCCGGGCCAGCAGCTCCGCGTGGTTCACGCCGCGCTTGCGCAGCCGTTTGGGATGCATGGGCACACAGGTGATGAGCACATTATCCCCGATGCGCAGAAGCTTCGCCGCCCGGGCAAGCTCCACGCTCATGCGCTCCGCCAGCACGCCCACGCCGGTGTACTTGAGCCGGCGCACCAGTCCGCCCGCGGGCCCTGCATAAGGGTAGGCGAAGGCCGCGCCGCTCAGGTGCAAATCGGGATTGACCTCCCGCACGCCCAGCCAGCGCCTTGCCAGTTCCTCCCGGCAATCCTCGCAGAGATCGTCCCGGTCGCAGCCGAGCATGCTGCCGCAGCCCATGCAGGTCGCACGCCGGGGAAAGAGCAGATCCAGGAGAAAGTCCTGCGCCCGGCGGAGCAGCGGCCTCACGACCTGCCTCCGTCCAGCGCCTGAAGCCGCTGCTTCAGCGCGCTGTAGCGGCGGACGATGCGGTTGTTGTCCACCATCTGCCGCATGCAGGCCTCCCGGCCCACCACCACCACCAGGCGGCGCGCCCGGGTCACGGCGGTGTAGAGCAGGTTGCGGGTCATCAGCATCTGCGGCCCGGAGATCAGCGGCAGCACCACCGCGTCGAACTCGCTGCCCTGACTCTTGTGCACTGAGATGCAGTAGGACAGTTCTAATTCATCCAGCATGGAATCATCATAGTCCGCGCGTCGGCCGTCGTCGAACTCCACGGTCAACTCCCGGTCGCTGCGGCTGAGGGAGGCGATGTAGCCGATGTCGCCGTTGAACACGCCCTCGCCGCGCTCGCTGCCCCGCGTCCACTCCAGGTCGTAATTGTTGCGAATCTGCATCACCTTGTCGCCCAGGCGGAAGCTGCAATCGCCCCGCGTCAGCTCCGGCTTGTCCCGTCCCGGCGGGTTCAGAGCCGCCTGAAGCGCCGCGTTCAGCGCATGCACGCCCAGACCGCCCTTCTTCATCGGGGCCATCACCTGAATACCCCGCAGGCTGTCCACGCCCAGGTACTTCGGCAGCCGTGCCTTGACCAGCGCCACCACCGACTCCGCCGCCTGGGCCGCGCTCTCGCGGCGCTCCAGGAAGAAGTCGCTGTCCCGGTTCTGGATCAGCGGATATTCGCCGCGATTGATGCGGTGGGCGTTTACGATGATCCGGCTCTCTTGACCCTGGCGGAAGATCTGATCCAGCCGCGCCACCGGCAGCGCACCGGAGGCGATCAGGTCCCGCAGCACATTGCCCGCGCCCACGGAGGGCAGCTGGTCGGCGTCGCCCACCAGGATCAGCTTCGTGCCGGGTCGCAGCGCCTGCAGCAGGCTGCGCATCAGGAAGATGTCCACCATGGACATCTCGTCCACGATCACCACATCCGCCTTGATGGGATCGTCCGCGTCCTTCTGGAAGCCATCGACGTCCCCGCTGTACTCCAGCAGGCGGTGAATGGTGCGCGCGGGACGGCCCGTGGCCTCGGACATGCGCTTGGCAGCGCGTCCCGTGGGCGCGCACAGCTCGACCTCCCCGCGCCCGTCCAGCAGGCGCAGGATGCAGTTGATGGACGTGGTTTTTCCGGTGCCGGGGCCGCCGGTGATCACCGTCAGCCCGCCGGTCGCCGCCGCAATCACTGCGCGTCTCTGTGCTTCGCAGAGCTGCACGCCCTCCTCGGCTTCATAGAGATGAATCTGCACCTCGGCTTCCTCGATCTTCAGGCACACGCGGCTGTAGGAATTGCGCAGGTCGATCAGCAGCTCCGCGGTCTCGCGCTCCACCTTCAGCAGCTTCGGCAGGTACACCGCGCGCTCGCCGTCCACGTCCTCCTCCGCAAGCTTGCCCTCCATCAGCAGGCTGCGCACCGTGTGCTCCGCCACCTCCGCCTGAACGCCCAGCACCTCGGCTGCGCGATTCACCAGCGCATCCATGGGCAGGTACATGTGACCCATGGAATTGACCGCCTCGGACAGCACGTACTGCACGCCGCTGACCAGCCGCGCGGGATGCTCCGGCGTGAAGCCCATGTCCCGTGCAATCGCGTCCGCCGTCTGGAAGCCCACGCCGTCGATCTCGTCCGCCAGGCGGTAGGGATTCTTCCGCAGCACAGTTTCGCTCTGGTCGCCGTAGGCCTTGTACACCTTCATCGAAAGCGCCGGACTCAGCCCCGCGCCCTGCAAAAAGATCAGCGTGGTGCGCATGCCGTTCTGCTCCGCGAAGGAGTCGGCAATCATCGCGGCCTTCTTCGGCCCGATTCCGGGAAGCTCCGTCAGGCGGTACGGCTCGCTCTCCAGCACGTCCAGCGCGTTCACGCCGAAGTGCTTCACGATCAGCTTGGCCGTCGCAGGCCCCACGCCCTTGACCAGCCCCGAGGCGAGGTACTTCTCCACGCCGCTCTTGGTCTCCGGGCGCAGCAGTTCGTAGGAGTTGACCTTGATCTGCTGGCCGTAGTCCCGGTGCTCCACCAACTCGCCGTCGAGGATCGCATGCTCCCCGGCGTTCAGGAACGGCAAAATGCCCACGGCGCTGATGCGCCCCGAGCCCTCCACATTGAAGGAGATGACCGTCCAGCCGTTTACATCGTTGCGGAATACGATCTCCTCCACCGTTCCCTCAAACTTTGACATGTACACCTTCCAGTTCCAGCAGGTATTTCTTCACATCCAGTCCCCCCGCATAGCCCGTGAGCCGCCCGTCCGCGCCCAGCACACGGTGGCAGGGCACGAGGATGGGCAGGGGATTTACGTGGTTCGCCATGCCCACCGCCCGACAGGCCCTGGGCCGTCCGATCTGCACCGCAAGCTCCCCGTAAGAGCGCGTCACCCCGTAGGGAATCGTGCGCAGGGCCGCCCAGACCTCCATTTGAAAGGGCGTTCCATGCATGGAAAGCGGAACGGAGAACGCCGTTCTCCGCCCCGCAAAGTATTCCTCCAGCTCGCGCTCGGCCTGCATAAGCACCGGCGCAGCGTCCATCTCCTCCCCCGGGGCGGCAAAGCGCAGCGCGCACAGACCGTCCCCGTCTGCGCACAGCTTTAGCCTTCCGATGGGCGATTCGATGTGACGAACAAGCTCAATCTGCATTTTTCTGATGAATCAGGCACAGGCCCTTCAGGGTCAGCAGGCCGTCCATGACGTCGATCACATTGGACTCCCCGGCCACCAGCACCGCCAGACCGCCGGTGGCGATCACCTTGGCATTGGGCGCGCCCAGCTCCTTCTTCATGCGGTCGACCAGGTAGTTGATCTGACCGATGTAGCCGTAGACGATGCCCGCCTGCATGTTGGTCACGGTGTTGCGCCCGATGACGCTCTCCGGCTTGACCAGCTCGAAGCGGGGCAGCTTCGCGGCGCGCTCGGTCAGCGCCTCCGCCGCCAGCTTCAGGCCTGGACAGATCGCGCCGCCCAGGAACTCGCCCTTCTCGGAAATCACGCCGAAGGAGGTTGCCGTGCCGAAATCGATGGTGATGCAGGGGCCGCCGTAGAGCTCGTAGGCGGCGACGGCGTTGGCGATGCGATCGGAGCCCAGCTCGCGTGGGTTCTCATACTTGATGTTGATGCCCGTCTTGACGCCGGGGCCGATGATGCGCGGCTCCTGCTTGAAGTAGGTGCGGCACATGTGCTCGATGGTGAAGTTGATCTGCGGCACCACGGAAGAAATCATGATGCCGTCCACCTGCTCGGGCGAGATGTGGTTGTGCGCAAACAGGTTCATCAGCAGAATGCCGTATTCATCGGACGACATGTTGCGGTCGGTGGACACGCGCCAGTACTGCACCATCTCCATGCCCTCGAAGAGCGCCGTCTTGATGTTGGTATTTCCGATGTCCAGGGTGAGTATCATGGAACCCCTCCGTACTTGCTTTTACTTGCGCTCGCGGAACAGGCCGGCCTTGTCCAGCGCCGTGCCGACAGCGCCCGTGAGGATCGTGGAGGAAGCCATCTCCGCCACCGCGTTGACGCCCACGAAGGTGCAGATGAACACGATGATGTTGCGGCCTCCGATCAGCTCCTGCATGTACTGCGTGTTGCCGAAGAGCACCACCAGCGCAGTCATGAACAGCAGCGTGTTCAGAAACGCCGAGAAGAAGCCCGTCACCGCGCAGGCCACGTAGGACTTGGTTCTCTTTCTGAGGAAGCGATAGATATAGCCCAGCAGCAGGCCGTCCAGCGCCCTGGGCACGAAGCGCTGAATGAAGGTCAGCACCGGATTGATGCTGAACAGCATCACGCCCATGGCGCTGCTGCCGCCCACGCCGATGCACTGCAAAAAGCTGGTAATGCCGAACACGCAGCCCACAATGAGGCCGCCCACCGGGCCCAGCGCAATGGCCGCGATGGCCAGCGGAATGACGTTGAAGGTGATGGCCAGCGGGCCGATGTTGAGGTAGCCCAGCGGCGTGGTGCTCATCAGCAGCAGAATGCCCACCATGAGCGCAAGGATGACAAAGTCGCGAATCGTGAATTTTTTCATGGTCGTTGTTCCTCCGTTCGAGTTCTTCTTGAGATACCCTACGAAATATTGGGACGTATAGGGTTGCCATGTTCGGTTCCGAAGATACCGACGCTCCCATTATAGCACATTTCCCCCGTCTTACCAATAGATTGCGTAAATTTCTGCTTGCGTTTCGGGGTTTTGCGTCAAGAAACGGTCAAATCATCGAAAAAAGTTCGCAGATCCGGAAGAATTCCACTTGACAATCCCCTTCCTGTCGTGATAGAATGCAGAAAACATCGATTGCAGGAAGGTATTTATCCATGCGCTTCTTCTCCCTCGGTTTTGCATACGCCAGCTACTATTACTTTACCAGCTTTGGTACGAAGTAATGGTAACTTTGTGATGCGCAAAGCCCGGGGCTTTCGATGAAGAAAACCCAAAGAACATTCCGCCGCACAGTTACCAGACTGTGCGGCATTTTTATTCCCGGCGACGATGGAAGAGAGGTAGACAGAAATGATTGCAGTACTGAAGCATGACGCATCCCCCGAAAGAACCGAAATGCTGATCGAATGGCTGAAGAAGCAGGGCCTGGGCGTGCACGTCTCCCAGGGCGAGTACACCACCGTTCTGGGCCTGATCGGCAACACCAAGAACGTGGACATGGACATGTTGCGCAGCCTGGACATCGTGGAGAGCGTCACCCGCGTCACCGATCCCTTCAAGGCCGTGAACCGCAAGTTCCACCCCGACGACAGCGTGGTTCCGATTGGCGACGCCGGTCTGACCCTCGGCGGCGGCTCCTTCGGCCTGATCGCTGGCCCCTGCTCGGTGGAGTGCTGCGACCAGATCGTGGGCGTGGCCCAGCGGGTGAAGCTGGCGGGCGCGAACATGCTGCGCGGCGGCTCCTTCAAGCCCCGCACCTCCCCCTACGACTTCCAGGGCCTGGGCGGCGAGGGCATCCGCCTGCTGCTGGAGGCCAAGAAGGCCACGGGTCTGCCCATCGTCACCGAGATCATGGACATCCGCACGCTGGACCTGTTCGAGGACGTAGACGTGATCCAGGTGGGCGCGCGCAACACCCAGAACTTCGACCTGCTCAAGGAGCTGGGCAAGACCAACAAGCCCATCCTGCTCAAGCGCGGCCTGGCGGGCACCATCAAGGAGCTGCTGATGAGCGCGCTACGAGAGCACCTACACCCGCAACACGCTGGATCTCTCCGCCGTGCCGGTGCTCAAGGAGCTGACCCACCTGCCCGTGGTGGTGGATCCCAGCCACGCCACCGGACGCGCATCCCTCGTCGGCTCCATGGCCCTGGCGGCGGTGGCCGCAGGCGCGGACGGCCTGATGATCGAGGTGCACAACGATCCCATCCACGCCCTCAGCGACGGCGCGCAGTCCCTCACCCCCGACGCCTTCGACGATCTGGCAAAGCGGATCTTCAAAATCCGGGAGGCGCTGGTATGATGCGCGTCGGGATCATCGGCCTGGGTCTGATCGGCGGCTCCATGGCCAAGGCCTACAAGCGCGACCCCCGCTGGGAGGTCTACGGCGCAAACCGCAGCAAGTCCATCGTGGACTTCGCCCTGATCGCCCAGGCCATCGACGGCGAGCTGACGGACGAAATCCTGCCCACGCTGGATCTGCTCTTCCTGGCCTCCTATCCCCAGGGCGTGATCGACCAACTTCGCCGGGTCGCATCCATGCTGTCAAAGGATTGCGTGGTGATCGACCTCTCCGGCATCAAGCAGAAGGTGTGCGAGGCCTGCTTCCCCATCGCAGAGGAGTACGGCTTCACCTTCGTGGGCGGTCATCCCATGGCGGGCACCCACAATTCCGGCTTCAAGTACAGCCGCGCGGACATGTTCGACGGCGCACCGATGGTGCTGGTGCCGCCGGTGTTCGACGACATCGAGCTGTTCGACCGCCTGCGCACGCTGCTGCTACCCGCGCGCTTCGGCCGCATCTCGGCCATCACCGCCGAGGAGCACGACCGGCGCATCGCCTTCACCAGCCAGATGGCCCACATCGTGTCCAACGCCTTCATCAAGAGCCCCACCGCCCGTCAGCACGACGGCTTCTCCGCCGGCAGCTACCGGGATCTCACCCGCGTGGCCTGGCTGAATCCGGACATGTGGGCGGAGCTGTTCCTGGAGAACCGGGAGCCGCTGCTGTTCGAGCTAGACACGCTGCTTGCATCTCTGAGGCAGTACCGCGACGCGCTGGAGGAGAAGGACTTCGATATCCTGCGCGCGCTGCTGGACGAGGGCCGCAGGATCAAGGAGGAGGTGGACGGCAGATGAGAACCATCCACATCGCCGCCTCCCGGGAATACGACGTGCACATCGGCCCCGGCCTGCTGGACGAGCTGGGCGCGCGCGCGGCGCAGGTCTTGCGCGGACGCAATGCGGTGATCGTCACGGACTCCAATGTCGCGCCGCTGTACCTGGATCGCGCGCTTGCCTCCATGCGTGCGGCGGGGTTCACCGCCGAGGGCTACGTGATCCCGGCGGGCGAAGCCTCCAAGTGCGGAACTACCTATTTAAATCTGGTGAACGACCTCGCCGAGCGGCGCCTCACCCGCGCGGACGGCCTGATCGCCCTGGGCGGCGGCGTGGTGGGCGACCTCACCGGCTTCGCCGCGGCCACCTACATGCGGGGCGTGGGCCTGATTCAGGTTCCCACCACGCTGCTGGCCTGCGTGGATTCCTCCGTGGGCGGCAAGACCGCCATCGACCTGCCCGCGGGCAAGAATCTCTGCGGCGCGTTCTACCAGCCCTGGCTGGTGCTCTGCGACCCGGAGACCATCGGGAGCCTGCCCGACTCCGTGCTCTCCGACGGCTGCGCCGAGGTCATCAAGTACGGCATGCTGGGCGACGGTAAGTTGCTGCACAGCCTGCTGGATACCCACATCAAGGATCAGATGGAGGCGGTCATCGCCCGCTGCGTGGAGATGAAGCGCGACGTGGTGGAGGGCGACGAGTTCGACACCGGGCGGCGGCAGCTGCTGAACCTTGGCCACACCTTCGCCCACTCCATCGAGAAGCTCAGCGGCTATGCCATTCCCCACGGCAGCGCGGTGGCCATCGGCATGATGCGCATCACCCGCGCGGCGGTGCGGAAGGGCCTGTGTCCGCAGGACTGTCTGGATGTATTGCAGGCGCTTCTGAAGAAGTACAATTTGCCGCTGGAGACGCAGTACAGTCCGGAGGCGCTTGCGGACGTGGCGCTCTCCGACAAGAAGCGCAAGGGCGACACGCTGACGCTGGTGGTGCCCTGCGCCTACGGCGAGAGCGCGCTGCGCCCGGTTCCGGTGGCGGAGCTTGCGGATTGGGCCCGCTCGGGCCTGGACGCATGATCGCCCGCATCACCCCCGGTGCGCTCCGGGGCAGCATCGCCGCCATCCCCTCGAAGTCCGAGGCGCACCGGCTGCTGATCTGCGCGGCCCTCGCGGACGCGCCCACCCGCATCCCCCTGTCGGCATCCTCCCAGGACATCGACGCCACCATCCGCTGCCTGAACGCCATGGGTGCGGACATCGTGCTGGAGGGCGGGGAGCTGCGCGTCGCGCCCATCGCCGATCCCCCCGCCCGCTGCGAGGCGGACTGCGGCGAGAGCGGCAGCACGCTGCGCTTCCTGCTCCCCGTGGCGGGCGCGCTGGGTGTCGAGACGGACTTCCGCATGCACGGGCGGCTGCCGGAGCGCCCCATCGCGCCTCTGGATCGGGAGCTGGTTCGCGGCGGCTGCACGCTGACCCGGCCTGAACGGGACGTGCTGCGCATCTCGGGCAGGCTCAAACCCGGCGCATACGAACTTCCCGGCGACGTGTCCTCCCAGTACATCACCGGCATGCTGCTGGCGCTGACGCTGCTGGACAACGAGAGCATGCTCACGATCACCGGCAAGCTGGAATCCGCCAGCTACATCGGCATCACCCGCCGCTGCATGGCATCCTTCGGTGCGAAGCCGGAACCCACGGACGATGGCTACCGCATCCCGGGAAAGGGGCGCTACGCATCCCCCGGAACCATGCAGATCGGCGGCGACTGGTCAAACGCGGCCTTCTGGCTGTGCATCAATGAACTGCCGGGCTGTTCCGTCGAAGTCACCGGACTCGACCCCGACTCCGCCCAGGGCGACCGGCGGATCGTCTCGGCCCTCGCCGAGCTGCGTTCCTCCGATGGTGTGTGCATTCTGGACGCGGGGGACATCCCCGATCTGGTGCCCACCATCGCGGCCTGCGCCTGCGCCGCAGGGAAGGAGCTGCGCGTGACTCACGCCGAACGCCTGCGCATCAAGGAATCCGACCGCATCGCCACCGTGCGTCAGGCGCTGAATGCGCTGGGCGGCGAGGTTGCCGAAACCCCGGACGGGCTGATCGTGCGCAAACGCAAACCCACCGGCGGAACGGTGGACGCGGCGGGCGATCACCGCATCGCCATGATGGCCGCCGTCGCCTCGGCGGGCTGCACGCAGGAAGTTGTGATTCGCGGTGCGGAGGCGGTCAACAAATCCTACCCCGGCTTCTGGCGGGACTTCAAGTCCCTGGGCGGTCGGGTGGAACTCACGGAGGGCTGATATGGGCAGCACATACTGCGGAAATCTGAAAATTTCGATCTTCGGCCAGTCCCACTCCGGCGGCATCGGCGTGGTGATCGACGGCCTGCCCGCCGGGGAAAGGATCGACATGGACGCGCTTCATGCCTTCCTGTCCCGGCGCGCGCCCGGCGGCAAGGCCTGGTCCACCCCCCGGAAGGAGGCCGACCTGCCCCAATTCCTGGGCGGACTGGTGAACGACACCACCTGCGGCGCACCGCTGGCTGCGCTGATCGCCAACACCAACACCCGCTCCGGCGACTACGACAATCTGCGGGACGTGCCCCGTCCGGGACATGCCGACTACACCGCGCAGGTGAAGTACTCTGGCTTTCAGGACGTTTCCGGCGGCGGACACTTCTCCGGGCGGCTCACCGCGCCGCTGTGCATCGCCGGGGGAATCTGCATGCAGATTCTCGCGCGGCGGGGCATTGAAATCGGCGCGCACATCCTGCGCATCGGTTCGGTCAGCGAAGCGGGCTTCGATCCGGTGCACCTGACCTCCGAGGAACTGCATCTCGCCGCAGGGCGGGACTTCCCCGTGCTGGACGAAACCTGCGGCGCGCGGATGCAGGAAGAGATTGCCCGCGCGCGCGCGGAGCTGGACTCCGTGGGCGGCGTGATCGAATGCGCCGCAATCGGCCTGCCCGTGGGCCTGGGCGATCCCATGTTCGACGGCATGGAGAACCGCATCGCCCGCATCGCCTTCGCCATCCCTGCCGTCAAGGGCATCGAGTTCGGCGCAGGCTTCGCTGTCGCGGACATGCGGGGCAGTGAAAACAACGATCCCTTCTACATGGACGGAAATACCGTGCGCACCCGCACGAACCACGCGGGCGGCATCCTGGGCGGAATCACCAGCGGCATGCCGCTGATCTTCCGCGCCGCCGTCAAGCCCACGCCCTCCATCGCCCGGGAGCAGGACAGCGTGTCCCTGTCCCGGATGGAGAATGCAAAGCTTGCCGTCCGGGGCCGCCACGATCCCTGCATCGTGCCCCGCGCGGTGCCCTGCATGGAGGCCGCGCTGGCCATCGCCATTACCGACGCACTTCTGGAAAAGGATAAGGTGAATTGATATGGAGCTTCAGGAACTTCGCAGCAAAATTGATGAGATCGACGCGCAGCTGACCAAGCTGTTCGAGGCCCGCATGGACGTCGCCGCCGAGATCGGCGCGTGGAAGCGTGAGAACCACATGCCGGTGCTGGACGCAGCCCGGGAGCGCGACAAGCTCAACGCCATCGCCGCCGGGAGCCGCGAGGACATGCAGACCTACACCCAGATGCTCTACTCCATGATCTTTGAGCTGAGCCGCAGCCATCAGAGCGACCTGACCCGCAGCCAGAGCAGCCTGCGAAAGGAAGTTGAGCAAGCCATCGAGGGCACAGACCGCCTCTTCCCCACCTCGCCCATCATCGCCTGCCAGGGCACCGAGGGCGCGTACTCCCAGATCGCCGGCACGCGCATGTTCAAGAGCCCGAAGATCATGTACTTCAAGAGCTTTGACAGCGTATTCTCCGCCATCGAGAGCGGCTTCTGCCAGTACGGCATCCTGCCCATCGAAAACAGCAGCGCAGGCTCCGTGAAGAAGGTCTACGACCTGATGCTGCGCCACAAGTTCTACGTGGTGCGCTCCTGCCGCCTGAAGATCGACCACAACCTGCTGGCGGCCCCGGGCGTGAAGAAGGAGGACATCCGCGAGATCTTCTCCCACCAGCAGGCGCTGGATCAGTGCGCGGGCTATCTGGAGCAATTCGGCCCCGACGTGAAGATCACCCGCTGCGAGAACACCGCCATGGCTGCGGAGGCCGTGGCCAAGTCCGGCAGGCGGGACATCGCCGCCATCGCCTCCTACGACTGCGCCTCCCTCTACGGCCTGAAGTGCCTGGAGAGCGACATTCAGGATCGCGGCAACAACTACACCCGCTTCATCTGCATCTCCAAGAAGCTGGAGATCTACCCCGGCGCGAACCGCACCACCGTGATGATGACCCTGCCCCACCGCCCCGGCTCGCTGTGCCGCGCGCTGAGCCGCTTCTATTCCCTGGGCATCAACATCACCAAGCTGGAGAGCCGCCCGCTTCCCGAGCGCGACTTCCAGTTCATGTTCTACTTCGATCTGGAGACCAGCGTCTACTCCGGCGAATTCGGCCGCATGATCGACGATCTGGATTCCATCAGCGAGGAATTCCGCTACCTGGGCAGCTACAGCGAGGTGATCTGAATGCGTGCAGGACTTCTGGGCCGCAAGCTGGGCCACAGCTTCTCGCCGCAGATTCACGCCCGGCTGGGCGATTACAGGTACGAACTGTTCGAGGTGGAGCCCGACGCGCTGGATGCCTTCATGCGCGGCGACCGCTTCGATGCGATGAACGTGACCATCCCCTACAAAAAGGACGTGATCCCCTACTGCACGGAGCTGAGCGACGCGGCGCGGGCCATCGGCAGCGTGAACACCATCGTGCGCCGTCCGGACGGCACGCTCTTCGGCGACAACACCGACGCGGCGGGCTTCACGGCCATGCTCAGGCGCCTGCGCATCGATCCCAAGGGCAAGAAGGCGCTGGTGCTGGGCAGCGGCGGCGCGTCGCTGACGGTGCGGCACGTGCTGAAAGCGCTGGGCGCGGAGGTCGTGGTGATCTCCCGCAGCGGCGAAGACAACTACGAAAACCTCGACCGCCACGCCGACGCGCGCATCCTGGTGAACACCACCCCCGTTGGCATGTATCCGAACAACGGCGCAGCGGCACTCTCCCTTGCGCACTTCCCCCGGCTGGAGGGCGTGCTGGATCTGATCTACAACCCGGCCCGCACCGCGCTGATTCTGGACGCGATGGATCGGGGCATCCCGGCGCTGGGAGGCCTCACCATGCTGGTGGAGCAGGCCCGCGCAGCTGCGGAGCGCTTCACGGGAACGCAGATCGACCCCGCCTGCAGCGAGGAGATCCGCCGCAGCTTACAGGGCGAGACGGAGAACATCATCCTGATCGGCATGCCGGGCAGCGGCAAGACCACCCTCGGCCAGATGATCGCGGAGCAGACCGGACGGCGCTTCGCCGACTCCGATGAGCTGATCGTGGAGCGCGCGGGCATGTCCATTCCGGAGTACTTCTCCACCCACTCCGAGGCGGAGTTCCGCGCGCTGGAGACGCAGTGCATCGCGGAGCTGGGCAAGCAGTCCTCACTGGTGATCGCCACCGGCGGCGGCTGCGTCACCCGACCGGAAAACCGGAACCTGCTGAAGCAGAACGGCGCGCTGTTCTTCATTCAGCGCGCGCTCGACAAGCTTCCCACCGATGGTCGGCCGCTGTCCCAGGCCAATCCCCTGGAGGAGCTGTATCGCAAGCGCCTGCCGCTGTACCGCAGCTTTGCGGACGCGGAGATCGACAACGACGGCGCGCCGGAGACTGCCGCCGCGCGGATACTGGAGGTGTACCATGAAACTGTTGGTCGTTAACGGGCCGAACCTGAACCTGCTGGGCGTGCGGGAGCCGGGCATCTACGGCGACCAGAGCTACAGTGCGCTGGTCAAGCTGATCGAGGACACCTGCGCCGCTGAAAACATCCAGGTGGACGTGTTCCAGTCCAACCACGAGGGCGCGATCGTCGACCGCATTCAGCAGGCGATGGGCGACGCGGACGGCATCGTCATCAACCCCGCCGCCTACACCCACACCAGCGTGGCGATCCTGGACGCGCTCAAGGCCGTGCGCATCCCCGCGGTGGAGGTGCACATCTCCGATGTGTCCAAGCGCGAGGACTTCCGCCAGATCTCCTACGCGCGCCTGGCCTGCGTCAAGACCATCATGGGCCAGGGCCTCGACGGCTACCGCCAGGCGATCCTGTTTTTGAAATCGTATATTGAGAATGCAGCCAAGTAAAGCAAACGCTCCGAATCGCAATGATCCGGAGCGTTTGCTTCATATGTAGGCTTACTTCTGGCCGTAGTAGGCGTTTGCGCCATGCTTGCGGAAGAAGTGCTTGTCGCGGATGGTGTCGGGTGCGGGCGTGACGCGGGGATTGATCAGCTCGGTCTTGGTTGCCATCTTGGCGACCTCCTCCAGCACCACGGCGTTGTGCACCGCCTCGGCAGCGTCCTTGCCCCAGGTGAAGGGGCCGTGGTTGCAGCACAGCACGCCGGGGGTGTGAACCGGATTGATGCCGTTCTCCTCGAAGGTCTCGATGATCACCAGGCCGGTGTTCTTCTCATACTCGCCCTCGATCTCCTCCTTGGTGAGGCTGCGGGCGCAGGGGATCGGGCCGTAGAAGTAGTCGGCGTGGGTGGTGCCGTACAGCGGGATGCTGCGGCCCGCCTGTGCCCAGGAGGTTGCCTCCGGGGAGTGGGTGTGCACGATGCCGCCGATCTCCGGGTACTTCTTGTACAGCTCGATGTGGGTGGGGGTGTCGGAGGAGGGACGGTACTTGCCCTCGATGACCTTGCCAGTCAGATCCACGACAACCATGTCGTCGGCGGTCAGCTTGTCGTAATCCACGCCGCTGGGCTTGATGACAAAGTAGCCGGTCTCAGCGTCGCGTCCGCTGACGTTGCCCCAGGTGTAGGTGATCAGGCCGCGGCGCGGCAGTTCCATATTCGCCTCATAGACGTCCTTCTTCAGTTGTTCAAGCATGGCTTTTTCTCGATCCTTTCCATGTGGATTGTCATTATTATAACGCATTATCCACAGAATTGCACACATTCCACAGCCAATTTATGGAATTTTACACAGATTCAACTCAAAACGCGCGAACTTCCAATGCGCCGTTCGGCATAAGCCCATCCGGCGCGCTTGTATAATTTAAGGATAGATGTTATAATTAGGCTGGTAATTTGGAGGATTATGCTCATTGGAGGTGTGAAAATGAAACATATCTGGCTGCGCATCCTTGCGGCGGCAACCTGTGCGGCGATGCTGATGACCGGCATGCCTGCAATTGCAACCGAGGAAGCCACCGGTAGCGCAGAGATAGCGGAAATCGCAGCATCTTCCGAGGCTGTTACAGATAACGCGACCCCCGCCCCACCGGACGAAGCGGAGGCGACGACGGATCCCACCGGCGCACCCACCCCGGAGTCCAGTGCCGAACCCACTGATGAACCCACCGCCGCGCCCACCGACGAATCCTCGCCGGAACCCGCGGCGACCGCCACCCCCGCCGAAATCCGTGCGGAGGAGCTGGGCATATCGGTGGAGGAGCTTGCCGAAGCGCTGAACATCAGCGTGGAAGCGCTCCGCGCGATGCCTGCGGAGGAGATCGACGCGGCGCTGGCGGCGCTGCAGGCAAACCTCGCGCTGGATGAGGACTTCACCATTGAAGCGGGCGTGCTCATTGCCTACAACGGCGCGGGCGGCGACGTGACCGTGCCCGACGGCGTGACCGCCATCGGCGAGGGCGCGTTCAAGGGCTGCACGGCGCTGACCTCCCTGAGCCTGCCCAATGGCGTGGTTGAAATCGGGAAGAGCGCCTTCGAGAGCTGCTCGTCCCTCGCGCGTGTCTCCCTCTGCGACGCTCTGCGCACCATCGGCCCCTGTGCCTTCAGGGATTGCGAGGCGCTGGAGGCCATCGACCTGCCGAAAAATCTGGAAATTATCGGCGAATTTGCCTTTGAGGGCTGCAAGCGCCTGGAGGAGATCGTTCTCCCCGAGAAGCTGCGTCAGCTGGGCGGCGTAATCGAGCGCGGCGACCAGCACATCTTCAAGGACTGTACTTCGCTGAAAAAGGCGGTTCTGTCCGAGGGCATGACCGTGCTCGGCGCGTCCATGTTCGCAGGCTGCACCGCGCTGGAGGCGCTGGAGCTGCCCTCCACGCTGACGAGCATCGGGTCCGGAGCGCTCTCCGGCTGCACCGCACTGGAAAGCCTGACCCTCCCCGCGAATCTTTCGCAGATCGCGAGCGACGCGTTTGCGAACTGCCCGAAGCTGACCGTGCTGCTGACCTACGGCACTGCCGCCGAGGCCGCCTGCAAGGCAGCCAAGATCCCCTATACATACAAGGACGCGCCCACCGGCGTGACCCTGACCGCCCAGCGCACCACCATCGGCGCGGGCGAGAAGCTGCAGCTCACTGCGCAGCTGGAGCCCGCCGAAGTGGTTGGCTCGCTAAAGTTCTCCTCGTCCAACACGAGATACGTGACCGTGGATGCAAGCGGCGCAATCACCGGCAAGAAGGCCGGCAGCGCCACCATCACCGTCACCACCTACAACGGCAAGAAGGCCACCCTCAAAATCACCGTCAAGAAGGCCCCCGCCAGCGTGAGCCTCAAGACCACCCGCACCCTGCTCGGCGAGGGCGAGACCGCCCAGCTCACCGCAACCCTGCCCAACGGCACCGCCGGCGGATACAGCTTCTCCTCCTCCGATGCGACGAAGCTCACCGTGGATGAAAGCGGCCTGGTCACCGCGCTGCAGCCCGGCGAGGTCACCGTCACCGTCAAGACCTACAACGGCAAGACCAAGTCCGGCGTGATTACCGTAAAGCCCGCGCCGAAATCCATCACCCTCGCCGAAACCTCCCTGAAAATCGGCGCAGAGGACAGTGCAAAGCTCTCCTACGCGCTGAACGAGGGCTCCGCAGGCGCGGTGAGCTTCACCTCCTCGGACGAGAGCGTCGCCACCGTGGACGCGGACGGCACGATTCACGCCCTGAGGCAGCGCCACCGTCACCGCGACCGCCTACAACGGCGTGTCTGCGGACTGCGCGCTCAGCGTATCCCCCGCACCCAGCGCCGTAACGCTGACCGCCGCGCGCACCACCATCGGCGTGGGTGAGAAGCTTGCGCTCGTCGCACAGCTGGAGCCCGCCGGTGTGACCGGTTCGCTGAAGTTCTCCTCCTCGAACACGAGATACGTGACCGTGGACGCAAACGGCGCGATCACCGGCAAGAAGGCCGGCAGCGAGAAGGCTACCCTCAAGATCACCGTCAAGAAGGCTCCCTCCAGCGTGAGCCTCAAGACCACCCGCACCCTGCTCGGCGTGGGCGAGACCGCCCAGCTCAGCGCGACCCTGTCCTCCGGCTCCGCCGGCAGTTACAGCTTCTCCTCCGCAGACGAGACAAAGCTCACCGTGGACGAGAACGGCCTGGTCACTGCATTGCAGCCCGGCGAGGTCAGCGTCAGCGTCAAAACCTACAACGGCAAGACCAAGTCCGGCGTAATCACCGTAAAGCCCGCGCCGGAATCCATCACCCTCGCCAACGCCTCTCTGAAAATCGGCGCGGAGGACAGCGCAAAGCTTTCCTACACGCTGAGCGAGGGCTCCGCAGGCGCGGTTTCCTTCGCGTCCTCGGACGAGAGCGTCGCCACCGTGGACGCGGACGGCACGATTCACGCCCTGAAGGATGGCAGCGCCACCGTCACCGCGACCGCCTACAACGGCGTGTCTGCGGACTGCGCGCTCAGCGTATCCCCCGCACCCAGCGCCGTAACGCTGACCGCCGCG
>SFNY01000113.1 GCA_004554085.1 Clostridiales bacterium | reverse complement strand
AGATGATCGAAAACTGGATGGGCGGCAAGCACTACGTCTCCCTGCAGAACACCGAGGACGTCATCGCCGTGCCGTATGATCTGCCGATCGTCGGCTACGACAACAAGGTTGTTGACCGCCTGCGCATGTGGAGCGCCGTGCTCCCGCGCAACTTCAACCTGGAGAAGTTCTCCGCCGGCGATTACAACGGCTCCAGCGAGGACAGCGATTCCATCGCCGCGCAGATCTCCAAGGTGCTCTATCCGGAGGACAACACCTACAACGGCAAGAAGCTGCGCCTGATGCAGGAGTACTTCCTGGTCAGCGCCACGCTGCAGTACGCCATCAAGGACTTCAAGCGCGTGTACGGCACCGACATGGATCAGCTGCCCGAGAAGGTTGCCTTCCACATCAACGATACGCACCCGGCCATGGTCATTCCGGAGCTGATGCGCATCCTGGTGGACGAGGAGCACCTGCCGTGGGAGGAGGCCGAGCGCATCACCCGCGAGACCGTCGCCTACACCAACCACACCGTCATGGCCGAGGCGCTGGAGAAGTGGCCGGAGAGCATGATGCGTGAGACCCTGCCGCGCATCTACGCGATCATGCAGGAGCTCAACCGCCGCCTGTGCCAGAAGCTGTTTGACCGCTTCCCGGGCGAGTGGGACCGCATCGGCCACATGGCCATCCTGGCCTACGATCAGGCGCACATGGCCAACATGTGCATCGCCTACAGCCACGCCGTCAACGGCGTCTCCCAGCTGCACGGCGAGATCCTCAAGCGCTCCACCTTCTCCGACTATTACAAGATCATGCCGGAGAAGTTCTGCGCCATCACCAACGGCATCACTCCGCGCCGCTGGCTGATGCTGGCCAACCCGGGCCTCTCCGCGCTGCTGGATGAGTCCATCGGCCAGGGCTGGCGCAAGGACACCATGGAGCTGGAGAAGCTGCTCCCGCTGGCGGACGACGCGGCCTTCGTGGAGAAGTTTGCCAAGGTCAAGTACGAGAACAAGGCCCGCTTCTCCCGCTGGATCAACCGCCATCAGGGTCTGGAGCTCGATCCGGACACCATGTTTGACGTCCAGGTCAAGCGCCTGCACGAGTACAAGCGCCAGCTGCTCAACGCGCTGCACATCCTGGTGCTCTACAACCGCATCTGCGACGATCCGAACTACACCATGGCGCCGCGCACCTTCATCTTCGGCGCGAAGGCCGCCCCGGGCTACCGCCGCGCCAAGGAGATCATCCACTTCATCAACGTGCTGGCCGAGAAGATCAACAAGGATCCGCGCGCGAGCAAGATGATCAAGATCGTCTTCCTGCAGAACTACAACGTCTCCACTGCGGAGATGCTCATGCCGGCCTCCGAGGTCAGCGAGCAGCTGTCCACCGCCTCCAAGGAGGCCTCCGGCACCGGCAACATGAAGTTCATGATGAACGGCGCCGTGACCATCGGCACGCTGGACGGCGCGAACGTCGAGATCGCCGATCTGGTCGGCGAGGAGAACTGCTATATCTTCGGCATGCGCTCCAAGGAGGTCGAGGCGCTCTACGCCGCCGGCACCTACCGCAGCCTGGATATCTACGAGACCAACGCCGAGCTGCGCCGCGCGCTCAACATGCTCTTTGACGGCAGCCTGACCCCGGAGAATCCGAAGATGTTCGAGGGCCTGTACCGCGCCCTGGTCTTCTCCGACAACGGCGGCGTCGCCGATCCGTACCTGGTGCTCAAGGACTTCGGCTCCTACCAGGGCGCGCAGCGCCGCCTGGGCAACGACTACCTGGATACCAAGGCGTGGACCCGCAAGGAGATCATCAACGTTGCCAAGTCCGGCATCTTCTCCTCCGACCGCACCATCAAGGAGTACAACGACCTCATCTGGCATCTGAAGCCGCTCACCGAGAAGAAGTAATTCTTCCAAAAATTCAGTCCCTTCCCACGCGGGAAGGGACTGTTTTGTTTCACTTCAAGCCGTTATCAATTCAGGCTTATTGAAAGCTGCTTTGGCGGAATCGCAATCCTCGCCTTCGGCTCCTCTGCGATTCTTGCCTGCCCGCTTCGCGAATGGGGGACGTTGGGGCCGCAGGCCCCAAACCCCGCTCGGGGACATTGTCCCCGAACCCCTCTTTCGCTTCGCGCTGTTTCAAGCTGTTTTACAGCCGCACGACGCCCTTGCGGATGATGATGTTGCCGTAGAGCGCCGTCTCGCCCGTCTGCACGACGGCGTAGGCGTTCTTCGCGCGCGAGAGAAAGGCGTCGTGCTCCATCATGTCAAACTCGGCGCTGGGCATGTCCAGATCGGCCGCCTCGCGGAAGGCCTGCCAGATGGGCGCCTTGTCGCCGGGGAACATGCCGGCGGGCACCTCCATGACAGCCATGGGCTTTTTCACAAAGTCGTCCAGCGGAAACAGCGCGACGATGGCGCGCATCACCTCGGCGCAGCCGTGACCGTCGCAGCGCACGCAGCGCTTGCCGATCGACGTGCCGGGGAAGTTGCCGTCGGCGAGCACGAGCTCGTCGCCGTGGCCCATTTCGGCGATGATCTTAAGCAGTTCGGGGCTGATGATCGGAGAGATTCCCTTGAGCATATGCGTTCCTCGCTTTCTTTTTGGCTGCAGCGCGTGCCGTTCGTCCGCCGCGCCGCTTCTGCCTGCATTATACCACGCGCTGCATCAGGTCGGCAATCGTGATCCCGTCAAAGTACGCGTTGGTCATGTCGGAAAATCTCCGCCACATGCCGATTGTGCGGCACTGCCCTTCGCGCGCGCACGGCTTCGCATCGCAGCCCAGGCAGGCCACCGGTGCCAGGTCGCCCTCGGTCAGCCGCAGGATATCGCCCACGCGGTATTCCTCCGGCGCGCGGGTGAGCCTGTAGCCGCCGCCCTTGCCGTGCACGCCCTCGATCTCCCCGGCCTGCACCAGCGCCGGCAGAATCCGTTCCAGATACTTGAGCGAGATCTCCTGCCGCCGCGCCACGTCCTTCATCGGAATATACCCGTCGCTCTGGTGCTCCGCCAGGTCGATCATCACGCGCAGCGCGTACCTGCCCCGGGTGGAAATCATCATGGCGCATCGCTCCTTTCGTGTTTCTCCGATTATAGCACGTCAACCAAGATGCTTTCAACCGCAGGCAGCAAAACGCCGGCGCACAAAACAGCACCGGCATTTTGCTAATATGATCTTTGGTTTGTGCCTGTTTCAAGCCGCGTGACCGGAATCGCAATTCTCGCCTTCGGCTCCGCTGCGATTCTTGCCTGCCCGCTTCGCGGATGGGGA
>SFNY01000112.1 GCA_004554085.1 Clostridiales bacterium | reverse complement strand
ACCGAACACAGAAGTTAAGCCTCAGCACGCTGATGGTACTTGGCTGGCAACGGCCCGGGAGAGTAGGTCGTCGCCGGATTCAATCCTTTTTGGACAGTCTGCGGACCGTCCTTTATTTAATTGTCCTTTTTCTTATCCATAAAAGCATGCCGTCGGAGGATTTCCCCCAGCGGCATTTCTCGTATTCGCGCTCAGTTGGTGAAGTCGGTCTCGATGAAGTATGCGTCGCAGGCGCGCTTAAAGAAGATGCGGGACGCCAGGTCCATTACGCCTTCGACCACCAGGCCCGCGCCGATCACGCGCATCAGCAGCAGCGCCGTGGAGAAGGGGTTCAGCAGGATGACCACGCCGAAGGCGATGGAGATGATGGCGCAGACCAGCTCGATGTACCAGCGGGTCGCGTTCATCCGGCGGAAGCCCAGCGTGCTCTGAATCTTCACCACGCCGCCGATCAGGATGATCAGGCCGAACAGGATGGGCAGCAGCGAGATTAGCAGGCCCTTGAAGATGATGACCAGCACGCCGCCAAGGATCCAGACCAGGCCCAGCGACAGATCGAAGCTGGTGATGGAGATCTTCGCCTCCAGCATGAAGTAGCGCACCACGTAGACCAGGCCGATGATGATGCACACCGCGCCGATCACGCCGAACAGCAGCGACGTGGCGATGCCCGGCCAGATCAGCAGTACCAGGCCGATCAGGATGATCGCAATGCCCGCGATCAGCTCCGTCCAGCTCAGGTGCATGTGCTTGCCAAAGCCCTTCTTCCTGGGGTTCTTATTCTGTTTCATAATTCTCCTCCTTCTGAAGCCGGATTTTCGTCTTGCTTACTTCCCAATTATAGCACGACGCATCTGCGATTTCAACATGCGTTAATTTCCTATGAAAACGATCGGGATTGATTGACACGGCTTCAAAGCGGTGATAAAATAGCAGACGGTAAACCGAGTGATTCACTCGGAATTGATGCGAGGGAGGCGATCCGTTTGAAGCTGTCCACGCGCGGGCGCTACGGCATCCATGCGATGTACGATCTTGCGGTGCACTACGGCGACGGGCCGCAGTCCATCAAGTGCATCGCGGAGCGGCAGAACATCCCGGAGGCCTATCTGGAGCAGCTGATCGCGGTGCTCCGGCGGGAGAAGCTGGTCATCAGCAACCGCGGGGCGCAGGGCGGCTACCGCCTGGTGCGCGAACCCGGCGGCATCACCGTGGGCGAGGTTCTGCGGGCGCTGGAGGGCGGACTGAATCTGGTGGATTGCCTGCTGGAGGAGGACAGCTGCGGCAAGAGCTGCGCCTGCCCCTCGCGCATCGTGTGGCTGAAGATCCGGGACGGACTGAACCGGATCGTCGATGGAATCACCCTCCAGGATATGATCGATGAATATGCGTGCCAGATGGCACAGGGGGAAGAAGAATGAAGCGTATCTACATGGATAACGGCGCAACCACGCGCGTAACCGAGCCCGTATTTGAGGCGATGAAGCCCTATTTCTGCGAAATCTATGGCAACCCGTCCTCGGCGCACAACTTTGGCTATGTCTCCCGCCACGCGATCGACGCGGCGCGCGAACAGGTGGCCAAGGCCATCAACGCCGACGTGAACGAGATCTACTTCACCGGCTGCGGCACCGAGTCCGACAACTGGGCGGTGCGCGGCGCGGCCTATGAGAACCTGAAGAAGGGCCGCCACATCATCACCACCGCCATCGAGCACCACGCCATCCTGCACACCTGCGCGCAGCTGGAGAAGGAGGGCTTCGAGGTGACCTACCTGCCGGTGGACGAGTATGGCTTCGTGACCCCCGAGCAGCTGGACGCGGCCATCCGTCCGGACACCACGCTGGTGTCCATCATGACCGCCAACAACGAGATCGGCACCATCGAGCCCATCGCCGAGCTGGCCGCAGTCTGCAAGAAGCACGGCGTGCTCTTCCACACCGACGCGGTGCAGGCCATCGGCAGCGTGAAGATCGACGTGAAGGCCATGCAGATCGACATGCTGAGCATGTCCGGCCACAAGTTCCACGCGCCCAAGGGCATCGGCGTGCTGTACATCCGCAAGGGCGTGCGCCTGCAGCAGTTCATGAACGGCGGCGCACAGGAGCGCAACCGCCGCGCGGGCACCGAGAACCTGGCCTCCATCGTGGGCATCGGAAAGGCCATCGAGCTGGCAACTGCGGACATCGACGCGCACAACGCCCAGCTCAGCGCCATCCGCGATCACATGATCGAGCGCATCCTGAAGGAGATTCCCTTCACCCGCCTGAACGGCCATCCCACCACCCGCCTGCCGGGCAACGTGAACGTGTGCTTCCGCTTCATCGAGGGCGAGTCCCTGCTGATGCTGCTGGACGCGAAGGGCATCGCCGGTTCCTCCGGCTCCGCCTGCACCAGTGGTTCCCTGGATCCCAGCCATGTGCTGCTGGCCATCGGCCTGCCCCACGAGATCGCCCACGGCTCCCTGCGCCTCTCTCTGAGCGAGGAAAACACCATGGAGGAGGCCGATTACGTGGTGGACGCGCTGGTGGAGATCGTCTCCCGCCTGCGCAGCATGTCCCCGCTGTACGACGATTTCATCAAGGAAAACAAGTAAAATAATCATAGAATCGTGCGTGGCGGGAGACGTGTCCCCCGACCACATCGACGAAAGGAGATTTTTATGGAATATACCGAGCAGGTCATGGATCATTTCATGAATCCGCGCAACATGGGCGAAATGGAGAACCCCGACGGCGTGGGCACCGTGGGCAACGCCAAGTGCGGCGACATCATGCGCATCTACATCAAGGTTGAGGACAACGTGATCACCGACGTGAAGTTCAAGACCTTCGGCTGCGGTGCGGCCATCGCCACCTCCAGCAAGGCCACCGAGCTGGTGAAGGGCAAGACCCTGGACGAGGCGCTTCAGATCACCAACAAGATGGTCATGGACTCCCTGGGCGGACTGCCGCCGGTGAAGGTGCACTGCTCCGTGCTGGCCGAGGAGGCCCTGCACGCCGCCATTCAGGACTACAAGGATCGCCTGGAGAAGGGCGAAAAGCCGGCCTCCGAGGAGGACGAGGAGGTTCGCTACGTCTGATTTCCGGACGCAGTTCAGGGGATGTGTGGAATTTCCGGAAATTGATGCGCTGACGGAGGTTTTGCGATGATCCACGGAAATCTGGAAGGCATACGCGACAGCTACCTGCGGGAGCTGGAGACGCTGTACGAGGCCAGCTTTGACCGCGATTTGTTCCTGCCGGAGGAACTGCTGGGTGTGCTGGTTCGCTTTACGGAGCTGATCAACCGGGAGATGCTGGTGTACCTGGGCCGCGACGGCAGCGTGCTGGAGATCGCCATCGGCTCCATCGGCTCGATTGCGCTGCCGGAGCTGCACCTGCGCCGCAATCTGGATCGCCTGAGCGGCTTCCGCTGCATCCACACCCATCCGGGCGGAAATGCGGAGCTGTCCAGCGTGGATCTGCAGGCGCTGCGGCTGATGCGCTTCGATTCCATGTGCGCCGTGGGCGTGCGGGACGGCGCGTGCACCGGCGTGAGCGCGGCATTTTTGGGCGAGATGGAGTACGACAATTTCTCCATCGTGCTCAAGGGCCCGGTGAAGGCCAGCCGCATTCCCCAGACCAATTGGATGGCGGAGATCGAGCAGGCCGAGGTGCGCGTCAAGGAGGCCATCGCCAAGGGCGGCATCGTGGAGCAGAGCGAAAAGGTCATGCTGATCTCCACCGACAGCGAGGAATCGCTGGAGGAGCTGGCCAGCCTTGCGGAGACCGCCGGGGCCATGGTCATCACCCGGGTGATGCAGAACCGCCTGAAGCCCGACCCGGCCACCTTCATCGGCAGCGGCAAGGCCGAGGAGCTTTCGCTGGTGTGCCAGGCGATGGAGATCGATCTGGCCATCGTGGACGACGAGCTGACCGGCGCGCAGCAGCGCAACCTGGAAAACGTGCTGGGCGTGCGGGTGATCGACCGCACGGCGCTGATTCTGGACATCTTCGCCCAGCGCGCCCAGACCGCCGAGGGCAAGCTGCAGGTGGAGCTGGCCCAGATGAAGTATCGCCTGCCCCGGCTCACCGGCATGGGCACGGTGCTGTCCCGACTGGGCGGCGGCATCGGCACCCGC
>SFNY01000111.1 GCA_004554085.1 Clostridiales bacterium | reverse complement strand
ACGCCATCGTGCTGATTCTGGTGATGCTGACCACCAACAACCCGCGCTTCAAGCAGCTGCGGGAGAGCCTGGCGGAGAAGCTGCGCCGCAACAAGGGCGCGGGCAATGAGAGCGAAGGAGGCGTTTGACGATGTCTGAGCAGAAGACGAGAATGGTACCGATTCCCAGCCAGGGCATCATCCCCGAGCGCGATCTGCACGCCACGCCCGTGCTGGAGTGCCGCCATCTGGGCATCGAGTTCGGCGGCCTGAAGGCCGTGGACGACTTCAACCTGACCATCGGCAAGACGGAGATCGCCGGCCTGATCGGCCCCAACGGCGCGGGCAAGACCACGATCTTCAACCTGCTGACCAAGGTCTATCACCCCACCAGCGGCACGATCCTCTTCAACGGCAAGGAGACCTCCGGCATGAACACCGTGCAGGTCAACCGCGCCGGCATCGCCCGCACCTTCCAGAACATCCGCCTGTTTTCCACCCTGTCGGTGGAGGACAACGTGAAGATCGGCCTGCACAACTCCATGAAGTATTCCACCGTGAGCGGCATTCTGCGCCTGCCCGGCTACTGGAAGAACGAGAAAAAGATGCACGAGCGCGCGCTGGAGCTGCTGTCCATCTTCGACATGCAGGATCTGGCCAACCACACTGCGGGTTCGCTGCCCTACGGCGCGCAGCGCCGCCTGGAGATCGTGCGCGCGCTGGCCACCGGGCCGAAGCTTTTGCTGCTGGACGAGCCCGCCGCGGGCATGAACCCCTCCGAGACAGCGGAGCTGATGGCGAACATCCGCAAGATCCGCGACACCTTCCAGATCGCGGTGATGCTGATCGAGCACGACATGAAGCTGGTCATGGGCATCTGCGAGGGCATCGCCGTGTTGAACTACGGCCGCCTGATCGCCAAGGGAACGCCGGAGGAAATCCAGAAGAATCCGGTGGTCGTCGAGGCCTATCTGGGCAAGCAGAAGGAGGCGGACGCATGAGCCTGCTGAAAGTTGATAACATCCACGTCTATTACGGCAGCATTCACGCCATCAAGGGCGTATCCTTCGAGGTCAATGAGGGCGAGATCGTCACCCTGATCGGCGCTAACGGCGCGGGCAAGTCCACCACGCTGAACACCGTGTCGGGTCTGCTCAAGCCCAAGACCGGCGCCATCGAGTTCGAGGGCAAGAGCATCGTGGGCGTGCCCGCGAACAAGATCGTCTCCCACGGCCTCGCGCTGTGTCCGGAGGGCCGCCGCGTGTTCCTTCAGATGACCGTGCAGGAGAACCTGGAGATGGGCGGCTACACCCGTCCGGCAAGTGAAATTGAGCCCAGCCTGGCAAACGTGTACGAGCGCTTCCCCCGCCTGAAGGAGAGATACAAGCAGGTCGCGGGCACGCTGTCCGGCGGTGAGCAGCAGATGCTGGCCATGGGCCGCGCGTTGATGAGCAAGCCGAAGCTGCTGATGCTGGACGAGCCGTCCATGGGTCTGGCCCCGATCCTGGTGGAGCAGATCTTTGACATCGTCAAAGAGCTGAACAAGGCTGGAACCACGATCCTGCTGGTGGAACAGAACGCCCGCATGGCGCTGTCCATCGCACATCGCGCCTACGTGCTGGAGACCGGCACGATCTCCATGTCCGGCGACGCGCACGAGCTGGCCGAGGACGACCGCGTCCGCAAGGCCTATCTGGGCGAAGCCTAAAAGCCAATATGAATCGCCGCTTCCAAACGGAGGCGGCGATTTTCTATGTGTTGATTGATGCTGGAAGCGGCGCTTTGTCATGCCGTGGGTTGCTTATTCGATCACGCCGCCCTCGACCACCAGGCTGTCGGCGTTGGCGGCCTCGCCGTAGACGTCCTTCAGGGTCGCGTCATAGTCGGCGTGGAAGAAGTTCTCCGCGCCCAGGGCCACGATCTCCTCGTTGATCCAGGTCAGCAGGCTCTCGTTGCCCTTCTGCACGGCGGGCGCGATGGCGTCCAGGCTGCCCAGGCTGTCCACGCCCACGCTGAAGCCCGGATTCTCCAGCGCCCAGGCCAGCACCTCGGTGTTGTCGGTGGAGAGCGCGTCGCCGCGGCCGTCCAGCAGGGCGTTGTAGGCCTCGGTGTAGGTGTCGAACTTCAGTAGCTGCACCTCGGGCTCATTCTCGGTGAAGTAGGTCTCGGCGGTGGTGCCCTTGCTGACGATCAGGGTCTTGCCACGCAGTTCGGCCACGTCGGTGATCAGCGCGTCGTCGGGGGAGACCACGCCCAGCGCCACCTTCATGTAGGGCAGCGCGAAGTCCACGACCTCGGCGCGCTCGGCGGTCACGGTGAAGTTCGCCAGGATGACGTCCACCTTCGCGGACTGCAGGTACTCCACGCGGTTCGGAGCGTCCACGGAGACCAGCTCCAGCTCCACGCCCAGGTCCTCCGCCAAACGGCGGGCCAGATAGACGTCGTAGCCCTGGTATTCGCCGTTCTCGTCCACGTAGCCGAAGGGCTTCTTGTCGGAGAACACGCCGATCACGATCGAGCCGCCCTCCTTGATCTCATCCAGCGTGCGCGCGGTGGAGTCCGCCAGCGCCACGGTCGTCAGCGCCAGTGCCAATGTCAGAGCCAGTGCGATGATCTTTGCAAAACGCTTCATTTTTGTTTCCTCACTTTCATTCGATGCCCGAATGCTTCGGGGCCGGTTGTCAATCTATGTCTGAATCCATTTCTTCATTCGCAGCGCCGACATTCGTCGGTCGCCCGCATCGGATTGCGGTGTTTCATGCCGCGACCACACCCTTTCCGGATTTGTTCTGCCGTTTCATGCACAAAAAAGCGGGATGAGCCTGCGCGCATCCCGCCGTGGAGGGTTTTCCATCATGCCATGTGCACGACGAAAAGGCTTCGGAGAGATGAACGCCGAAGTGGACAACACATGCACATCATCGTCTGCTTCATTGTGCTTCCCTCCTTGTTTAATCCGTATTTCCTATCGGATTGATATGATTATAAGTCCTCTTACCGCTTTCGTCAAGGGGTGCTGGCAAAAGTTAACAATTATCTTACCTTGCCTCGTAGTCGAAGGATTCCAGGAATTGGCGGGCGCGGTCGGTGCGGGGATTGTGGAAGAACTCCCGGGGCGCGCCCTCCTCCACGATGCTGCCGCCCTCCAGAAAGATCACGCGATCCGCGACGGCCTCGGCGAAGCGCATCTCGTGGGTGACGATGAGCATGGTCATGCCGTCGCGGGCGAGATCCAGCACCACGCCCAGCACCTCGCGAACCATCTCGGGGTCCAGCGCGGCGGTGATTTCGTCCAGCAGCAGCATCTCGGGGTGCATCAGCAGCGCCCGCACGATGGCCACGCGCTGCTTCTGACCGCCGGAGAGCTGG
>SFNY01000059.1 GCA_004554085.1 Clostridiales bacterium | reverse complement strand
CGCTTCGATCACGTCCACTTTCAGACGCTCCAGGCAGCGCGCCACCTCCAGCTTCTCCTTCAGGTTCATGCTGCAGCCCGGCGACTGCTCTCCATCCCGTAATGTCGTGTCGAAGATTTTGATCTGACTCATTTGTCTTACCTCTCAGTCCTTGCTTTTCTCGTTCGCCGAAGCCGCCCTTGACTCCGGTACGCTGCGGATGCGCGCGGCACCCGCAGCAATTTATTTAATAAGTAGTAATCAGTTGGAAGCGTTGTCCAGATCGGAATCGTTCTTCCAGAGCATCTGCTCGCGCAGCTGCTTGCCGATGACCTCCATGGGGTGCTTGGCGAGCTGCTCGCGCTTGGAATTGAAGAAGCAGCGGCCGTTCTTGTTCTCGGCGATCCATTTTCCGGCGAAGGTGCCGTCCTGGATGTCGCTGAGCACAGCCTTCATGTTGGCCTTGGTCTGCTCGTAGGGCAGCACGCGGGGGCCGGAAACGTACTCGCCATACTCGGCGGTGTCGGAGATGGAGTAGTTCATGGCCGCAACGCCGCCCTTGTTGATCAGGTCGACGATGAGCTTCATCTCGTGGATGCACTCAAAGTAGGCGTTTTCCGGCTCATAGCCAGCCTCGACCAGCGTCTCGAAGCCGCAGCGCATCAGATCGACCACGCCGCCGCAGAGCACGGCCTGCTCGCCGAAGAGGTCGGTTTCGGTCTCGTCGTGCATGGTGGTCTCCATGATGCCCGCGCGGGCGCCGCCGATGCCTGCGATGTAGGCCAGGGCGATGTCATAGCACTTGCCGGTGGCGTCCTGCTCCACGGCGATCAGGCAGGGAACGCCCTTGCCCGCCACGTACTGGGAGCGCACGGTGTGGCCCGGGCCCTTGGGAGCCGCCATGAACACGTCCACATTGGCCGGGGGAACGATCTGCTTGTAGCGGATGTTGAAGCCGTGGGCGAAGGCGATGGCCTTGCCCTCGGTCAGGTAGGGCTCGATGTCCTTTTTGTACATGTCGGCCTGGCGCTCGTCGTTGATGAGGATCATGATGACGTCCGCCGCCTGGGTGGCCTCCGGAACGGTCATGACGGTGAAACCGTCCTTCTCCGCCACCGGCCAAGACTTGCCGCCCTTGCGCAGGCCCACAATGACGTCGCAGCCGGAATCGCGCAGGTTCAGCGCGTGGGCATGGCCCTGGGAGCCGTAACCGATGATCGCAATCTTCTTGCCGTTCAGCTTGTTCAGATCACAGTCCTTCTCATAATACATTTTTGCCATAGTCAAACTCTCCTTTTTCCTTGGTCTGCTCGTCAATGGTATATTGTCCGCGTTCCAGCGCGACCATGCCGGTGCGCACCAGTTCGAGGATTCCAAACTCCCTGAGGAGGTTTTGGATTGCTTCAGCCTTGCTCTCATCGCCGATGACGGCAAGGGTGATCGAGGAGATCGATACGTCGATGATGGATGCGCGGAAGATGTTCGCGATCTGGATCACCTCGTTGCGGGTTTCGCTGGTCTGGGCCAGCACCTTGATCAGCACCAGCTCGCGGCGAATGGAGTGCTCCGATTTCAGGAGCTTTACCGAGTGCACGCAGATGAGCTTGCGCAGCTGGCTGGAGATCAGGTGAATCTGCTTGTCGTCGGCCATCACCTCGATGGTGATGCGCGAAACCCTGGGGTCGTCGGTGGTGCCCACCGCCAGGGATTCGATGTTGTAGCCCTTGCCGGAGAAGAGGCGCACGACACGCGAGAGCACGCCCGCCTCGTTGTCCACCAGAACGGCCAGAGTATGCCGGATAATCTGATTCACGATCATGAACTGGGTGATGTGGCTGCCGCCGCCCACCATCGGGCGCACCATCTCGTCCATATCGATGGCGCAGTCGATCACGTAGCCGTGGCCGCAGTTCAGCGCCTCGTTGAGCGCCTCCTCCAGCTCGTCGGTGTTCGTCACCCGGCGGCCGCCCAGGCCGTAGGCCTCGGCCAGCTTTACGAAGTCGGGGGCGCGATCCAGCGTGGTCTGGGAGTAGTGGCCGTCGTAGATCAGCGTCTGCCACTGGCGAACCATGCCCAGCGTGCCGTTGTTGAACAGCACCGTGATGATGGGCAGGTTGTAGTACTGCTCGGTGGCCAGCTCGTTGCAGTTCATGCGGAAGCTGCCGTCGCCGGTGACGTGCAGCACGCACTTGTCCGGATTGCCCACCTGCGCGCCGATGGCCGCTCCCAGGCCGAAGCCCATGGTGCCGAAGCCGCCGGAGGTGAGCAGCTGGCCGGGATAGTCGAAGTGGAAGTGCTGGATGGCCCACATCTGGTGCTGGCCCACGTCGGTGGCGACGATGGTGTCCTGGGGCAGGATGCGCGCGATGGCCGAGAGGATTTGGCCGGGGGTCAGGCGGTCCTCCGCCTCGTCGTACTCCGTCTCGGTCTTGTAGGAGAACACGTAGTCCTTCCATTCGCTGTGATCCATCTGGTGCACGCGCTCCAGCAGCAGCTCCAGCACGCGCTTTGCGTCGCCGATGATGTGGTGGTCGGTTTCCACGTTCTTGTTGATCTCGCTGCGATCGATGTCGATCTGCACGATCTTGGCGTTCTGCGCGAAGCTGGAGGGCTTGAGCGCCACGCGGTCGGAGAAGCGGCAGCCCACGGCGATGAGCAAATCGCAGGCGTCCACGGCCATGTTGGAGGCCTGGGAGCCGTGCATGCCGATCATGCCGGTGGTGAGCTTGTTTCTGCCGCGGAAGCCGCCGCCGCCCATCACGGTGATGGCCACGGGGGCGTCGATCTTGTTGGCGAAGGCCTCGAACTCCACGTGGGCGCGGCTGCGCACCACGCCGCCGCCGCAGATCAGCAGCGGCTTCTTCGAGCAGTTGATCATCTCCACCAGCTTGTCGATGTCGTCGTGATCCGGCTCCGGGGCCTTGAAGTTCAGCGAGGAGCGCTTCATCAGCATGCCCAGGCGGCCGCACATGCCGTGATCCCTGCGGCTCAGGGGCAGGTAATCGCACGCGGCAGCGGTGACGTTCTTGGGAATGTCGATCAGCACCGGGCCGGGCCTGCCGCTGCGGGCGATGGCGAAGGCCTCGCGCACCGTGTCGGCCAGATCCTCCACCCGGCGAACCAGGTAGTTGCACTTGGTGATGGGCATGGTCACGCCGGTGATGTCCACCTCCTGGAAGGAATCCTTGCCGATCAGGTCGGTGGTCACGTTGCAGGTGATGCACACGATGGGCGAGGAATCCATGTAGGCGGTGGCGATGCCGGTGACCAGGTTGGTGCAGCCGGGGCCGGAGGTGGCGAAGCACACGCCCACCTTGCCGGTGGAACGGGCGTAGCCGTCGGCGGCGTGGCACGCGCCCTGCTCGTGGGCGGTCAGGATGTGCCGGATCTGTTCCCCGTAGCTGTACAGCTCGTCGTAAACGTTCAGGATGGTGCCGCCCGGGTAGCCGAAAATTGTATCGACGCCCTGTTCGAGCAAACATTCCATCAGAATCTTTGCGCCGGTCATCTGCATGATTTGTCCCTCCTTGTACAATTGCAGCGGTATGCAGTAAAAAACGCCTGCCGTCTAAAAGTTAGACCGCAGGCGTCGCGAACTTCTCACTTCCGAACTTCCGGCTTCCGACCCAAGAACTTTCGGTCGCCGGCTCAGAACGCTTGGCATTGCAGGGCATAACTTTTAGCACCATCTTCGCACGAGGTAAGTCGTACAAGGACAATGCCAAGCAGTAGATCCAGAATGCCGAGGGTTGCGAGAACAGCGAACATTTTGAAAGCTCCGTCGTTTGTATTTCGGAAATCCGATTGGTTAGGATTATAGCATGGAAGTACCATGCTGTCAATCGGGCAAGGCACAAAAACTGCCCTGAAACCGCAAGATTTCACATAATTTTTGCACAAATCAAAATTTTTTCGGGGCCGATGCGAACAAAATGCAGCGCAGCGGGCGCTTCGATCGGAAAAAAGCGCGCCTCTCTCCGGCATGACGCCGGAAAAAGGCGCGCAATTTTTGCTCACAGGGATGCCGGACGGGGCCTCAGCAGATGTCGCCCAGGATCTCCGGCTCGGCAAACAGCGCGGTCGCGCCGCCGGTGTGCCAGAACAGCACGCGCTCACCCCTGGCGATTTTGCCGCTGCGCACGTCGGCCAGCAGCGCCGCCAGGGCCTTGCCGGTGTACACCGGGTCGACGAACAGGCCCTCGGTGCGGGCCAGGAGGCGGATGGCCTCGGAGGCCGCTTCGCTGGGCTGCTCGTAGCCGGGCTGCCACTGGGTCAGGTCGAGGTGCAGGTCGTCGCGCTTCACCTGCGCGTCGCTGCCCAGCAGAGCCAGCACGTCGCCGCAGAGCGCGTGCACCTTGTCGATGTACGCCTGCTCATCCTTGGGGCTTGCCGCCACCGAGATCAGCTCCACCTCGCTGCCCAGCAGCGCGCGGCCCACGTGCATGCCGGCCATGGTTCCGCCGGTGCCGGTGCAGTGGTAGATCTTCGACAGCTTCAGATCACCCATCGCCTCCAGCTGCTCCGCCAGCTCGGCCATGCCGTCCGCGAAGCCCACGGAGCCGAGCCTGCTTGCGCCGCCCATGGGGATATCCACGCAGAGCTGCCCCGCAGCGTTCAGCTCCGCCGCCCGGGCCGCGCCCATTTCGGCGGCGCGCGCGTCGGCCTGCTCCTCGGTCTCCCCCGGCAGCATGGGCACGGTGTGAATCTCTGCGCCCAGGATCTGATCCAGCAGCAGGTTTGCCCGGGCCGTGCCCTCCTCGGGCTCCACCACCACCGTCAGGTACAGAATCGGCTGGATGCCCAGTCTGCGGCATGCGGCGGCGGTCTCCATGGCGTGGTTGGACTGGGTCGCGCCGTAGGTGATGACGTGGGTCGCACCCCGCCGCACCGCGTCGCCCAGCAGATATTCCAGCTTGCGCACCTTGTTGCCGCCGAAGAGGTTCATGCCGGTGAAGTCGTCGCGCTTGATGTAAAGCTCGATGCCCAGTGCCTCCGACAGCCGGTTCAGGCGGTAGACCGGCGTGGGGAAGAAGCCCAGCTGCGCCCTGGGCAGGCGGGACGTGTGCGCGCGAAGCTGCGCGATTCTTTCGTTCATAGCGATTCCTCCAATGCATTGCATAGCAAACGCCGCGAGGGCAAGTATTGCGCATCGCGGCGTTGATCCTATTTATATCAGCCCTGGGGCATGACCAGCAGCGCGTCTCCACCCCGCAGATCGGCGGCGAACTGGGCCAGCTGATCGGGGAAGATCAGGAAGGCTGCAATCGCAAGCGCGACCACCAGCACATCCAGCACCAGCATGGCGATGGCGAAGCTACGCTTGCTCTGGGCCTTGGCGAAGATGATGAACAGGATCAGGGCGATGAGCCGCACGCCCGGTATGCTGCACAGGATCAGCGTGCCCAGCCAGTTCCACACGGAAACCTTCTTATACTTGCTTTTGTTTTCGGCGCGTGCCATCGTTCATGCGCTCCTTTCCCCTCGGCAGGCGAAGCTCCTTCGCCTGATTTTCTACCCTCTATTATACATATCCGCCCCGCAAGCGTCAAATGTCGCGGCGCATTGTAGAAAAAATGTCATGCCGCCGCACAGCTTTGTTCACAGTTGCAGGATGCGCTGGGCGTTGTTCCAGAGGATGTCCTCGCGCTCGGCGTCGGTGAGCTTCATCTGCATGAAGCGCTCCAGCTCCTCCTTCGGATTCCACATGGGATAGTCGGTGCCGAAGAGCACGTTTTCCACGCCGAAGCGGTGAATCGCCTCGGCTGCGCGCTCCGCCGGCCACTTGAACAGTGAGCTGGAGGTGTCGATGAACAGGCCGTTGCCCGGCAGCAGCGCCTCCGCCCGGTTCCACTCGCTCCAGCCGCCGAAGTGGGCGCAGATGATCTGAAGCCGCGGATGCTGGCGGCGCAGGTTCAGGATGCGCTGCGGGCCGTCGTAGTCGTAGCGATAATCCCCGCAGTGGATCAGCAGCGGAAGCCGCCCCTCGATGGCCTCCATCATCGGCGCTGCGGCGGGATCGTCCACCTTAAACTTCTGCATGTCCGGGTGAATCTTGATGCCCTTGAAGCCCTGACGCACGATCTCCAGCACCGCGCCGTCCAGATCCTCCATCTCCGGGTGGATCGCCGCGAAGGGCACGATGCGCTCCGGATGCTGCGCCTGGGCGCTGAGGATGAAGCGGTTAATGCTGCCCACGTTGTGCGGGGTCAGCGCCACCGAGTGCGCCGCAAAGCGGGTGAAGCCCGCCTCGTCCTGCTGGCGCAGGCAGTCCTCCAGGGCGCCGCTCCCGTGCATCGGAATGCCGTCGTAGAATGCGCCCACGCTGGCGGACGCCTTCTCCGCAATCTTGTCCGGATAGATGTGCACGTGTACGTCGAATACCTTCATTGCAATTGCCCTCTCTGCTGTCATATAGAAGATATTATAGCAGATGCAGGTGAAATCTGCACGCATTTCACATACAGTTTGCGAAATTCAACTTGCATCCCGCAGTCAGCGCGGTATAATTAGGCTGAAAAATCAACAGAGACAGTTCGCAGCCCTCCTGTCTGACGGAATCCCCGGATTCCCGAAAAAACAAAACCAGGTTTGCGCCACGGCAATGCTGTCGGGCGCGCGAGGGCATGGAGAGATCCATGCTTCTTCTTTTTTCTGCCGCTGCCTCTCCGAAAGGAAGGTCAACCATGAAGCTTTCAACCCGATCCCTGACCCGCGCCGCCATCATCGCGGCCCTGTACCTGCTGTTCACCTTCGTATTCCAGGCCATCAGCTTCGGCGCGGTGCAGTTCCGCATCGCCGAGGCGCTGATGCTGCTGCCGGTGCTCACCGCCGACGCCGTGCCGGGCCTGTTCATCGGCTGCCTGCTGGGCAACCTGCTGGGCGGCGGCGTGTGGTACGACGTCGTGCTCGGCTCCATCGCCACGCTGCTGGCCGCCGTCGCCGTGCGCCGCCTGCGCGAGAAGCCGCTGGTCGCCGCCGCCATGCCCACGATCTTCAACGGCCTGATCGTCGGCCCCATCGTGTACCTGGCCTACGTGCGCGCCCCGGGCGAGGCCATCAATTGGGCGCTGCTGCTCTCCTCCATGGGCACCGTGGCGCTGGGCGAGATCGTGGTCTGCTATGTGCTGGGACTGCCGCTGCTGAAGCTGCTGCGCCGCCTGCCGTCTCAGGCCTGGGAGAGCCGCGCGGCCGACCGGCATTGATCCAATCCATAAGAGCGCTGCCTGCATGCGTGCAGACAGCGCTCATTTTGCAGTATGCGCCTGCGGGCGCGCCGGCTTACGCCTCCTCCCTGTACCTGCGGATGGCGTCGACGGTGCGCTGATAGTCGCCGCGCACCTGCTCCATCAGCGCAGATGCGGACTCCGGAATGGCAGCTGCCTCCGGGCGCAGAACCTCCGTCAGCGCAGAGGAGGATTCCAAAAGGCGGGCAAAGCCCAGATTGGCGCACACGCCCTTCAGGGTGTGGGCGGCCCGGAAGGCAGTCTCCCGGTCGCCGGAGTCCATCGCGCTGCAGAGCGCTGCATAGCTTGCGTCCTCCGGAAATTTCAGTACAAAGCGACGAATCAGTGTGGGGCTGGGCAGACGGGCGCTCACGTCGGCGTAGTCGCCGCCCATTTCCTGATAGCAGTCTTCGATGCGCATGGCGTTTCCTCCTGTCGTTTCTGAGCTTCATCAGATGATCGCTGTGCGATGATTCCGCCTCCGGCGCATGAAATGGTTGTCATTTCAGATTATGATATGCAGATATGCGGGGGAAAAATGACAGAAACCCGCGAATTTTCGCGTTCGATTCGATTGAAAGCGCAGACCGGCGGGCGCGCCGTCCATGCTGTACTGCGCTTTCGTGGGCAAACGGGGCGTGCGGCGATGAAAGCAAGGCAAATGCAAAGCGCGCCGCCCATCCGCCTGTGCGCAATGTGCAGTTATTTCCGCTTGCACCATCGCGGAGGAGCATGCTATAATCATGTACAGATCATCAAGCGGAAGCGAAGATTGCCGCCTGCGCAGGTGCGAAAGCGGCAATCGGGGGATCGTCATTCATCCTTGTGGGGTTCATCCGTCCGCAGGGACTGTGCGAAGGCGGCGTAGCGCTGGGGATGCATGCTGGCCTTGTGCATGCGGAAGTAGCCCTCCCGGGTGGCCTCGGTCTCGTTCATGTCCGGGTGGGTGAAGAGGAAGGATGCGGCGAGAACCAGGACAAATACGATCAGTCCGCTGGGCCAGGCCAGGAAGCGCGCCATCAGCACGCAGACCAGCACCGAGATGGCGATGCCGGCGAGGTGGTTCATCCGGTCCTCCCGCAGGACGGCGTCCCGCTTGTCGGGCTCGATGATCCCCAGGGAGATCATCTTGTCCGTGTAGGGCACGGTGAAGCTGTTGTAGCGTTTGAGGCCGAAGATCTCGCTCGCTGCGAACAGCGAGATGCCGGCGATGAAGATGTCCGCGACGACCGCAATGAGGATACGCATGTTTTTCACCTGATTTCCTTCGATGTCCGATAAGTCAATTGTATTTCCTGCGCTTGACAATGTCAAGCCGGATTGGAGGCGCGCGATGAAAAAGGACGGATTTTTTGCAGAGGCGCTGCGGGCCGTCGTTGCCCAGCACAAGAAGAAGGCGCGGGAGGGCTCGCCGAATCTCTTTCTGGATCAGAAGAAGCAGCTCTGGTACGCCATGATGTACGCCGTGGACAAAGAGGAGGACGCGCAGCAGGCGCAGGAGGGGAAGGACGGCTCCACGCGGGGCTGAGCGTACTCACTCCTCGTCGTCGCCCTGCTGCATGCGCAGCTTGCGGTAGTGCAGGGGACTGATGTTGGTGTACTTCTTGAACACGGCGCAGAAGTAGTTGCTGGAGGACCAGCCCAGGTCGTAGGCGATGTCCGTGATGCTCCTGTCCGGATCGCGCAGCAGCTCCTTGGCCTGTTCCACCTTGTGCATGGCGATGTACTGTGCCGGGGTCTGTCCGGTGACCTCGCGAAAGAGCGCCTTGAAGCGGGAGAGCGAATAGCCCGCGTAGTCGGCCAGCTCCTTGAGCGTCATCGGCTGGGAGATGTTCTCGGCGATGTAGTCCACCACCCGCAGGATGCGGTCGTTGGGGGCCTCGACGGGCGCGCTGTCCACGGGCGGCAGGTGCAGCAGCGTGCACAGGAAGCTGACCAGAAAGGCCGCGCCCTCGCAGCAGCTCTCCGGGGTCATCTCGTAGAAGCGGTCGAAGGCCAGCTTGATGAGGGAGAAGGCGACGGGCGTCATGGACAGGTGGCGATGCTTCAGCGCGCGCAGCGCGTCGCACAGTCGGCGGCTGTTCTCCGCGTTCAGGCCGAGGAAGTTTTCCGTCTCGGAGAGGTTGAACTGCAGGGCGTACAGGTCGCAGGGGTCGATGCCGTTGCTGCCGGTGACGTGCGGCTCGTTGGGAAAGACGATCAGCGCCTCGCTGCCGGTGAATTCAAAGCTGACGGACTTCTCGCCGGTGTAGATGCTGCACTCCCGCCGGCCCTTCACCACGCAGAAGATCTCCATGGTGTCGCGGTGGTAGTGGTAGGCCGTGGCCGGAGAGGTGTAGAGAAGCGTGCTGTGGGTGATGTTCTCCAGGCCGCATACGCCGTGCATGCAGTGGGGGATGAGCTTGTGCTCCTTCGTCCACTTGAAGGGATCGTTCAGCTCCACGGGGGAAATCTTCGGTATGCGCTCGCGCTCCATAGGCAAGCCTCCCTCAAAACAAAAAGTATAAATTCGTACTGAATACAAAATTGAATGCTATTTTCCTGTAAAATCATTATATTTAATTATAGGAGTATTTGCAAGAATCTACGAAAAATTTTTCGGGTAATTTCTGCATACTTTTTTCGCATAGCTAGAGGAGGGGGAAATTTATTATGAAGACCATCAAGAACGGCGTCTGGCCGGTAATGATCACGCCTTTCACCGCGGACAACAAAATCGACTGGGAAGGCGTGCAGAAGATTATCGACTGGTACGACAAGGAAGGCGTGACCGGCATCTTTGCGGTCTGCCAGTCCAGCGAGATGTTCTACCTGTCCAAGCAGGAGAGATATGACCTGGCCAAGTTCGTGATCGACAATACGCCCAAGCACATGGGCGTTGTGGTGTCTGGCCACGTCGCCGAGAAGGTTGAGGATCAGATCGCCGAGGCCCAGGCCATCGTGGACGCGGGCGCGGATTCCTACGTGTTCATCTCCAACCAGTTCGCCCGCGAAGGCGAGAGCGAGGACGTCGCCAAGAAGAGCATCGAGTACCTCATCAACCACATCGAGGCCGATTCCTTCGGCGTGTACGAGTGCCCCTATCCCTACAAGCGCGTTCTGAGCGCCGATCTGCTCAAGTGGATCGCCGAGACCGGCAAGTTCGCTTTCCTGAAGGACACCTGCTGCGACCTTTCTCAGATCAAGGCCAAGTGCGACGCGATCAAGGGCACCGAGCTTAAGATCTTCAACGCCAACGCCGCCACCCTGCTGGAGAGCCTGCGCATGGGCTGCTCCGGCTACAGCGGAGTCATGGCCAACTTCCATGCGTCCCTGTACGCCTGGCTGGTGGACAACTATGAGAAGGAGCCCGAGCGCGCAGAGCAGCTGATGGACTTCATCGGCGCGGCCTCCATGGTCGAGTGCCAGGTGTATCCCGTCAACTGCAAGTACCACATGAACCTGATGGGCGTTGACATGGATCTGATGACCCGCACCAAGGACGCCGCCCTGCTCACCGGCAGCAAGAAGCTGGAGATCGACCAGTTCTACAACATCGAGCAGCGCTACATCAAGCATTTCTTTGGTTAATCATAATAGCCGCAAGGTTATCAGTGATAAAATTGTAAGGAGGAACCACACATGAAAAAGTTTCTTGCCATCCTGATGGCCGCAGTGATGCTGCTGGCCGTTGCCTCCGTCGGCGTTGCCGAGGAGCCCACCTATGCCAAGTCTGCCGACTATGATGCGTCCGGCGACGCACCCTTCACCCTCTACTTCACCTCCGTCTCCGTCACCGGCGACTCCCATACCACCGCAATGTACGCCTTCCAGGAGGCTGTTGAGGCTCTGTCCGGCGGCTCTGTGAAGTGCAATGTTTATGCTGACGGCACCGGCTCCTCCTCCGAGGGCGAACTGGACGACCTGAAGACCGGCTCCATGATGGGCGGCATGGACATCGCCTACATCAGCTTCCCCACCCTGTCCACCCAGGCTGGCCTGGAGTGGATGGCCATGGTGAACTCCGGCTACTTCTGGGCTTCCTATGAGCACATGACCAGCACCCTGAACGACTCCGAGATCGGCGATCAGATCTTCGCTGAGATCCAGGAGAAGACCGGCCTGGTTCCCATGTGTGCAATGTACCTGGGCTCCCGCTGCATCAACACCCGCGCCAAGGAGATCAACTCCTACGCCGACATGGCTGGCGTGATGCTGCGCATGCCCGGCTCCGAGGCCTGGCAGAACCTGGGCCGCGCTCTGGGCGCAGAACCCACCTCCATCGCCTTCTCTGAGCTCTACACCGCTCTGAGCACCGGCGCCTGCGACGCACAGGACAACCCGCTGCCCTCCGACATCTCCGCGAAGTTCTACGAGGTTGCCCCCTACATCGCCATCACAAACCACGTCGTCGACTCCATCATCCCCTGCATCAACGGCGACACCTGGAACACTCTGACCGAGGCCCAGCAGGCTGCCGTGAAGGACGCCATGACCTATGCCAAGGAAGTCAACGACACCCTGCGCATTGAGTCCGAGTCCGAGGCCGTTGCTTACCTCGAGGAGCAGGGCTGCACCATCACCTATCCCGACATCGCTGAGTTCCGCGCCAATGTTCAGCAGTACTATGCCGATCATCCGGAGCAGACCGCGAGCTGGAACATGGAGGTCTACGACGCTGTTCAGGCTCTGGCCGAATAATCCAGCGCATAACGGCAGAAGAGATGAACCCTGTACAGGGTTCATCTCCTTCATGTAAAAGGAGGGGAACAGTTTGACAACAGGAACTCTTGTTATCATCGGCGTGTGCTTTCTCCTTGCGGCCATCCTGTTCACGATTCCCACGATGAAGGAGCGGGGACTCAAGTCCGCGATCGACGTCTTCTCCGAGGGCGTCACCTCGATCTCCTTCCTCGTGATCTTCGTGGTCTTCATGGCGCAGATCATCGCACGCTACTTCTTCAAGACCTCCATTGGCTGGTCCAATGAGGTTTCCATTCTCGGCTACATGTACTGCATGTACTTCGGCACCGGCCGCGCGCTGTCCGCCGACGAGCATGTGGTATTCTCCCTGGTCTACGATAAGCTGCCCAACATTGGCAAGCTGCTTAGCAAGCTGCTGTGCTACGCGGCCATGATCGTACTGCTGGCGCTGACGATTTCGCCCAGCTTCAAGCAGATCATGAAGGCAACCAACGTCACCGGCGTTCTGAAGATGCCCTACAAGGTCGTCTTCTTCCCCTACATGTGGCTGCTGGTTGAAACCATCGTCCGCTCTGTGTTCTGCATCCGCGATGCGATCGTCGAGTACAAGGAAAACTCCAGGAAGGAGGCCAAGGCGTAATGAATCTTACAGCTGTCGTCATTCTGTTTGTCTGTCTGGCGGTATGCTTCATTATCCGCATGCCGATTTCCTTCTCGATGCTCATCTCCTGCATCGTCTACTACCTCTGCACCATGCCCCAGGCCCTCGGCATCGTCGCGAACACCATCAACACCAAGATGTTCTCCAACTATACGATGCTGGCCGCGCCACTATTCGTCTTTATGGCGAACGTGCTGAATGAGGGCGAGGTCACCGACAAGATCTTTGCGTTCTGCAACGGTCTGCTCGGCCGCATGAAGGGCGGCACCGCCCAGGTGAACGTGTTCATCTCCCTGGTTTTCTCCGGCATGACCGGCTCCGCCGTCGCGGACGCCTCCGGCATCGGCCTGATGGAGATCGAGCAGATGAAGAAGGAAGGCTACGACGCTCCCTTCGCCTGCGCCATCACCGCTGCCTCCGCCACCATCGGCCCCATCTTCCCGCCGTCCATCCCCATGATCATCTACGGCATGCTGTCCGGCGCTTCGGTTTCCAAGCTATTCCTGGGCGGCATGGTGCCCGGCATCCTGCTGGCAATTCTGCTGATGATCTACTGCTTCTTCATCTCCAAGAAGCGCAACTACCCCGCAGGCGTGAAGATGTCCCTGCGCCAGTTCGGCAAGGCGACGCTGGTTGCAGCTCCCGCGCTGTTCACCGTCATCCTGCTGCTGGGCGGCATCTACTCCGGCGTTTGCACCCCCACCGAGGCCGGCGCGCTGGCCTCCACCTGGGCGCTGCTGATCTCCTTCTTCATCTATCGCACGCTCGGCCCGAAGAAGCTGATGACCATCATCAAGAAGACCGCCGCCAACACCGCCACCCTGGCGCTGCTGACCGGTACCTCCTTCATCTTCAGCTTCATCATCGCCCGCGAGAACGTTCCGAACGTGATCGCACAGTGGGTCACCGGCATCACCGACAACAAGTACCTGTTCCTGCTGGTCATCAACGTCGTCTTCCTTCTGCTGGGCTGCGTGCTGGATGTCTCCACCATTCAGTATGTGTTCGTGCCCATGGTTCTGCCGCTGGTTTCTCTCTTCGGCATCGACCTGGTGCACTTCGGCGTCGTGATCTGCCTGAACATGATGATCGGTCTGTCCACGCCGCCCTTCGGCATGGTTCTGTTCATCGTCACCGGCTTGGGCAAGACAAAGATCGCCGGGGTCATACGAGAGATCATACCAATGGTTCTCATCATGATCGCCCTGCTGCTGGTCTGCACCTACGTGCCGCAGGTCATCATGTTCCTGCCCAACCTGATGGGCTAAATCCCTGGTTTCTTCAGGAGCTGCAGCTGCGCTTGCGGCTCCTGATTTTTTACTTTGAGAATTGCAGGGAAGCGGCGTGAATGTGCCGAATTACCTGATGCGATATTATATCGGAAGGAAAAATGTGCGCGGATGGGGAGTCACATCCGCTGCGCGGAAAGTAAATATGAAAGAAACATCTATGCGCATCTCTGATTTAAAGAGCCTGAATGCAGTGCTGCACAGGCCCGACCACCGCTACCGCAGTCTGCCCTTCTGGGCTTGGAACGACAGGCTTGACCCCGACGAGCTGCGCCGTCAGATGGCGGATATGCGCGACAAGGGCATCGGCGGCGCCTTCGCCCACTCCCGCGACGGCCTGGAGACGCCCTATCTGTCCGACGAATGGATGCGTGACATCGAGGTGATGGCGGTGACCGGCGCGCAGCTCGGCCTGGAGTCCTGGATCTACGACGAGGACAAGTGGCCCAGCGGCAGCGCCGGCGGCCAGGTGTCCGCCATGAATCCCGAGGCCTTCACCGCCCGGGCGCTGACGCTGGAGGTGGCGGCGGCGGATGCGCAGATCGACGAGGCGGGCGTTGTGACGCGCTGCCGGGCGAAGATCGACGGCGCGCGCGTTCTGAAAATGGGCGAGGGGGATGTGCAGCTCGTGCTGCGCACGGAAAAGAGCGCCAGCAGCGACTGGTACAACGGCCTCGCGCCCTCGGACAACCTCAACCCGGAGGCGGTGCGCGCCTTCATCGACCTGACCCACGAGCGCTACAAGGCGCTCTTTGGCGGCAGGCTCTCCGAGCACGTGGAGGGCTTCTTCACCGACGAGCCCAACTTCTGCGACTTCTTCAGTTCCTTCACCCCGGGCCGCCCCTGGCTGCCCTGGACGCAGGACTTTGCGCAGGCCTTCGCGCGCCTGCGGGGCTACGATCCCGTGCCCCGGCTTCCGCTGCTGTTCTTCGAGGGGAGGACAACGGCGTGCGCACGACGGGCCATGTGCTGTATGAAAACGATCTGGGCTACAATGTGCGCGTCTGCGGCGCGGCGATGCCCCAGTACCGCTTTTTGCACATGCCGGGCGTGGACGTCCTGGGTGACCAGACCCGGGAGTGGCTCACGGTGCGCCAGTGCAGCTCGGTGGCCCATCAGTACGGCAGGGAGGAAACCATCGCCGAGGTCTACGGCTGCACCGGCTGGGAGTTCGACTTTGAGGGCCAGAAGCGCCTGGGCGACTGGCTGCTTGTGAACGGTATCAACCGCCGCTGCCAGCACATGATGCAGTACAGCATCGCCGGATGCCGCAAGCGCGACTATCCGCCGGTGTTCAACTACCAGAACAGCTGGTGGGAGTACGATGGCCTGATGGAGGACTACTTCGCCCGCATGGCTGCCTGCGCTGCGACGGGGGAGGCCGCGCGCGACCTGCTGGTGATCCATCCGATCTCCTCGCTGTGGTGCACCACCGGCTCCCACCCCGACGAGGATCTGGGGCGCGTGGAGATGAACATGGGCTGGACGGATGCGCACATCGTGGCCGGGAACATCGAGGGCGACAAGTGCAACCGCCTGGCGGAGGCGCTGCTGCGGGCCCATCGGGACTTCGATTTCGGCGACGAGACCATCCTTGCCGAGCGCGGAGCGGTGGATGGAAATCTGCTCACCGTGGGGGAGGGTCGCTACCGCGCGGTGGTGGTGCCGGAGGTGTGTTCGCTGTTTGCGTCCACGGTGGAGCTGCTGAACCGCTATCTGGACGCGGGCGGCAAAGTGATCTGGCTGGGCGACGCGCCGGAGCTGGTCGAGGGCGCGCCGGACGGGCGCTGCAAGGCGCTGTACAGTCGCGACGGCGTGCGCCACGCGGAGGGCGAGAGTGGCCTGCTGCATGCGCTCAATCACCTGCTGCCCAACGAAGTGCACATCGAGCGCCGCACTGGCGGTGAGGACGACCAGATTCTGACCATGCTGCGCCGCTGCGGCGAGGACTGCCTGCTGATCGCCGTGAACAGCGATAAGACGAACCGCCGCGAGGTGCGCATCACGCTTCCGGTGTGGGGCCGCGTGGTCGCCTACGACGCGTGGACGGACGAAAAGCGCGTGCTTCCCTGCTGCACGGACGCGAGGGGCACGGCCTTCATCGACGCGCTGGAGCCCGCCGGGAGCCGCGTGTACTTCGTGGAGCACGACCAAGCGCCCCACAGCGACGAACTGCGCTTCTCCTACGAGCATCCCCACCGCACGGAGCGCGTGTTCGCGGCACTGGGCCCGGTGGCGGAGTTCGAGCGCACCGCGCCCAACGCCCTGCCGCTGGATATTTGCCGCTGCACGCTGAACGGCGAGCTCATCGCCGACGGCATGGAGGTCTGGCAGGCGCAGCGCATCCTGCGAGATCGCCTGGGTATGCGGCAGATCTACGCCAACGGCATCCCCCAGCGCTACACCTGGGAGCAGAACGACACCGCCGCGCCCTTTGAAATGTGCTTCGACTTCGAGGTCGCGGACGTGCCGCAGGGTCGGGTACAGCTGGCGGTGGAGAAGAGCGCGGGCCTGCGCGTGCAGCTCAACGGAAGCGACTGCGCGCCCACGGGCGAATGGTTCCTCGACCGCAGCATCGACTGCTTCGCGCTGGAGGGCCTGAAGCCGGGCGTGAATACGGTGAGCATCTCCGGCCTGTACACCGACAAGCGGGAGCTGGAGGAGGTCTACCTGCTCGGCGACTTCGCGGTGGACAACGCGCGGCGCATCGTGCGCGAACCGGAGCGCCTGCACTTCGGCGACTGGTGCTTCCAGGGCTATCCCCACTACTCCGGCGGCATGATCTACCGCTTCAGGCTGCCTGATCCGCCCGCGAACCGCAGGATCGTGCTGAAGCTGGGCAGTTACGGGGGCGTGCTTGTGGAGGTGCGGGTCAACGGCGCGCGCGCGGACGTGTTGTTCGGCGCATGCCGTCGGGAGAGCGACCTAACGCCACTTCTGAGGGCCTCGGACAACCTGCTGGAGCTCTGCGTCATCGGCTCGCCGAGGAACCTGCTGGGGCCCTTCCATCGCGCCTACGACGGCTGCAGCCGCATCAGCTGGGAGGACTTTCGCACGGAGGGCCGCTGGCACTGCGACGGCTATACGCTCAAGCCCTACGGCCTGATGGGTCAGATCACGCTGAAGGAGGAAGATTGATTGGCTGTGCAGCATTTGACAAAGAAGTGCCCCTACTGCGGCAGGATCTATGAGCAGCGCTCCTACGGCAGCGTAGGCCGCAGAAAGCCTGCGCCGGAGGATGCGTGGGTCTATGGTTCGCCCATGAAGCTCTGCGGCAGCTGCAAGTGCATCTTCATCGATATGGATGTGAAGGAGCTGGCCATCACCGAGCTGCGCAAGTCCGACACGGCGAAGATCACGGCCAATACCCGCACGCTGCTGCCGATGGGCGCGATTGTAGCTGTGCTGCTGTATCTGCTGGGTCAGCCGACCTTTGCGATTGTAGCGGCGGCCGTCGCCGTGGTCTATCTGGCGATGGATCTGGGCATGTATCCCATGCGCATGGGCAAGCTGAAGAAGGAGCGGGAGGCCTCGGAGAAGCGCCTGTCCGATCCCGACTACGCCCGGGCGCTGAAGCGGGCCGGCATCGACGTGCCGGAGCGATATTTAAAGAGCGAATCCAATGGAAAGGAAGAGGAGAAATGATTTTTGACACGCTGAACCGCCTGGCCCAGTACAAGGGCATCTGCCCTGGGCTCGACAAGCTGATCGATTTCACGCTGTCCCACGAGCTGAACGCGCTTCCGGCGGGCCGCAACGAGATCGACGGCGATCTGGCCTGGATGAACGTCAACGTCGCGCCGCTGGTTCCCGAGACCGACCTCTACGAGCGCCACATGGAGCACCTCGACCTCCAGATTCCGCTGGAGGCGGGGGAGATCATCACCGTGAAACCGGTGGAGGAGCTGGAGTGGGACTTCGAGGGCGAGACCGGCTTCACCCACGGCCCTGCTGGCACGGCTCTGCACATGGTTCCCGGCACCTTTGCCGTGTTCTTCCCGGGCGACGCGCACAACTGCGGCATTAGCGAGGACGGCCAGACTTCCTGCCGCAAGCTGGTGGGCAAGGCCCGCATCTGACGCAAAACCGTACAATGCAAAAAACCCGCGGACCGGTGTGCAACCGGTTCGCGGGTTTTATCATGTCCAGGATTTACAGCAGGGACTGAAACTGCTCCATGATCTGCTCCTCGGTCTCATCGTCGCGGAGCTGGCGGGCGAAGAGCAGGAAGCGGCCGTTGTCGTGGGAGTAGCTGCACGTCACA
>SFNY01000110.1 GCA_004554085.1 Clostridiales bacterium | reverse complement strand
CTGCAAGATGATATAATGAATGATCAAATCAGCATGAAAGAGCTGATTGACCCGTTTACGGGTGAGCAGGAGAAGAAGGGCAAATAAAGACAGCCCCCCAAGTAGGGGGCCGCCCGTAACATTACTGTGGTTGTCAGACCTTTCGATGCCCTCTTTAGAGGCCTACTACAAGAGTTTAGCCCTTATAGGGCTTGGTCAAACCTCCCGTTCAACGGGTGGTTATGACTTGCATTCCGGCGACGACATTCGAGAACGGGATCCGACAATCGTGCATCGTCCGGGTCGGCCTCTGTTATTTTTGCAAGTTCTGTGATTCTTGCTCAAATTCCGCTATTTCTGGCAGGAAACAACTTTGACGAATTAACAGATGTCATGTATAATAGTCCTAGTTATAGTTTGGAGGACATTCCATTGAGGTCAAAGAACGATCGAGAAATGCACAATCTGCCGCTGCTGCCGCTGCGCGGCGTGGTGATCTTTCCCGGCAGCGTGACCACGCTGGACGTGGGCCGGGAGAAGTCCATGGCCGCCGTGGAGGAGGCGGTGAAGGGCGACCGCCGCATCTTCGTGGCGGCGCAGCGGGATTCCATGGTGGACGCGCCGGACATCGCCGATCTCTACTCTGTCGGCACCGTCGTCACCATCCGTCAGATCATGCCCCTGCCGGACCAGACCGTGCGGCTGATGGTGCAGGGTGAGCTGCGCGCAATTCTGGTGTCCGTGCGGGAGCGCGGCGCATATCAGGAGGCGGAGATCGCCGCCCAGGACGTCAATCTGGCCCAGGAGGCCGCCACGGCGGAGAGCAGGGCTTACATGCGCACCATCGTTTCCTTCGCAAGCCAGCTCATCAAGGAGCGCAGCCTGAACATGCCCGAGTTTGTACAGGCCATCGAGGGCGAGCGCATGCCCGGAACCCTCTGTGACAGCGTCGCTGGGAACCTGTTTACGGCCATCGAAGACAAGCAGCAGGTGCTGGAGTGCTTCGACGTGAACCTCCGCCTGGAGCTCACCGCGCAGATGATCGGCCGCGAGTTGAGCGTGTGTCGGCTGGAGGAGCGGATTCAGCAGCGCGTGCGCGAGGCCATGGATCGGGCCAACCACGAATATTATCTGCGGGAGCAGATTCATGCTATCCAGGACGAGCTGGGCGAGGATGAGGACGAGGAGATCGCCGGTTACCGCAAGCAGCTCAAGGAGAGCAAGATGCCCGACGAGGCCCGCGACAAGGTGGAGCGCGAGATTCGCCGCCTTGCCCGCACCGCCGCGCAGTCCCCGGAGTCCAGCGTCAGCCAGAACTACATCGAGTACATGCTGGAGCTGCCCTGGGACGTGAAGCAGGAGTCGGAGATCGATCTGGCCCGCGCCCGCAAGGTGCTGGAGGAGGATCACTACGGCTTGAAGGAGGTCAAGGATCGCCTTCTGGAGTACCTGGCCGTGCGCAAGTGCAGCGAGAAGCTCAAGAGCCCCATCATCTGCCTGGTGGGCCCGCCCGGCGTGGGCAAGACCTCCATCGCAAAGTCCATCGCCCGGGCACTGAACCGGAAGTTCACCCAGATGTCGCTGGGCGGCGTGCACGACGAGGCGGAGATCCGCGGCCATCGCAAGACCTATGTGGGCGCGATGCCCGGCCGCATCATCTCGTCCATTCAGCGCTGCGGGAGCATGAATCCCGTGTTTTTGCTGGACGAGATCGACAAGATCGCCCACGACATGCGCGGCGATCCCGCTGCGGCACTGCTGGAGGCGCTGGATCCCCAGCAGAACCGGGATTTCAAGGATCACTACCTCGAGGCGCCCTTCGACCTCTCCGACGTGCTGTTCATCACCACCGCGAACTCCACCGAGCCCATCGACCGGGCGCTGCTGGATCGCATGGAGGTGATCGAGGTCAGCAGCTACACGCAGGAGGAGAAGGTGAAGATCGCGAGGCGCTACCTGCTGCCCCGCCAGCTGGAGGCCCACGGCCTGAAGCGCGGTCAGCTGCGCGTCTCGGAGCACACCATCGCCGATCTGATCGACGGCTACACCCGCGAGGCCGGCGTGCGCACGCTGGAGCGCACCATCGAAAAGCTCTGCCGCAAGGCTGCGCTGAACCTGCTGGAGAACCCCGAGCGCAAGCTGGTTTCCCTGCGCACGGCGGATTTAAAGACCTACCTCGGCCCGCAGCGCTACCTGCGCCAGCCGGTGGCGGGGAAGATGAAGGTGGGCGTGGTCAACGGCCTGGCCTGGACGAGCGTCGGCGGCGAGGTGATGCCCGTGGAGGCCCTGGCGCTGAACGGCAAGGGTGCGCTGGAGATCACCGGCAAGCTGGGCGAGGTGATGCAGGAGTCCGCGAAGCTGGCAAAGAGCATCGTTCGGGCCCGCGCATCGGAGCACGGCGTGGATGAGACGTTCTTTGAGAAGCACGATCTGCACATTCATGTGCCGGAGGGTGCGGTTCCCAAGGATGGCCCGTCGGCGGGCGTGGCGCTGAGCTGTGCGCTGATGAGCGCGGTGACCGGCATTCCGGCCCGCTGCGACGTGGCCATGACCGGCGAGGTGACGCTACATGGCGAGGTGCTGCCCATCGGCGGCGTGCGCGAGAAGCTATTGGCGGCGTACCGCATGGGCATGACGAACATCCTGTTGCCAAAGGAAAATGAAAAGGATCTGGAGGAGATCGATCCCGAGATCCTGCAAAAGCTGGACGTGAAGCTGATTTCCACCGTGGATGAGGCGATGAAGCTCGTCCTTACCAAGGAGACGAAGATGAGGTTGGCCATATGATCATCAAAAAGGCGAAGTTCCTGCTCTCGCAGAGCAAGTTTGGAGGCTTTCCCCAGCAGGGCATGCCGGAGATCGCCATGGCGGGCAAGTCGAACGTGGGCAAATCCTCGCTGATCAACAGCCTGACCCGCCACTCCAAGCTGGCGCGCACCTCCTCCGAGCCCGGAAAGACCCGGCTGATCAATTACTACTCGATCAACGAGGAGTTTTTGCTGGTGGATCTGCCCGGCTACGGCTTTGCGCGCGCGCCCAAGAGCGAGCAGGAGAAGTGGTCGCAGATGATCGAGGGCTACCTGACCGGCTCGCAGCAGCTGAAGCACGTGTTCCACCTGGTGGACATCCGCCACGCGCCCACGAAGGAGGATCAGATGATGACGGAGTACCTCCGCCACTACGACATCCCCTTCACGGTGATCGCAACCAAGGCAGACAAGCTCTCCAAGGCGCAGCGCAGCCGCTCGATTCCGGTGATTTGCCGCACGCTGGTGGTGCAGCCCTGGGAGATTATGACCTATTCCTCCGAAGATCTGACGGGGCGCGACGCCCTGCTGGACAAGATAGATGAAATTCTCGGTTTGAAGCTTGAGACGACGGAAGGCGGAGAA
>SFNY01000109.1 GCA_004554085.1 Clostridiales bacterium | reverse complement strand
AGCACCTGGAGGCCGCTTTGGGCGATTCCTCCATTTCCTGACAACTCTTTTCTTTCACTGCCTGCATACTATTTTGCGCATAATGGTTGACAGTACCAACAGGCAGGGGCTCATTCAATTAGACCGCTGTCTCTCAACAGGATTTCGATGTCTGTTCCCTTCACCTTCTTCAATATGATCCGCAGAAGCTCGTGCTCCATGAATCCCAGCTTCACATCCGTGATCGGCTTTTTGTCGATGGCGTAGTAGCAGGCGCGCAGCAGCTCGCGAACATCGTACTTGCTGCCCCAGACCTCCGGCACGCCGCGGTCCACGTTCAGCAGCGTGTAGACCGCCTCCATGCCCGTGCGCATCGAGTATTCGATGGTGAAGATGGTGTCGCGGGGCGTTTCGGTGAACTGGCCGAGGAAGGCGAAGTTGACGGAGCCCTCGGGCACCACATGCGGACGATCCTCGTTCTTTCGGGGCTGGAAGAATGCGTTGATGTAGGGCATGAAGCAGGTCGTGGTATTACAGGCATCCGCTGCCAGCACGTCGATCCGATCCTCCGGCACGCCGATGTGGTACAGCCACTCCCGGCAGACCTCCTCGCCGGTGCATTCCCGCATGGGCTTCTGCACATAGTTTCCCGGTTTGTTGGTATTCAGTGCATAGAGCCAGACCAGCACCAGGTTCTTGTCCTGCGCCTTGAACTGCGGCTGACGGTTGATCGTCCAGGAGAGATACCAGTTGTCGACGCTGTCCTTGACGGTCACGATGCCGCCGGTGGTCACCTTTCCGGCGCGGGGATCGCGCTGGCAGATGTCCATGATGTGGCGAATGATCTCCTCGTTGGAGGTGGCGACCGTCGCGCTCATCCAGTTGGTGGCTTCGATGTCGCTGCAAAATGCGTCCGGGTTGCCGAACTCGCCGTGGGTGGCCTGGGCGGCAATCGCCTTCCACATGTCCCAGGACTCGCCGCGCCCGTTCTCCAGAGCGCTCAGGTCGGGAGCGTGGGTCTGGTCGCCGTAGCAGGAGGAATCCGTGCAGCAGCCGTTGGTGATGAACACCAGATCGTCCTCGATCAGGTCGATGGTCTGCTGCTGACCGTCCCTGACGTAGACGATCTGGCGGGCGATCTTCTTCTCTCCGACCGTCTCGATGATGACATTCTTCACGTCCATGCCGTACTCGATCCGCACGCCGTGGGCTTCAAGGTACTTGACCAGCGGCAGAATCAGGCTCTCGTACTGGTTCAACTTCGTGAAGCGCAGCGCGCTGAAGTCCGGCAGGCCGTCGATGTGGTGGACGTAGCGGCAGAGGTAGCGCTTCATCTCCAGCGCGCTCGACCAGCGCTGGAAGGCGAACATGGTTTGCCAGTACAGCCAGAAGTTCGTGTCCCAGAAGGAGTCGGGCAGCACCTCGGAGATCTTCTTGCCCTCCAGCTCCTTCTCCGGGGTGATGAACAGCTTGGACAGCGCCATGGCGGAGGCCTTGTCCAGGCCGAACTTCTTATCGGTGTGCGCATCCTCGCCCTGATTCACGGTGGCGCGGCAGAGCGAATAGTTGGGATCGTGCTTGTTCAGCCAGTAATACTCGTCCAGCACGGACACGCCGGGGTTCTCCAGCGAGGGCACGTCGCGGAACATGTCCCACATGACCTCGAAGTGGTTGTCCATCTCGCGGCCGCCGCGCATGAAGAAGCCCTTCGTCACGTCCTTGCGGCCGTCGCAGCTGCCGCCTGCCAGCTCCAGCTTCTCCAGCAGGTGAATGTGTTCGCCCTTCATCTGACCATCGCGCACCAGATAGAATGCGGCGGTCAGTCCGGCCAGACCCGTGCCGATGATGTAGGCCGATTTCTTGTCAACGCCCTCCGGCTTCTCGGGATGGGCAAAGGATTCATAGGTGCCAGCGGAATAATACATATGTGCAACCTCCTGTTGTTTGGTGATGACTTTATTATATGGAAAATCAGGAGGTTTCCAATCAGCAGAAAGCGCCCCGTGATGAAACTTTCATCATAGAGCGCCAATTGTATGATTTTTTATCAGAATGTGGAAGATGATAAACTACAGGCGGAACCTCTGCAGGCCTTGCAGGATGTTCCCCTTGATCAGCGTCGCCAGACGGCCCACCAGCTCCTTCGGATCCTGCTGCATGTCGTCCCTGATCCAGTCCAGCATCAGCCCGACGAAAACGTAGGAATAGATGCGCGCAATGAACGCCTTGTCCTCGTCCCGCACGGTCATGCCGGCGGCCTCCTCGTTGATGACGTCCAGCAGAAGCTGGTCCACCAGCGGCTTCAGATACCGCTCCACCTGCTCCTGATGCACGCAGCGGTACACGTTCATGATGAATGGCTTGTTCTCCCGCACAGCCTCGAAAATCTGCAGAAAACCCTCCTGCCAGGTGTCGTAGGTCTTTTTCTCTTCCAGCGCGGCCCGGGCGTCCTCCAGACAGGCCCACTCCACCAGATCGTAGATGTCCTTGAAGTGGTAGTAGAAGGTCATGCGGTTGATGCCGCAGTCCTCGGCGATATCATTGATTGTAATCTTCGTCAGGGGCTTTTTCAGCAGCAGGTTTTTCAACGACTGCTCCAACGCCCGCTTCGTAACCTGAGACATATCGCATTCCCTCCTCATGAACCGCAGTGTATATATTATACAGGTTACGGCTCGTTTTCGCAACCAAAACATATTTGCCCTTTTATTCCTCAATTGGCGCCTCGTTGTGCCAAATAGTTTACTGAAGGCTCTGATTCATCGATATGATGAATCCCTATTCCGAACTTTGGTACGATGCGGCAATGCTCTGGCAGAAGGAGAAGCCCCGGAGGCTGCGTTCGTCTACTTTGTCCCCGATGCGCGCAAGGAGGGCGGCGAATACGTCTCCTGCACGGCTCGTGTGAAGCGCATTGACATGCCTGCCCGTCGGGTGATCCTGACGGACGGACGGGAGATCCCCATCGACGACATTCTGAAGATCGACTGTCCTGCGCTTCGCGGGGCGGAAGCATCCCTTTGACGGAGGAAAACAGAAATGAAAATCGGCGTGATTTCAGACACCCACGGACTGTTGCGCCCGGAGGTCGTGGACAAGCTGCAGGGCTGCGATGCAATCCTGCATGCGGGTGACGTCAACAAACCCGAAATTCTGGATGCGCTGCGCACCATCGCACCGCTGCATGTGGTGCGCGGCAACAACGACAAGGACTGGGCGGAAGCGCTGCCCCAGACCCTCCGCGTGGAGCTTGGCGGCGTGCGGATTCTGATGATTCACAACAAGCGCGAGCTGCCGAAGGAGCTGGGCGACGCGCAGCTGATCGTGTTCGGCCACTCCCACAAATACTTCGAGCAGACCATCGACGGACGGATCTGGCTGAATCCCGGCAGCTGCGGAAAGCGCAGGTTCGATCAAGAGATCAGCTTTGCGCTGCTGCACATCGACGGCGGTGCATGGCGCGTGGAAAAGATCGTGCTGAAGCAGTAGCCGTCCATAAAGACGCCTCGATATATGTGGTCATCACCGACGACGAATTGAAGTGTATCAAAAGTGCGCGATGCAGAGCAATCCGCATCCTGCACTTTGCTCCACCCCGGCTGGAAAGCGTTGAAAAATCCTCCCCGATTCTGGTCAGGGAGGATGAAATTCTGTTTCGCTTCGGTCAGATTCCCGCAGTGTTGATCAGGAACTGTACCCTTCCGCTCATGTCATCGGCAATTCCGGCATAGGAGTTATACCCCTTCACAAGGTCGAACATTGCATCGGCACGATCGGCCAGATCTACGAGATCGCCGTCGAGGGCATCCAGGATCTTCTGGATCGCCTCCTCATTGAACTCGTTCAGACCATCGCTCAACTCGACACAGCCGTCATAGAGCTGCTGCGCACCATCCTGGAGCTCCAGGACGCCGTCCTTCAGCTCACCTACGCCGTCCACAAGCTCGCCTGTGCCGTCCAGCAGCTCATGCGCGCCCTCGGCAGCTTCGCCGACAGCATCCGTGTAGTCCACCACGCCTTCATAGAATTCCACCATGTCGTCCAGCGTGTCGTGCAGCTCCACCAGCGCCTGATAGGCTTCGCCGTTTTCACCGTTTTCCTCGAGGGCCTCGGCGACGCTGTTCATGTACTCCGCGCCGTGGCGGTTCTTCTCGATCTGCTCAGCGATGATCTTCTGCACCTTGGAGGAGGCCATCTGCTCACGGATATTTTGGTCAATCAGCGCCTGAACCTGCTCGGTCTCCATCTGAATGTCCACATTCTCCGCAATTTTGCTCCGAATCATTTCTGACTGCATCTGATTGGCAACCTCGGCCTCCACCGTCTGATGCACCGCTTCGGAGTCCATCTGCTTCTGAATCTCTTCGGCGATCATCTGCTGCACCGCCTCGATCTGCGCCCGGATTTCGGCAGAGGCCATTTTCTCTTCCACGACGGCGGCGATTTCATCCTCGGTGAGCGAGAGGATTGCGCTGCGGATCTTTTCGCGTGCGGCGTCCTCAACCTTTTTGCGCACCTGCTGCTCCGCAGTGGCTTCAGCCTGGCTGCGTACGCTCGGATCGGCCATCTGCTTCTGGATCTCAGCCGCCATGGCAGCCTGCATGTCAGCGGACGCGAGCTGATCGCGGGTCTCAGAATCAATTTTCGCCTGTACCTCCGCGGAGTCCATTGACGCAGCGACCCTCTGTTCAATCAAGGCCTGCACTTGGGGCGAGGCCATCCTCTCACGAACCAGCGCGTCGATTCGATCCTGTACATCCTCCCCCTCCGCAATCGCAGCGGGGAACAGCAGATCCAGCGGGAGAAATTCAATGGCGTTTTCTTCGGAATCCGTTGCTTCAGGCGAATTTGCGGGCGCAGGTTCAATCGAAGGCTCAGGTGTGTCGCCAGGTTCCGGAGCATTCGTTGTCTCAGGCTCCTCCGTCTCCTCGGGCTGCGTCAGTGCGGCCATGATTTCCCGGCGGATTTCAGCTTCGACTGCGGCGCGCGAATCTGCGCACTGTACGCCGCCTCCACCTTTTCGCGGACGATCGGCTCCAGTTGCGCGTCGATCATGGCCTGTACCGCGTCGGACTGCATCTGCTGCTGCACGTTGGCGTCGATTTCCGCCTGCACCGCGGCAGATTGCATCTGCTGGTCGATCTGGGCGTTCAGCGTCGCTTCGTCGGGATTGCGCACGGCGGCTTCAATCTTCTGGCGTGCCGCGGCTTCCACGGCGGCCTGCACCTGTGCTTCCACAGCGGCTTCCACCTGCTGACGAACCTTCGCCCGTGCGCCTTCCAGCACCTTGGAGGCGACCAGCTCCGATGCACCCGCTTCCACCTGCTTGCGAACCTCGGCTTCCACGACCGCGATGACCTGCGCTTCGACCTTTTCGCGCGCCGCCTGCTGCACCTGGGAGACGACCTCCGCATACACGGCGGCGTTTACCTTGCTCTTCAGCGTCTTGTCCGCCTGTTCGTAGATGTAGTCCTCCACATTCGCCAGCAGCTCGCGCTCCAGGCGCTCGATCTCCTCGTCGTAGTTCTCCACGGTCAGCGTTCTCAGCTCGATGTCCAATTTATCGAAATCCGATTTCGACTCGGCCAGCGAATCGTTTGCCGTGTCCAGCACGGTCTGCAGAATCTGCGCCGCGGCGTCCACGAGGTCGTCGCTGTTGGAATCGATCTCGTCCAGACCGTCGGACAGCTCGCCCGCGCCGTCGTTGAGTTCGCCTGCGCCGTCTGCCAGTTCATCCACGCCGTCGGCGAGTTCGTCCACGCCGTCCTTGAGCTCGCCCATGCCGTCCGTCAGCTCGGCGACGCCGTCCAGCAGCTGGGTGATCGCGTCGTTCAGATCCTCGGACAGCTCGTCGACGTCCAGATCCAGCGACAGCTCGCCGTCCTCCTCCTGGAAGATGGAATTGGTGGCGAGGGTGTAGGTTCCGGAGGCACTGAAGTCCGTCACGTCCGCGCGGATCTCGGCGGAGGTGGGGATGTCCAGGTCGAGGTCCTCGATGTCCTCCAGCTTGAGGGCCTCGCTGACGCCCGGCAGGCCGTAGCACAGAACCATCGTGAAGTTGCCCGCATCCACGATGTGACCGTTGGTGACCTCGATGTTGCTGTATACGTCCTCATCGGCCAGCAGCACCGTGGCCATCAGGAAGGGCAGGGGCATTTCGACATTCTCGCCGCAGACCTCGACCGTCTCCGTCCGCTTGGAGGAATAGTCGATGTGCATGACCAGATGGCCGCTCTTGCCCGCGCCGTCCAGCGTGTAGGTGATGCGCACGTCTACGGGCAGCGGCTCCGTGGAGACGCCCTCGTAGCGGACGTCGTTGCCGTTGGCGTTCCAGAGGATTCGCTATAAGAAGAATGTCGTCATCACAGATCAGATTGCGAAAGAACTCTATGACTGCGCAGCCATGGGAGAACAATTGGATTTGCGCATGGAGAGAATTCAGCGCAGCGTAGAGCCCTCGCCCATGGATACCAAAGAAGAACGAGCAAAGTGAGAGAGTGCTTATGACTGTTGCCATTGAGAATTATATTCTGCTTTTCTTTGTCAGCGCCGTGCTGGGATGGATCATGGAAGTCACGTGCAAACTGTTTGAGTTCCATCGCTTTATCAATCGCGGCTTTTTGATCGGCCCTTACTGCCCGATTTACGGAGTGGGAGCTGTCGTCATCACCGCGACGCTGACGCGGTATGCCGACTCGCCGGTCATTGTCTTCATCATGGCAATCCTCATTTGCGGGACGCTGGAATACCTGACCAGCTATGCCATGGAAAAGCTCTTTCATGCGCGCTGGTGGGATTACAGTCAGCGGCGCTGGAACATCAACGGACGCATATGCGCGGTCACACTGATTCCGTTTGGCATTCTGGGGCTGGTGATGATCTATCTGGTGAAACCGTTCCTGTTTCGCCTGTTTGCGCAAATCCCTCAGCCGTGGATGGACGGTGTTTGCGCAGTCCTGGTGGCGGTATTTTTGACCGACACAGTCATTTCCACGACGATTCTTGGGAAAATTCGTCACACCGCTGAGCTTGCGAGCGGGGACAGCACGGAAGCGATTACCCACATTGTCCGCGAGAAGCTGCAGGCGCGTCCGCTTGTCCGGCGAACATTGCGCGCCTTCCCCTATGCGCAGGTCTATAACAGGCGGCTGCTCGAGCGCATAAAGCGGACGCGCGCAGAAATCAAGGAAGAATTGCAGCAAAAAAGGGAAGGTTTGCGTTCCGATGTGGAACAATGGGAACAGCGCATGCGCATTTTGAAGGAGAAGAAGACGGGCAAGTGATCATCAAATGCGGGCTCATCAGAGGCCATTGTCTGACCAAATTTCCGGCACAATGGGGCGTTTGCCAAAAAAACAGTCACTTTTGACCGATTGCCCAGAATTTCACCATTTCGGCGGTTTTGTTTATTGTTTGGAAGCGCGCTGCACTTTATCATAGAATTACAAATTTGACAGGAGGGAATTCAATGTATTATTCCAACGGCAATTACGAAGCGTTCGTTCGTCCCCTCAAGCCCGAGGGCGTGGACCGCAAGTCCGCGTACATCATCGGCACCGGCCTGGCGGCGCTGTCCGCGGCTTGTTTCCTGGTGCGCGACGGTCAGATGGCCGGAGAGCACATTCACATCTTCGAAAAGGATCCCATCCCCGGCGGCGCCTGCGACGGCTTCGAGTACCTCGGCCTGGGCTACGTCATGCGCGGCGGGCGCGAGATGGACAACCACTTCGAGGTCATGTGGGACCTGTTCCGCTCCATTCCGTCCATTGAGACCGAGGGACTGAGCGTTCTGGACGAGTACTACTATCTGAACAAGAAGGATCCCAACTACTCCCTTTGCCGTGCCACCATCAAGTGCGGACGAGGTCCTGAATTCCAACTTCTGGCTCTACTGGCGCACGATGTTTGCCTTTGAAAACTGGCACAGCGCGCTGGAGATGAAGCTCTACCTCAAGCGCTACATCCACCACGTCGGCGGCCTGCCGGACTTCACCGCGCTGCGCTTCACCAAGTATAACCAGTACGAGTCCATGATCCTGCCGATGGTCAGGTACCTGGAATCCCACGGCGTGCAGTTCCACTACAACACCAAGGTGGTCAACGTCGAGTTCGAAATCCAGCCCCACAAGAAGCTGGCCAAGCGCATCGAGCTGCTGGCCGAAGGCGAGGAGAAATTCGTCGACCTCACTGAAAACGACCTGGTGTTCATCACCAATGGCGGCTGTGTGGAGAACGCAACGATGGGCTCCCAGAACGAGCCGGCCGCGTTCAATCCCGAGATCAAACCCGGCGGAGGCTGGGACATGTGGCGCAAGATCGCGGCGCAGGACCCGTCCTTCGGACACCCGGACAAGTTCTGCCATGATCCCGAGCAGTCCAACTGGATGAGTGCCACCGTGGAGACGCTGGATCAGCGCATCATTCCGTATATCAAGAAGATCTGCAAGCGCGATCCCTTCTCCGGTGGCGTGGTCACGGGCGGCATCGTCACCGTGAAGGACTCCTCCTGGCTGATGAGCTGGACGATCAACCGCCAGCCCCAGTTCCGCAACCAGCCTGAGGGCCACTGCCTGGTGTGGGTCTACGGCCTGTTCTCGGACAAGCCCGGCGACTACATCCAAAAGCCCATGCGCGAGTGCTCTGGCAAGGAGATCTGCATGGAGTGGCTGTATCACCTGGGCGTGCCGGAGAACCAGATCGAGGACATGGCTGAGCACAGCGCCAACACCGTGCCGGTCATGATGCCCTACATCACCGCGTTCTTCATGCCCCGCGCGGCGGGCGACCGCCCGGATGTGGTGCCCGCAGGCGCCATCAACTTTGCCTTCCTGGGCCAGTTCGCCGAGACCAAGCGCGACACCATCTTCACCACCGAGTATTCCATGCGCACTGGCATGGAGGCGGTCTATACGCTTCTGAACATCGACCGTGGCGTGCCGGAGGTCTGGGGCAGTACCTACGACATCCGCGACCTGCTCAGCGCCACCATCCGCCTGCGCGACGGCCGTCCGCTGACGGAGATGAATCTGCCGCTCAAGGACAAGCTCAAGATCAAGGGTCTGCTGGACAAGATCGAGGGTACGGACATCGAAAAGCTCCTGAAGGAATATCACGTCGTTGAATGAACCAAAGCAAAAGGAGATGCGATCATGGGTTTTACAGATCAGATTAAAAAGACAGCGCTGAAGACGGCCTTTGGCTACCTGGAGAAGAATCCTGAGGAGAACGCGCCCAAGCTGATGGCCTGGGTGGATCGCCTGGCCGGAAGCGGTCCGGTCAGCTTCGAGCCGCAGCGCGACGCCTTCCGCAAGGTGCTCGCCGACCCGAACAACAACATGTACCAGCTGATGATGCACGTGATGCACGACGTGGACACGGATGTGTTGAAGGCCGTATTCGAAAACTTCTTCTTGAACGCCAACCTGATCGGCTGGCCGAAGCAGGAGCAGATGCGCGAAAAGTACGGCTGCAATATTCCCTGGGCGATCCTGCTGGATCCCACTTCCGCCTGCAACCTGCACTGCACCGGCTGCTGGGCGGCGGAGTACGGCAATAAGCTCAACCTAAGCTTCGATGAGATCGACTCCATCATCCAGCAGGGCAAAGAACTGGGCGTGTACATGTACATCTACACCGGCGGCGAGCCGCTGGTGCGCAAGGCCGACCTGATCCGGCTGTGCGAGAAGCACTCCGACTGTCAGTTCCTGTCCTTCACCAACGCGACGCTCATCGACGAGGCCTTCGCCGACGAAATGCTGCGGGTAAAGAATTTCATGCCGGCCATCAGCGTCGAGGGCTTCGAGGCCGCCACCGACGGCCGCCGCGGCGACGGCACCTACCAGCGCGTGGTGAAGGCCATGGCCCTCTTGAAGGAGCGCAATCTGCCCTTCGGCCTCTCCTGCTGCTACACCAGCCAGAATCTGGACTCCATCAGCAGCGACGCGTTCATTGACCAGATGATCGACTGGGGCGCATACTTCGTCTGGTACTTCCACTACATGCCCGTGGGCAACGACGCCGCGCCGGAGTTGCTGCCCAGCCCCGAGCAGCGCGAGTTCATGTACCACAGGATTCGCGAGATGCGCGCCACGAAGCCGATCTTCGCCATGGACTTCCAGAACGACGGCGAGTTCGTGGGCGGCTGCATCGCGGGCGGGCGGCGCTATCTGCACATCAATGCCAACGGCGACGTTGACCCGTGCGTGTTCATCCACTACTCCAACAGCAACATCCGCGAACAGACGCTGCTGGAGGCGCTGCAATCGCCGATCTTCATGGCCTACCACGACGGCCAGCCCTTCAACGAAAACCACCTGCGCCCCTGCCCGATGCTGGAAAACCCGGACGCGCTGCGGGAAATCGTCGAGCGGACCGGCGCGCACTCCACCGACCTGCAGTCGCCCGAGAGCGCCGAGCATCTCTGTAGCAAGTGCGATGCCTACGCGAAGAACTGGAAGCCCACGGCGGAAAGCCTCTGGGAATGCAGCTGCGCCGCAAAGCAGGCTAAGGAGTAATTCGATGCGAGGGCGATCAGCTTCGCGGTATGTCGCCCTCGCATAACCATTGTCAATCTGACGCCCGCAGTCGCGGGATTGTCAGTACATATACGGGAGCATTATGGGGATTCTGTGCCATTTCGACCTTCCTGTAATAAAAATTTCCTTAATGCTCCCGAACTTCATGAAGCAGCATTCGATCTTCCAATGGGAATAGGAGTATAAAAACCATGGCGAACGTGAATACACGAATCAAGATTTTCTCGGATTCAACCTGTGATCTTTCCGATGAATTGCTGTCCATGTACGATATTACGATTTTGCCTGTGCACGTTCTAAAGGGTGGCATCTCCTATTTGGATGGTATCGAGATCTCGACTTGGAACGTATTTGAACACGTAAACTCTGGCGGAGAGATCTGCACAACTTCCGCGATCAATATCGCTGAATTTCAGGAATATCTCAATGAAGTCAGTTCCCAATACAGCGCGGTTATTATTCTGACAATTGATGCTACTAAATTAAAGATTGCGCATTCAGAATTAACTAGGCAGCTACGTCAATACTATAAAAATATATATAATAACCCTGCACAATGATAAGTTGCATACCAATTGAATGGAGGATATGTATATGAAGCATGAAAGTAACGAAAATTCAGTCGTTATACAAAATAATAGCGTAACGTTTACGCCATGGCTTTGGCAAAGAGCGGATAATGCCTTTTGCATTGCCC
>SFNY01000058.1 GCA_004554085.1 Clostridiales bacterium | reverse complement strand
CGCACGGCGCTTCATGTCGGTTCTGACCTTCGAAGAGATCACCAAGAAGGAGCCCGAGCGCTCTCTGGTGACCGATCTGCGTCACAAGGCTGGCCGCAACCATCACGGCAAGATCACCGTTCGTCATCAGGGCGGCGGCGCACGCAGAAAGTATCGTATCATTGACTTCAAGCGCAACAAGGACGGCATCCCGGTACTACGCAGACGGCGAGAAGCGCTACATCCTGGCTCCTCTGGGCCTCAAGGTTGGCGACACCGTGATGAGCGGCCCCGACGCCGACATCAAGCCCGGCAACTGCCTGCCGATCGAGAACATCCCGCTGGGCACCCTGATCCACAACGTTGAGATCAAGGTTGGCCGCGGCGGCCAGATGGTCCGCTCCGCCGGCACCGCCGCGCAGCTGATGGCCAAGGAAGGCGCCTATGCTCAGGTTCGCCTGCCCTCCGGCGAGGTTCGCAAGGTAGCCATGAACGCCCGCGCGACCGTCGGCCAGGTTGGCAACACCGACCACTCCAACGTCCGCGTCGGTAAGGCCGGCCGTTCCCGCCACATGGGCATCCGTCCCACCGTCCGCGGCGTGGTCATGAACCCCTGCGACCATCCGCACGGCGGCGGCGAAGGCAAGTCCCCGGTCGGCATGCCTGCTCCGATGTCTCCGTGGGGCAAGAAGACCCAGGGCGTCAAGACCCGCAAGCATCGCAAGTATTCTGACAAGCTGATCATCAGCCGCAAGTCCAAGAAGAAGTAAGCCTGAAAGGAGGCAAACCTTAATGAGCAGATCTGTTAAGAAGGGCCCGTTCATTCAGCCTGTGCTGCTGAAGCGCGTTGAGGAACTGAATGCGGCCGGCGAGAAGAAGGTACTCAAGACCTGGTCCCGCTCTTCCACCATTTTCCCGCAGTTCATCGGACATACGGTTGCCGTCCATGACGGCCGCAGGCATGTTCCGGTCTACGTGACCGAGGATATGGTCGGACACAAGTTCGGCGAATTCGCCCCCACCCGTACTTTCAGGGGACACGCCGGTGAAAAAGCGTCATCCCGCAAGTAACGGAAGGAGAGAAAAGATATGGCAACTCGTGTAAAAGAGAAGGCAGCTGCGCGCAAGGCAAATGCTGACAAGCGCCCGCATGCAACTGTCAAGTACGTTCGCGTTGCTCCCCGCAAGGTGAAGATCGTCGTCGACCTGATCCGCGGCAAGCAGGTGGACCAGGCTCTTGCGATTTTGAAGTTCACGCCCAAGGCGGCAGCTCCGGTTGTTGAAAAGCTCCTGAATTCCGCGATTGCGAATGCAGAGAACAATCTGGAGATGGATCGCTCCACCCTGTATGTTGCGGAAGTTTACGCAAATCAGGGCCCGACGCTCAAGAGATACTGGGCGCGTTCCCACGGTCGTGCAGACATGATCAAGAAGCACACCAGCCACATTACGATCGTGCTCGACCAGAAGTGAGGGAGGATTAAAAATGGGACAGAAAGTTAATCCCCATGGCGCACGCGTTGGTGTTATCATTGACTGGAGCACCAAGTGGTACGCAGGGAAGAAGGATTTCTCCAACAATCTTATCGAGGACTACAACCTCCGCAAGATGCTCAAGGAAAAGCTGAATCAGGCGGGTATCTCCCACATCGATCTTCAGCGCGCCGGAGAAAAGCTTCACGTGATCGTCTACACCGCAAAGCCGGGCATCGTCATCGGCAAGGGCGGCGCTGGCGTGGAAGCCCTCAAGAAGGAAGTTGAGGAGTTCACCGGTAAGCAGGTTCAGCTCGACATCATCGAGATCAAGAATCCCGACATCGACGCTCAGCTGGTCGCCGAAAATATCGCCCAGCAGCTCGAAAAGCGCGTCTCCTTCCGTCGTGCCATGAAGCAGACGATCGGCCGCGCCATGAAGAGCGGCGCCAAGGGAATCAAGACCACCGTGTCCGGCCGTCTGGGCGGCGCCGATATCGCGCGCTCCGAGGGCTACCACGAGGGTTCCATCCCGCTTCAGACCCTGCGCGCCCACATCGACTATGGCTTCGCTGAGGCCAAGACGACCTACGGCCGCATCGGCGTCAAGGTGTGGATCTACAAGGGCCAGGTTCTCCCGACCAAGGACAACAAGGGCTCCAAGCTGGTCAACGCGATGAGCGAATCCACGCTCAACGGCACCGGCAATCGCCGTGAAGGCCGTCGCCGCTTCGACCGCAACAACAATCGCGGCGAGCGTGGCGAGCGCGCGCCCCGCAACAACGACAGAACCGAAGCTAAGGAAGGAGGAAAATAAGTCATGCTGATGCCCAAGAGAGTTAAGCATCGCAAGCAGATGCGCGGCCGCATGAAGGGCAAGGCCCAGCGCGGCAATTTCCTCGCTTACGGCGATTTCGGCCTGGTTGCCACCCAGCCCGGCTGGATCACCTCCAATCAGATTGAAGCCGCCCGTCAGGCCATGACCCGCTACACCAAGCGCGGCGGCCAGGTGTGGATCAAGATTTTCCCGGACAAGCCTGTGACTGCAAAGCCGGCTGAGACCCGAATGGGTTCCGGTAAGGGCGCTCCGGAGTACTGGGTCGCAGTGATCAAGCCCGGCCGCGTGCTGTTTGAGATCAAGGGCGTTTCCGAAGAGGTTGCCCGCGAAGCACTGCGTCTGGCTTCCCACAAGCTGCCCATCAAGTCCAAGGTGATCAAGCGTGAAGTTGAAAAGATTGGTGGTGACGAGCAGTGAAGACTAAGGACGAACTGAACAACCTGAAGCAGAAGACCCTGGCCGAGCTCGAAACCGACCTGAAGGCCAAGAAGAGCGAGCTTCTGAACCTGCGCTTCCAGCTGGCGACTGGTCAGCTCGAGAACACCGCGGCGATCCGCGAGTGCAAGAAGGATATCGCACGAGTCAAGACCATCATGCGTCAGCGTGAAATGGCCGGCAAGGCATAAGGAGGCAACACAAAATGGCTGAAGTAAGAGCATTGCGCAAAACTCGTACCGGCGTGGTTGTTTCCGACAAGATGGACAAGACCATCGTGGTTGAGATTCGTACCCGCGTGAAGCACCCGCTGTACGGCAAAATCATGAACCGTACCATCAAGATCAAGGCCCATGACGAGAAGAACGAGTGCGGCATCGGCGACACCGTTCGCATCATGGAGACCCGCCCGCTGTCCAAGGACAAGCGCTGGCGTCTTGTTGAGATCATTGAAAAGGCGAAGTAAGCCGATTAACCAGACAAGGAGGAAGAAAAAATGATTCAGCCTCAAACTCGTTTGAAGGTGGCCGATAACTCCGGCGCAAAGGAAATCATGTGCTTCCGCGTGCTGGGCGGCTCTTTCCGCCGCACGGCTGGCGTTGGCGATGTGATCGTCGCTTCTGTGAAGTCTGCGACCCCCGGTGGCGCAGTGAAGAAGGGCGAAGTCGTCAAGGCCGTCATCGTACGCACCAAGAAGCAGTATCGCCGTCCCGACGGCACCTACATCCGCTTCGACGACAACGCAGCGGTTATCATCAACGACCAGAAGCAGCCCAAGGGCACCCGCATCTTTGGGCCTGTGGCACGCGAGCTTCGCGAGAAGGATTATATGAAGATCGTCTCCCTGGCTCCCGAAGTGCTGTAATGGAGGAACGACAAATATGAACAATCTGTTTGTTAAGACCGGCGATACCGTCATGGTGATGTCCGGCGAAGATAAAGGCAAGACCGGCAAGGTTCAGAAGGCCTATCCCTCCAAGGGCAAGATCGTCGTTGAAGGCGTCGCGATGGTGAAGAAGCACCAGAAGCCCCGTGGACAGGGTATGCAGGGCGGCATCATCGAACAGGAAGCCGCCATCCCCGCCTGCAAAGTCATGCTCGTATGCCCGAAGTGCAAGAAGCCCACTCGCATCGCGCACAAGTTCACCGAAGGCGAGAAGGCACGCAAGGTTCGCATTTGCAAGAAGTGCGGCGCTGCGTTTGACAACTGAGAAGGAGGATATGCGCAGTGACTAGATTACAGGAAAAGTACCGCGCGGAGGTTGTGCCGGCACTTCAGCAGAAGTTCCAGTACAAGAACGTGATGGAGATTCCGCGTCTGGAGAAGATCGTTATCAACATGGGCCTGGGCGATTGCAAGGACAACGCCAAGGCGCTGGAGCTGGCGGTTACGGAACTGGCGACCATCGCGGGCCAGAAGCCCCTGGTGACCAAGTCCAAGAAGTCCATCGCGAACTTCAAGCTGCGCGCCGGCATGAACGTCGGTGCGAAGGTGACCCTCCGCGGCGACCGCATGTATGAGTTCGCCGACAAGCTCGTCAGCATCGTGCTCCCCCGCGTGCGCGACTTCCGCGGCGTGTCCGCCAAAGCCTTCGACGGCCGCGGCAACTACGCGCTGGGCGTTCGTGAGCAGCTGATCTTCCCGGAGATCGAGTACGACAAGGTTGAAAAGATCCGCGGCATGGAGATGTGCTTCGTCACCACCGCGAAGACCGACGAGGAAGCCAAGGAACTGCTTCGCCTGCTGGGCATGCCGTTCCAGGCCTGATTGAAGGAGGAAAATCAGCGTGGCTAAGACTAGCATGAAGGTTAAGCAGGCTCGCCCTGCGAAGTACTCCACCCGCGCCTACACCCGCTGCCGTATCTGCGGACGCCCCCATTCCGTGCTCCGCAAGTATGGCGTATGCCGTATCTGCTTCCGTGAACTGGCCTATGCCGGCCAGATCCCGGGCGTGCGTAAGGCGAGCTGGTAAACTGGCAATTCAAAGGAGGTTTAAAAATGGTTATTAACGATCCCATCGCGGATATGCTGACCAGAATCCGTAACGGACTGATTGCCAGACACGACAGTGTGACGCTCCCTGCTTCCAACATGAAGAAGGCGATCGCCAAGATCCTGCTCGACGAAGGCTTCATCAAGGCCGTGGATATGATCGACGATGGCCTGCAGGGCCAGATCAAAATCACCCTGAAGTACGCTCAGGGCAAGGAATCCGTTATCAAGGGACTCAAGCGCATTTCCAAGCCTGGTCTGCGCGTCTACGCCAAGAACGACGAGATCCCGAAGGTTCTCGGCGGCTTGGGCATTGCGATCCTGTCCACGTCCAAGGGCGTGATGACCGACAAGGAAGCCCGCAATGCCGGCATTGGCGGCGAAGTTCTGGCCTACATTTGGTAAGAGAGTTGGAGGTGCAATAGAATGTCTCGTATCGGTAGACTTCCGATTCCGGTACCCGCAGGCGTCACCGTGACCGTGGACGCGGACAACGTCGTCACCGTCAAGGGCCCCAAGGGTGAACTGAATCAGAAGGTAAATAAGGATATCAAAGTCGAGCTGGTTGGCAACGAAGTGATCGTTTCCCGTCCGTCCGACAGCAAGCCGCACCGTTCGCTGCATGGTTTGTATCGCTCCCTGATCAACAACATGGTCGTTGGCGTTACCAAGGGCTTTGAGAAGGTGCTCACGATGGAAGGCGTCGGCTACAAGGTTTCCGAGTGGAACAAGAACCAGCTTACCATCGCCATCGGCTACTCCCATCCGGTTATCGTTGACGCTCCCGCAGGCATCGAGTTTGACTGCCCGGACAAGTCCGGCACCAAGATCGTGGTCAAGGGCATCGACAAGCAGGCCGTAGGCGCAATCGCTGCTGATATTCGCGCCATCCGCGAGCCCGAACCCTATCATGGCAAGGGCATCCGCTATGAGAACGAATACGTCCGCCGCAAGGAAGGCAAGGCCGGTAAGAAATAAAGAGGGAGGTAACCGCAAATGTTTAGTAAGCGTGATCGCAACGAAATTCGTAAGATCCGTCATGAGCGTGTACGCAGAAAAATCAGCGGGACGCCCGCTCGTCCGCGCCTGTGCGTATATCGCAGCAACAAGCACATCTATGCTCAGATCATCGATGATCTGGCGGGCAACACCCTGGCAGCCGCTTCTACCGTCGAGAAGGAGATCGCTTCTCAGGTTGCAGAGGCCGACAAGAAGGGCGCCGCGAAGATCGTGGGCAAGGTCGTGGCAGAACGCGCCATCGCAGCAGGCATCAAGTCTGTCGTCTTTGATCGCGGTGGCTACATCTACACCGGTCGCGTAGCCGAGCTGGCAGCTGGCGCTCGCGAAGGCGGTCTGGACTTCTAATAAAGGAGGATATGAACGCAATGCAGCGCAATGAGCAAGTTAGCGAATTCAAAGAGAAACTGGTTGCAGTGAATCGCGTATCCAAGACCGTCAAGGGCGGCCGCAACATGCGATTCTCCGCGCTGATGGTCGTCGGCGACGAGAAGGGTCGCGTCGGCTGTGGCATGGGCAAGGCAGTTGAAATTCCCGAAGCAATCCGCAAGGGAACCGAGGATGCCAAGAAGCAGATGATCAACGTCCCGCTCAACGGCACCACCATCCCCCACGAGGTCGTCGGTGTGTTCGGCACCGCCCGCGTCAAGATGATGCCCGCTCCGGAAGGTACCGGCGTCATCGCCGGCGGCCCGGTGCGTGACGTTCTCGAGGCCTGCGGCATCAAGAACATCGTCACCAAGTCCATCGGCTCCAACAACAAGATCAACGTTGTTCGGGCGACCCTTGAAGGACTCAGCCAGATGCGTTCCGCCGAACAGGTTGCTAAGCTGCGCGGCAAGACCGTCGAAGAGCTGCTCGGTTAAGGGAGGATACGCACATGAAGCTTAAAATTACGCAGACCAAATCCACCATCGCCTGCCTGAAGGACCAGATCGCTACCATCGAGGCGCTGGGTCTTCACAAGATCGGCCACAGCGTCGTGAAGGAAGACAATGCAGCGGTTCGCGGCATGATCTTCAAGGTCAAGCACATGGTCAAGGTCGAAGAGATTCAGGACTAAGGAGGCCGAGAAACATGAAACTGCATGATTTGAAACCCGCTGTGGGAGCGACCACCGCTCCGAAGCGTCTCGGTCGCGGCACTGGTTCCGGCCTGGGCAAGACCTCTGGTAAGGGTCACAAGGGTGCAAAGGCCCGCTCCGGCGGCGGCAAGCGTCCCGGATTCGAGGGCGGCCAGATGCCCCTGACCATGCGTCTTCCGAAGCGCGGCTTCACCAACAAGTGGCGCACGGAATACGTGGCCATCAACGTGGATCGCCTCGAAGTTTTCGAGGACGGCCAGGTTGTTTCCCCCGTTGAGCTGATCGAAATGGGCATCATCAAGAAGATTGAGGATGGCGTGAAGATCATGGGCAACGGCGAACTGACCAAGAAGCTCACGGTGCAGGCGAACAAGTTCACTGCATCCGCGAAGGAGAAGATCGAGGCGGCAGGCGGGAAAGCAGAGGTGATCTGACATGCGCGAAACCTTGAAGAACGCATGGAAGGTCGTTGAGATCCGCAAAAAGATTCTGTACACCATCGGAATGCTGCTGATCTATCGTCTGCTGTGCTTCGTGCCGGTTCCCGGCGTCGATGCATCCTATATCGCAACCGCACTCGAAAAGGTTTCCCTGCTCGGCTTCATCAATTCGATGACCGGTTCCAATCTCTCCCAGTACACCGTCATGGCGATGGGCATCACCCCGTACATCAATGCGAGCATTATCATGCAGCTGCTGTGCGTGGCGATCCCGAAGCTGGAAGAGATGCAGAAGGAGGGCGAAGAGGGCCGCAAGAAGATCGCGCAGATCACCCGCTATGTGACCCTCGGCCTGGCTTTCCTGCAGGCAATCGCTCTGACCATCGGCCTGAAGGCAAACGCCACCAACGCGTTCCTCGGCCTGATCACCATCGCATTCTGCCTGTCCGCAGGTACTGCGATCGCCATGTGGATCGGTGAGCGCATCACCGAGAACGGCATCGGCAACGGCATCTCCCTGCTGATCTTCGCCGGCATCATCTCCAACATCGCCCGCGGTGTGGAGACCGGTGTGTACGGCCTGTTCAGCTCCGCAGTGGAGAGCAACATCGGCGGCATGATCGCCTCCGTGCTGGTATTCATCATCCTGGTTGTCGGCATCGTGATCGTGGACCTCGGCGAGCGTCGCATCCCGATCCAGTATGCCAAGCGCATGGTTGGCCGCAAGATGTACGGCGGTCAGTCCACGCACATCCCGCTGAAGCTGAACTCCTCCGGCGTTCTGCCGCTGATCTTTGCAAACGCGATCATGCAGTTCCCGGCGACCATCCTGGCGTTCTTCCCGAACTCCAAGGCGAACCTCTGGTGGTCCGCCCACGTGCAGATGATGTCCTGGCCCTACCAGATCATCTTCGCACTGATGATCTTCGGCTTCACGTTCTTCTATTCTTCCATCAGCTTCAACCCTGTTGAAATTTCGAAGAATATCCAGAACAACGGCGGCATGATTCCTGGCATCCGCCAGGGCAAGCCCACCAGCGATTTCATCAAGAAGATCTCCGGACGCATCACCTGCTTCGGCGCGATCTATCTTGCAATCCTGGCGGTCATCCCCACCATCATCTATGCAATCTTCGGCGTGCAGCTGACCTTTGCAGCCTCCTCTCTGATGATCGCGGTTTCCGTTGCGATGGAGACCATGCGCCAGCTCGAGAGCGAAATGATGATGCGTCACTACAAGGGTTTCCTTTAATCTGCCGGAGGTAGGACTATGAAACTGATTTTCTTAGGCCCTCCCGGAGCAGGCAAGGGCACGCAGGCGACGGGCGTAAGCTCGCACCTGCGGGTCCCGCATATCTCCACGGGCGATATGTTCCGCTCCGCCATCAAGAACCAGACCCCCACGGGCCTGGAGGCCAAGAGGTACATGGACGCCGGGCAGCTGGTGCCGGACAGCGTGGTCATCGCCATGGTCAAGGAGCGCCTTGCCATGCCGGACTGCGAGAACGGCTATCTCCTCGATGGCTTCCCGCGCACTGTGGAGCAGGCCGAGGCGCTGGAGCAGTTTGCAGCGCCGGACGCCGTGGTGGATATCGAAGTGCCCGATGAAATGCTGCTGGATCGCCTGACCGGTCGTCGCGTCTGCGCAACCTGCAGCGGCACGTTCCATATCTCCAAGCTCGCCGATGAGAAGCTCTGCCCGGTTTGTGGCGGAGAGCTCTATCAGCGAGATGATGACAAGCCCGCTACGATTTCCAATCGGCTCAATGTCTACCATGAGCAGACTGCGCCGCTGATCGGATATTACGCTGGTCTTGGTAGGCTGAAGCGGATCAATGGAAACGCCCGCCCTGAGGACGTGTTCCAGAACATCCTCTCTTCACTGGAGTGACTGCATGATCACGATTAAAAATGAGTCACAGATCGAGAAGATGCGCAAGGCCGGAGCGCTGCTGCACAGCGTGCTTGAGGCCCTTCGCGCGGAGATTGAGCCGGGTGTGACCACCCTGCATCTGGATCAGATGGCCGAAAGGCTTATCCGGGACGCGGGTGCGATCCCCTCCTTCAAGGGCTATGAGGGCTTTCCGTTCTCAATCTGTGCTTCAGTTGACGATCAGGTGGTACATGGTTTCGCAGACAGAAGGAAGCTCCGCAAGGGGCAGCTTCTGAGCATCGACTGCGGCGTCATCCTGGACGGCTGGCAGTCGGACAGCGCCTTTTCTGTGCTGGTCGGCGGGGGAACCCCCATGGCGCAGAAGCTGGTGGACGTTACGGAAGAATGCTTCTGGATCGGCGCAAACATGGCCCGGGAGGGAAACCGACTGGGCGACCTCTCCCATGCGATTCAGGCGCATGCCGAGAAGCACGGCTACGGAGTGATCCGCGACCTGTGCGGCCACGGCATCGGTCAGGAGATGCATGAGGATCCCAATGTTCCAAATTATGGAAATCCCGGCCGGGGCGTTAAGCTCCAGCGCGGAATGACCATCGCAATTGAGCCGATGATCTCGATGGGCACCTGGAAGGTCTATTGCGAGGACAATGACTGGACCATCGTGACGCGGGATCATAGCCTGTGCTCCCACTACGAGCACACCGTGCTGATCACGGACGGCGAGCCTGAGGTGCTCTCCTATCCGGGCAAAAAGGTTGCGGAGGAAGTGCGGCGATGAACAGATACCCGATTGAGGTTGGCGCAATCGTCGTTTCCAAAATGGGACGGGATGAGGGACGAAGCTTTGTCGTCGTTCAGGAAGTGGATGAGGATTTCGTAATGCTTGCCGACGGCAGGCTGAGAACGATGGATCATCTGAAGAAAAAGCGTCGCAAGCATCTCAAGACCACGGGCGTCGTGGTGGAGGAGCTTCGCAGCCGCCTGCGCGAGGGCGCGGCGGTGGAGAATCATGAAGTCCGCACATGGCTGAAGAGGGAGGAAAAGTAGGCGTGTCCAAGTCCGATGTTATTGAAGTTGAAGGCGTTGTCACAGAATCTTATCCCAACGCCATGTTCGAGGTAGAACTGCCCAACGGGCACAAGATATTGGCGCACGTTTCCGGCAAGATGCGCATGAACTACATCCGCATCTATCCGGGCGACAAGGTAACGATCGAGCTCTCGCCCTATGATCTGACCCGAGGTCGGATCACCTGGCGCAGCAAGAACTGATCGATTGGATGAAGAAGGAGGCAGCATCATGAAAGTAAGACCTTCCGTAAAACCCATCTGCGAGAAGTGCAAGGTTATCAAGCGCAAGGGTCGCGTGATGATCATTTGCGAGAACCCCAAGCACAAGCAGAAGCAGGGCTGATCTGAATAGATGGGCTCAAGGCCGCGTACCCTCGCGGCGAACCACATCTCTGGGCGCACAGGATGCATCAAAAGCTGCAATTGCAGAAGAAAGATGCAAACTGTACGCTCAGATTTCTTGCGTATTGGCATAAAACCAAAAAAATAACACAAGATAACAGCGTAAATTAACGCAAAGGCGAATCTTTGGATTGCAATTTTACGTTGAGTTGTGGTATAATCATTTAGTCTGAATAGATTTCGGAGCGGCTGATGCGCCGCGAACCTGGGCGTCAATGCTGATGGCGCGCAGGGAATCGGTGTGTTTTCCGAAGCTTTTCAAATAACCCGTTTGACGAATCGCCAAGCGTCAAACACCACAAGCGTAAGTAAGTTGGAGGTGCATTCATCCCATGGCACGAATCTCGGGTGTCGACCTTCCCAGGGAGAAACGCATTGAAATCGCCCTGACGTATATCTACGGCATCGGCCGTACTACCGCAGACGAGATCATCGCCGCCACCGGCATCAACCCGGATGTGCGCGTGAAGGATCTGACCGAGGAAGATATCGGTAAGCTGCGTGACTACATCGACCATCATCTCAAGGTTGAAGGTGACCTTCGCCGTGAGGTTTCCATGAACATCAAGCGCCTGATGGAGATCGGCTGCTATCGTGGCCTGCGCCACCGCCGTGGTCTCCCCGTGCGCGGCCAGAATACCAAGCAGAACGCGCGCACCCGCAAGGGCCCGAAGAAGCAGGCTGCCGGTAAGAAAAAGAAGTAAGGGTTACCCGCAAGCGCCGCGAGAAGAAGCTCGTCGAGCGTGGCGCAGCCCATATCCGCTCTTCTTTCAACAATACGATCGTGACCATCACGGACACCGCCGGCAACGCGCTGAGCTGGGCATCCGCTGGCGGACTCGGTTTCCGCGGCAGCAAGAAGTCCACGCCGTTCGCAGCCCAGTCCGCTGCTGAGACCGCCGCAAAGGCGGCGCTGGAGTATGGCCTGAAGACCGTTGAGGTCTATGTCAAGGGCCCCGGCTCCGCCGCACAATGGATGCCGTCCGCCCAAGCGCAGAAGAGTGTAATTGGAGGTACAAACAAATGGCAAGATATACCGGTTCCGTTTGCCGCCTCTGCCGTCGTGAAGGTTGCAAGCTCTTTTTGAAGGGCGAAAAATGCTATGGCCCGAATTGTACCGTTGGCAAGCGTCCCACCCCTCCCGGAGAGCATGGTCAGGCGCGCCAGCGCAAGATGAGCGAGTACGGCCTGCAGCTGCGTGAGAAGCAGAAGGCGAAGCGCGCTTATGGCGTTCTGGAGAACCAGTTCCATCATTATTTTGAAGAAGCCGACCGTCAGAAGGGCATCACCGGCGAGAACCTGCTGGTTCTGCTGGAGCGCCGCCTGGACAACGTGGTCTATCGCGTTGGCTTTGGCAGCAGCCGCCCCATGGCCCGTCAGCTGGTTATGCACGGCCACATCCTGGTCAACGGCAAGAAGGTGGACATCCCCTCCTATCTGGTCAAGGCTGGCGACGTGATCACCGTCAAGGAAAAGACCGCTGAAAATGAGTACTTCAAGGGTCTGCGCGAAGGCACCGGCAAGGTCATGCCCAGCTGGCTGACCATCGACGCAGCGAACCTGAAGGCTACCGTTGAGGCAATGCCGAAGCGCGAAGAAATCGATCTGACGATTCAGGAAAACCTCATCGTCGAGCTGTACTCCCGTTAAATTACGGATCCTAGGAACGCAGGTAGTGTCGCTCGTGGCTCGATTTGTATATGTGCAGGCCTGTGCGGGCGATAAAGCGCAGCGATCCTCAAATTGGATCGTGATAGGAGAGGAGGAAACGCTGAATGATCGATCAAATCGAAAAACCCAAAATCGAACGTGTAGAGATCGGCGAAAACAACCGATATGGCAAGTTCGTTGTGAATCCCCTGGAGCGCGGCTTTGGTCAGACGCTGGGCAATTCCCTGCGCCGCGTGCTTTTGAACTCGCTCCCGGGCGTCGCAGCAACCAGCGTCCGAATCGAGGGTGTGCAGCATGAGTTTTCGACCGTCCCCGGTGTGAAAGAAGACGTTGCAGAACTGATTCTGAACATCAAGCTTCTCTCTGCAAAGCTCTTTACCGAGCATCCGAAAATCGTGGCGATTGATGCCCACGGCCCCTGCGAAGTCACGGCCGGCGACATCAGGATTGACGACGAGGTTGAGATTGTCAACCCCGAATTGCACATTGCCACGCTGTCTGAAGGCGCGCATCTGCAGATGCAGATCACGCTGGAGCGTGGCAGGGGATACGTATCGGCGGAGCGCAACAAGCAGCTTTCCATTGAACGCAACAAGATCGGCGGCATGCCGATCGGCGTGATCCCGGTCGATTCTATTTTTACCCCGATTCGAAAAGTGAGCTACGCGGTGGAGGACACCCGCGTGGGCCAGGTTACCGACTACGATAAGCTGACCATCGAGGTGTGGACCAACGGTAGCATTCTGCCGAAGGAGGCCCTGGCTTCCGCAGCGCAGATCTTAACCAACAATATGCGCCTCTTCATCGACCTGACGGTGAATGTTGTGCGAGTGGATTATACCGAGCAGGAGGACGACAAGAAGGAGAAGGTTCTCGAGATGACCATCGAGGAGCTGGATCTTTCCGTGCGCGCGTTCAACTGCCTGAAGCGCGCGGGCATCAATACCGTCGCGGAACTCGTGCAGCGCAACCAGGAGGACATGATGAAGGTGCGCAACCTCGGCAAAAAGTCGCTTGAGGAAGTGGAGCAGAAGCTCGTGGCTCTGGGCCTTTCCCTCAAGTCGAGCGAAGAATAACGCCGGGATACCGATATTGAGCATCAAGGGAGGAACCAGCAATGGCCAATCATCGCAAGTTGGGCCGTCCGTCCGACCAGAGAATGGCGATGCTTCGCAATCAGGTCACCAATCTGATCTGGTACGGAAAGATCGAAACCACTCTCGCACGTGGCAAGGAAGTTCAGTCCATGGCTGAGCATCTGATCACCATCGCAATGCGTCAGTGTGATAATACCGTCGAACTGACCAAGAAGACCAAGAACGACAAGCAGCAGATCGTTGAGCTCACCGTGACCAACGACTCTCCCGAGCGCCTGGCTGCCCGCCGCCGCGTGATGCGCTATCTGTACGACATCCCCGCCATCCAGAACAAGGATGAGGATCGTGACGATTTCAAGGCGCGTCAGAAGCAGGTCAAGCATCAGGTCGTGGAGAAGCTCTTCCGTGAAATCGCGCCGAAGTACAAGAAGCGCGCGGAGGAGAAGGGCCAGGGCGGCGGATACACCCGCATCGTCAAGATGGGCCCCCGTCGCGGCGACGCTGCCGAGATGGTGATTGTCGAGCTCGTCTGATTGAGGAGCGAGATGCAAAGAGCCGGTACGCAAGTGCCGGTTTTTTGTATTTTGGAAAGACTGTGTACCGATGATAATTTCCGCACCGGGACAATCGCGGAATCTTTTCACAGCAAGTCTTGTGCGCGGCGGTGCTTTTCGATATAATAATAGAATAGATATTTCTGTAAGAGACAGGTGGAAGCATTGGGCAAGATCATTGCAGTGACAAATCAGAAGGGCGGCGTGGGCAAGACGACCACCGCCGTGAACCTATCCGCATGCCTGGCGGCGAAGGGCAAGCGCGTGCTGCTGGTGGACATCGATCCCCAGGGCAACGCCACCAGCGGTCTGGGCAAGGCCGGCGAAGGCGAGAATACGGTCTACGACGTGCTCATCGGCGACGCGGAGGCCCGGGAGGCCATTCTCCCCACGGGCTTCGGCACGCTGGATCTGATCCCGACGGCCATCGAGCTGGCGGGCGCGGAGATCGAGCTGGTGGGCGTGGAGAACCGCGAGATGCTGCTGAAGGACGCACTTCAGGCGGTGCGCGGGGACTACGACGCCATCCTGATCGATTGCCCGCCGTCGCTGAGCCTTCTGACGATCAACGCCCTGACCGCTGCCGACAGTGTGCTGATTCCCATTCAGTGCGAATACTACGCGCTGGAGGGCCTGGGCCAGCTGATGAACACGGTGAAGCTCATGCGCAAGAAGCTCAACCCCAATCTGTCCATCGAGGGCATATTGCTTACGATGTTTGACTCACGCACGAACCTGTGCGCGCAGGTGGTGCAGGAGGTGCGCAGCCACTTCCCGAACGAGCTGTTTGAGACGATGATTCCGCGAAACGTGCGCCTGAGCGAGGCGCCGAGCTACGGCCTGCCCATTCACCTCTACGACCCGCGCTGCATCGGCGCGAAGGCGTACGGGGAGCTGGCGCAGGAGCTGATTGAGAGGAAAGGGGTGTAAGGCATGGCGAAGAAGGTACAGCGCGGACTGGGCCGCGGATTGGGCGCGCTGCTGGGCGACGACGTCGTGGAGCAGCCGAAGGCTGCGCCGGAGCCGGAACCGAAGCAGGAGGAGGTTCGGGATGCGGTGCGCATGCTGCCCATTCGCCTGATCGATCCCAACCGGGATCAGCCCCGCAGAACCTTTGACGAAGATGCGCTGCGGGATCTGGCCGCGTCCATTGAATCGGTGGGCGTGATTCAGCCGATCATCGTGGCGGAGAGCGGCGAGCGGTACAGCATCATCGCGGGCGAGCGCCGCTACCGTGCGTCGCGCATGGCGGGGCTGGAGGAGATTCCGGCCATCGTGCGCAACTGGGACGATCAGCGCCGCCTGGAGGCTGCGCTGATTGAGAACCTGCAGCGCGACGATCTGAATCCCATCGAGGAGGCCCTGGGCGTGAAGCGCCTGATGGAGGAGAGCAGCCTGACCCAGGAGAAGGTTGCCGAGCGCCTGGGCAAGAGCCGCCCGGCGGTGGCGAACCTGTTGCGCCTGCTGACGCTGGAGGAAAGCGTGCAGCAGCTGCTGATCGAGGGCAAGCTGTCTGCGGGCCACGCGCGGGCGCTGGTGACGGTGGACAAAAAGCGCCAGGTGCAGCTTGCCAACCTCACCGTGCAGCAGGGCTGGTCGGTGCGCCAGCTGGAGCGCATCTGCGCTCAGCCGGTGAAGCAGGAGGAACCCAAGCCGGTGAAGGTGCGGGATCAGCAGTTCAGCCGCCTGGAGGGCATGGCGCGGGAGCTGTTCGGCACGCGCGCGAAGCTGGACGGCACCCAGGACAGCGGCAAGCTGACGCTGTTCTATTACAGTTCGGACGATCTGCAGCGCATCTGGGAGGTGCTGGAGATGGCCGGAGAGGGCAAGCTGTGAATTCCCTGTACACGCAGGAAGACCGGCGACGCGCGGAGCAGCTTGCACGCAAGTGGATGCTGATTCTGGGCGGCGCGGAGCTTGCGCTGCTGGCTGCCTATGTCGCGGGAATTCTGCTGGGCTGGCGCTGGGCGATGCTGGCGGCGCTGCTGCTGGGCTTTGTCACCGCGCTGTTTCTGGGGGATCTGTGCCTGTGGCCTGCGCTGCGCTATCGAAGATTCCTGCGGGAGCTGGACAGCGGCCTGCGGCGCTGCGTGATCTGCACGGTGGACTTACTGAAGGAGCAACCTGAGATGCAGGACGGCGCGCGGGTGCGGGAATTGCAGGTGTGCCTGGATGACGGCGACAGCCGCATCTTCTATGTGAACGCGGATCACGCCGATCAGATTCCGGAGCCGGGCGAGGAAATCGAGCTGGAGAGCTGCGGGCGGCATGTGACGGGCGTGCGGCGCTGCGGGGAGGCCCAGCCATGAGCTGGCTGTGGGCGATTCCCGGCGCGGCGGCCCTCTTTTTTTGCATTGTGTGCGCAGCGGTGTGCATCTGTGCCCACCGTCGGCGCGATGTGCATGCGGCGGACTGCATCGTGGTGCTGGGCGCGAAGGTGTACCCGGACGGCCATCTGAGCAAAACGCTGCTCTGGCGCTGCGACCGGGCCCGGGAGCTGTGGCGCGACGGGTTCGCCGGGGAGCTGATCCTCTGCGGCGGTCGCGGCGGCGACGAGCCCTGCGCCGAGGCCTCCGCGATGGCGGCGCAGCTGGAGAAGCTGGGCGTGCCCCGTGATCGGCTGCATCTGGAGGATGCGTCGGTCAACACCGTGGAGAACCTGCGCAACGCATCTCGGATCATGGCGGTGCACAGCTGGCGCAGCGTCATCCTCGTCACCAGCGACTATCATTTGCAGCGCGCGCTGTGGCTGGCCCGGGATATGAGCATGAACGCCTGCGGCGCTGCGGCGAAATCCAACCCGAGGCTGCGCAAGCGCGTCAAGGCCCGGCTGCGGGAGAGCGTGAGCTGGATCTTGTATTTTGTGCGCAAGTTTTAACAGAAAAGTCTGAATTGCCGAGAACTTAATCCAAATGACACGAATATTTCGTTGATGGAAGCGATACATTGTGGTAATCTACTCCGGTATCTCAAGGGAGGGACATCACAATGAAACGAATTCTTGCGCTGGCCCTGGCGCTCGCGATCTTCGCGTTGACCGGCGGCGCACTGGCGGAGGTGTTCACACCCATCACGGTGGACGGAGACAACTACCTGTCCAACCTGGATGTGTGCATCGCCTCCATCAACGATATGGAGCTTGGAACCAACGAGACCTTCTCCTTCAACGCGGCCGTCGGTGCGCGCTCTGAGGAGCGGGGCTACCGCGAGGCCCCCAACGGGCGCGGCGTTGCGGTGGTGGGTGGCGGGGTGGCGCAGGTTGCCACCACGATCTATCTGGCGATCAAGAACATGGACAGCATGGAGGTCGTCGAGAAGCGCACCTACGGATCCGACTTCTGCGAGAAATACGTGCCCGATACCGAGGACGCGGTGATCGCCGATTACAGCCAGCTGATCGACTTCCGCTTCACCAACCACGGCGACGCGGTGACGATCTCAGTCTGGCGCGACGACAGCAGGATCTATTGCAGCATCGAGGATGCGGACGAGCCCGGCCTGGTCACCAGCGCGTCCATTGAGCTCGAGGCGGAATAATTTTTCACACTATAATAAGTAGATACAAAACAGAGGCGGCGCGATCAAATGATCGCGCCGCCTCTGCGTTTCCTGCATCACAGGAACTGGTTGAACTCCACCTTCTCCCGGTTGGGGCCGATGATGGTGAAGAATTTCACGCCATTTTCAAAGAAGGGCAGGAAATTGATGGCGGTGTCCTCGGTCTCGTAGCCGCAGGCCTGCGCGTCCCTCCAGGCGGCCTCAATGTCCTGAACGTTCAGCGCCACGTGGTCGATGGCGCCGCTCTTCATGGCCGGTTCCTCCACGGCGTAGGTCTCGATCACCAGCGTGCCGTTCTGCAGGAAGGCCACCTCGCCGGGATTCTGCCAGATGACCTCGAAGCCGAGGCCCTGATAGAATTCGATGGTTTTGTTCAGGTCGCCGGTGGGGATGCCCAAGTGCTGGATGCCGGTCACATTGTTGCGAAAGCTGTCAGCGCGGTTCATTTCTCTTACCTCCTCATGGTTTTGGCGATGGTTTCCGTTCGCGTCAGGCGAAGGCCCGCCGCGGATTTTCGATGGTCATGCTGCGGATCTGCTCCTCCGGAACACCCGCCTCGCGCAGTGCGGGCAGGAAGCAGTTCAGGATGTAGTCCAGGCCGATCTCGCCGCCGTAGGTGGACAGGCGCTGGTTCGTGGTGTCCAGCGACAGCAGCAGCTGCTCTAGATGCCCGCCCTCGATCATGTGCCGGATCAGCCGGATCTCCGACGCATCGTCGTGATACTTGAGGCGGCCGATGGTGTCGTACTCCAGCATCGCGCCGGTCGCAGCGATGGCGTCGTGGGGCGCGAAATCGTCCGCCTGACGGTCGACATGGCAGATCAGGATGCGCGCGGGGCTCAGTCCGGCTTCCCGACAGAGCTGCACGGCCTCCACGCCACCCGCGCCCTTCTCCGTGTGAATCACGATGGGCACGTCCGCCTCCGCCGCGGCCCGGGCTGCGGCGCGCAGCTTTACTTCCGCGCGCGCATCCAGACCCTTCCTGCCGAGGGCTGCCTTCACCGCGCCGGGCCGAACCTCGCGGCACTCCACGCAGCCGTTTTGCAGCTCGTCGCGAAAGCGGGCGAACAGTGCGCGCTCATCCGCAGAGTGAATCCAGTGTTCCTCCGGGTAGAAGTGGGGCAGGTGATAGCCGGTCACGCAGACGATCTTTGCGCCGGACGCCCGGGAGATTTCCCGCAGCATGGCGGCGTTGCGACCGGCACCCACGGGCTGCGCGTCCAGAAAGCCTCCGCCGCCCTGGGAGACGTAGCGCGCGGCCTCCTGCGCGGAGCGCTCGCAGTCGTCGGCCAGCAGCGCCGGGAAGCGCTGCGTGCCGGGGCCTTCGGCGACGAACAGGTGCTCGTGCATCTGGAAATGGCCCAGCTCCGACGGGAGCGCGGGGCCGCATACGGTCTGTACAGTTTTCATGGGTTCGCCCCTTTCGCGCGCATTGTAATGACATTGCTGTCCCTATTATAGCAAGCTTGCTTCCCTTTTTCAAGATACAGCGGAAGATTGCCGGCTGCGGCGGACTCGCACAGTTTTCGGTTGACAAATCCGGGCGTTCGGGCTATACTGTTATTGTCATTACATAATGATATATTGCAGACAAAACATGCGCCGTGCGGCGTGAAAATACGATTGGACAGGAGGAGAACCATATGGATTTTAATCCCAGCGATCTCAAGTTCGATTTTGAAAAGGGTTTCACCATGGCGTTCGACCTGAAGACCGGCCTCAGCCCGGACTTGGAGACCGGCAAGCGCTATCTGTCGGAAATGAAGGGCATGTTTGCGGATTCTGCGGCGGAGGAGAGGATGATTGCCGAGGGGAATCCGATGGTCTACGAGTTCCACGGCATGCCGGTTCCGGAGCATCCGGGCGATCTGGCCTTCGGCTGCTCCATCTGCTATCCCGGCAAGGTGGGCGACGAGTATTTCATGACCAAGGGCCACTTCCACACCATCCTGGAGACCGGCGAGGTGTACTACTGCCTCAGCGGCCACGGCTACATGCTGCTGGAGAGCCCGGAGGGAGACTGGCGTGCGCTGGAGCTGGAGGCCGGCAAGGCGGTGTACGTTCCGAAGCGCTATGCCCACCGTTCCATCAACGTCAGCCCCGACGAGCCGCTGGTCACCTTCTTCGTGTTCCGCGCGGATGCGGGCCACAACTACGGCACCATCGAGGAGAAGGGCTATCGCAAGCTGCTGGTGGAGCGCGACGGCAAGCCCACCATCATCGACAATCCCAAGTGGAAATAATGCAATTCCAATCGAAAACTGCGTTGCCTCCGGAAAAACCGGGGGCATTTTCCTGTTTTGACCGCTTTTACGCGCTTCAGGCCAACATATTACCGCGCAACACTTGCAGTTTGCAGAATTGTATGTTATAATAAAATTAACAATGCGGCTGTGTCCGCATAAATACGAGGAAGTGAAGAGGAAGAACATCCTATGAAGAGGACGACATTGGCATTTATGGCCGCAGGCTTTGGGTCGCGCTTCGGCGGTGGCGTCAAGCAGATTGAACCCGTCGGGCCGAACGGAGAAGTGCTGATGGAGTACGCGGTGCACGACGCGCTGCAGGCGGGCTTCGATCGCGTGGTCTTCATCATCCGTCGGGACATCGAGCAGATGTTCCGCGACGGCGTGGGACGGCGCGTAGAGAAGAAGTGCGACGTGGAGTACGTCTATCAGGATCTGGCGGACGTGCCGCAGGGCATCGCGCTGCCGGAGGGGCGGAAGAAGCCCTGGGGCACGGGACATGCGGTGCTGGCGTGCAGGAAGGTGATTCACGAGCCCTTCTGCGTGCTGAATGCGGACGACTATTATGGCGCGGAGGCCTTCCGGCAGATTCACGGCTACATCAGCGCGGACGCGCGGGATGAGAGGAAGCTGGACTGCTGCATGGCGGGCTACGTGCTGGGCAACACGCTCTCGGAGAGCGGCGCCGTGACCCGCGGCATCTGCAAGGTGGATGCGGACGGGAAGCTCGACGAGATTCGGGAGACCCGCGGCATCCTGCTGCGCGACGGGCGGCCCTGCGTGGAGGCGGAGGACGGCGTGCGCGAACTGGACGGCGGCGAGGCGGTTTCGATGAACATCTGGGGCCTGCCGGCTTCGTTCATCGGCTATCTGGAGGAGCAGTTCCCGCGCTTTTTGGAGCGGCTGTCCGGGGATGACGTGACCTCCGAGTTCCTGCTGCCCTCGATCGTGAGCAGGCTGATCCGCAGCGGCGAGGGAAGCGTGCAGGTGCTGCCCACCCACGACAAGTGGTTCGGCATGACCTACGCTCTAGACAAAGCGAACACCCAGCAGCGGATTCGCGCGCTGATCGCCCAGGGCGCCTATCCGGATCGCCTCTGAGCGGAGCGTACAATACGGATATTTCAGGAAAGGTCGGCGGCGTTCAAGTCCGTCGGCCTTTCCGCATATATCAGAATTGCGTGCGGGCGGATGTTACAGCCTTTCTTTTTGCGTTAAAACGATGCAAATGTGCATTGGGGGATGGGGGAAAGTGCAAAAAAACACAAATTGACGTTGGATTTTACGTAATATGCAATAATTTACATTCAAAAACTCGATTCACTATTGTCAGGCGAAGAGAATTGCGGTATAATATGAAAAAATGGGTTGTGGTTGAGAAATTTCACATGCCCAAATTTTCAAGGGGGAAAACTACAATGAAAAAGACTTTGGCGATTCTGATTGCACTGGTCATGGTATTCAGCTGCGCGTCCGCAATGGCAGAGCTGCAGTTCACCACCGGCGGCACCTCCGGCACCTACTACGCCTTCGGCGGCGTGCTGGCTCAGTACATCAGCGACAACACCGACGTTCAGGTGACCGCAGTTGCCGGCGAGGGCTCCGCAGCCAACATCGACATGCTGGACATGGGCTTCGCACAGCTGGGCTTCGTGCAGAGCGACGTTGCCTACTACGCCTACAACGGCATCCGCTTCGAGCAGTATGAAGGCGCTCCCATCACCTCCTTCAAGGCGCTGGCCGCCCTGTACAACGAGACCGTGCAGCTGGTCACCTGCAATCCGGAGATCAAGAGCATGGATGACCTGCGCGGCAAGAACGTCTCCATCGGCGCTGCCGGCTCCGGCGTATACTTCAACGCCATGGACTTCCTGGCCGCCTATGACATGACCGAAGAGGACATCAATCCCCAGTACCTCTCCTTCTCGGACTCCGCCGAAGCGCTGAAGGACGGCAAGATTGACGCTGCCTTCGTTGTCGCGGGCGCTCCCACCACCGCCGTCGTCGATCTGTGCGCGACCAAGGGCGCTTACCTGGTTGGCTGCGATGCAGAGCACGTTGCGAAGCTGAAGGAGCTCAACGGCGCCTACACCGAGTGCGTGATCCCCGCCGGCACCTATGAGGGCATCGACGAGGACGTGACCACCGTGGCGGTCAAGGCCATCATCATCGCCAACGCCGATGTGACCGACGAGGAGGCCTACACCATCGTTTCCACCATCTTCGAGAACACCGAGGAGATCGCCGCCGCCCATGCGAAGGGCCTGGAGCTGAATCTGGAGTACGCTTCTGAGTGCGGTCTGCCCTATGCTGCCGGCGCTGCCAAGTACTTCGCCGAGAAGGGCATCACGGTTGCCGAATAAGGAACGCTGACCGCGCGTGCAAAGCGCGGAGATAGAACAGGGGGACTACGGCGAAGGCGTTTCGCCATAGTCCCCCGTCATGTATCGGCGGCATTTTGGAAAATTTGGCGGATTCTTTCCGGTCATGGGAGGAGACAATATGAAGCGAGACCCCGATAAGGACCCGAAGATCATCGGCTCGGCCCCCGGCGCTGCGGACGCAGACGTTGGCTCGGCTGCGGAAGTCGATGCGATCATGCGCAAGTTCGACCGCGAGTCGAACACGCGCGTGTGGGAGGGCGTTCCCAGGATCATCGTCAACAGTCTGACGGTGCTCTTTGCGCTCTTCTGCATCTATGTGACCCTGTTTGCAAACTTCATGGAGCAGATACGCTTGTCCTCCTTCCTGGGACTGGTGGTGCTCATCGGTTTTCTGACCTACCCGGCCAAGAAGGGCAAGGTGCGGGTCAATTACATGCCCTGGTATGATATCGTGCTGATGGTGTTGGGTGCGGCTGCGTTCCTGTTCTACACCTTCAACGCCCAGACCGTGGTGAAGCTGAACATGCGCATCACCAAGGATATGTTCTACATCGTGACCGGCGCGATCGGCATGCTGGTGCTTGCCGAGCTGTGCCGCCGCAGCGTGGGTCTGCCGATTCTGTGCGTGGCGGGCGTGTTCATGATCTATACCCTGGTGACCCTCTGGAACAAGGGCGGCATTCCACTGGTGGTCTACAAGCTGTTCTACGGCGACAGCGGCGTGCTCTCCACTCCGATCAACGTCTGCTCCAAGTACATCGTCGTATTCATCATCTTCGGCGCGTTCCTGGAGCGCACCGGCATTTCCGACTTCTTCATCAGTCTGGCGAACAGCCTCTGCGGCCGCTTCGCGGGCGGCCCGGCGAAGGTCGCGGTCGTGTCCTCGGCGCTGTGCGGCATGGTGTCCGGCTCCTCCGTGGGCAACACCGTTACCACCGGCTCCGTCACCATCCCGATGATGAAGAAGACCGGCTATCGCGCGGAGTTCGCGGGCGCTGTCGAGGCCTCCGCCTCCACCGGCGGTCAGATCATGCCCCCCATTATGGGCGCTGCGGCCTTCCTGATGGCGGAGTATGTGGGCGTGCCCTACTCCAACATCATCGTGCGCGCGATCCTGCCGGCGGTGCTGTACTTCCTGGGCATCTTCATCGCGGTGCACCTGGAGGCCAAGAAGCTGGGCCTGAAGGGCATTCCAAAGGAGATGCTGCCCCGCATGCGCCAGCTCATCAAGGACAGCTACCTGCTGCTGCCCCTGATTATCCTGATCTACCTGGTGTGCAGCAACACCAAGACCATGCAGTTCTCCGCAGCCATCGCCATCCTGGCGGCAATCGCGGTGGGCTTCATCAATAACCTCCTGCGCTACCTGCGCGCGAAGAAGTCGGGCGAGCAGCTCAAGCATGGCGTGGTTGCGGCAACCTTCGGCGCGGACGGCGGCTTCAGCGCCAAGAGCATCTTTGATTCCCTGGAGGTCGGCGGACGCGGCGTGATCACCGTGGCCGTGGCCTGCGGCATCGCGGGCGTCATCGCCGGCTGCCTCACCGTCACCGGTCTGGCTTCCAAGCTCATCAACATCATCGTGGGCATCTCCGGCTCCTCCTCGCTGCTGGCACTGGTGCTGACCATGCTGTGCTGCATCGTGCTGGGCATGGGCGTTCCCACCACCGCGAACTACTGCATCATGGCTTCCACCTGCGCGCCGATCCTCATCAAGATGGGCATTCCCACCATCGCGGCCCACTTCTTCGTGTTCTACTTCGGCATCGTGGCGGATATCACGCCGCCAGTTGCGCTGGCGGCCTACGCAGGCTCGGCCATTGCGAAGGGCAATCCGATGAAGACCGGCATCACGGCCACGCGGCTGGCGATTGCGGCGTTCATCATTCCCTTCGTGTTCGCTTACAGCCCGTCGATCCTCTTCGTGGGCGACGTGGTCTGGTACGACGTGATCCTGATTGCGCTGACGGCCACCATCGGCATGGTCGGCGTTGCAGCGGGCCTGAGCGGCTATCTGGTGCGGCCGATGAACGTGGTCGAGCGCGTGCTGACCATCGCCGGTGGCATGTGCCTGATCGTTCCCGGCACGCTGACGGACGTGATCGGCCTCGCGCTGATCGCCCTGGGCGTGGTGCTCCAGCTGATTCTGGGCAAGAAAAAGACCGCCTGAATTCCCGGCTGAAAAGTGCATATTTGAACGCGAAAGTCCACCCTGAACCTCGGGGTGGACTTGATTTTTACATTGGAATCCTGTATCATTAAAATGAATAGATAGGCGGAGGATTCCATATGTCCGAATTTGATCAGAGCAGAATACGCAATTTTTGCATCATTGCCCACATCGACCACGGCAAATCCACGCTGGCGGACCGCATCCTGGAAAAGACGGGTGCGATGCAGCTGCGCGAGATGACCGATCAGGTGTTGGATTCCATGGAGTTGGAGCGGGAGCGCGGCATCACCATCAAATCGAAGGCCGTGCGCATGAACTACACCGCGAAGGACGGAAAGACCTACGAGCTGAACCTGATCGACACCCCCGGCCATGTGGACTTCAACTATGAGGTTTCCCGCGCGCTGGCCGCCTGCGAGGGAGCGATCCTTGTGGTGGACGCCTCCCAGGGCATCGGTATCTGGCGCTGGAGCACGATCTGGAGATCCTGCCCGTCATCAACAAGATCGACCTGCCCAGCGCCCAGCCCGAGGTGGTGAAGCAGGAGATCGAGGATGAGATCGGCCTGGATACCGAGGGCTGTCCGCTGATCTCCGCCAAGCAGGGAATCGGCATCGAGGATGTGCTGGAGGCGGTGATCGAGAAGATCCCAGCGCCGCAGGACGATGTGGACGGGCCGCTTCAGGCGCTGATCTTCGATTCCTATTACGACAACTATCGCGGCGCGATCTCCTCGGTGCGGCTCAAGAGCGGCCGGGTGAAGGTGGGCGACCGCATCCGCATGATGGCCGGAAAGTGCGAGTTTGAGGTCACCGAGGTGGGCGCGTACCGCCCGCTGGGCTACGCCCCGAAGGACGAGCTGCGCGCCGGCGAGGTGGGCTACATCGCTGCGTCCATCAAGGACATCGCGGACGTGCACGTGGGCGACACCATCACGCTGGCGGACGCTCCGGCCTCGGAGCCGCTGCCGGGCTACAAGCCGGTGCTGCCGATGGTGTACTGCGGCATCTATCCCGCCGACGGCGCGGACTACGAGAGCCTGCGCGACGCGCTGGAGAAGCTGCGCCTGAACGACGCGGCATTGTCCTACGAGCCGGAGACCAGCGTGGCGCTGGGCTACGGCTTCCGGTGCGGCTTTCTGGGCCTTCTGCACATGGAGATCATTCAGCAGCGTCTGGAGCGCGAGTTCGACCTGGATCTGGTGACCACCGCGCCCAGCGTCGTCTACAAGGTCAACAAGACCGACGGCACCCAGGTGATGATCGACAACCCCACCAACCTGCCGCCGGTGCAGGAGATCGAATCCATGGAGGAGCCCTTCGTGGACGCGTCCGTCATCACGCCCCAGGACTATGTGGGCGCGATCATGGAGCTGTGCCAGGACAAGCGCGGCATCTTCCGGGACATGAAGTACATCGAGGGCGGCCGCGTGCTGCTCAGTTACGACATGCCCCTCAACGAGGTCATCTACGACTTCTTCGACCAGCTCAAGAGCCGCACGCGGGGCTACGCCTCCTTCGATTACGAGCTCAAGGGCTACGTCAGGAGCGATCTGGTGAAGCTGGACATGCTGCTCAACGGCGACCAGTGCGACGCGCTGTCCATCATCGTGCACCGCGACCGGGCCTATCCGAGGGGGCGCTCCATCGCGGAGAAGCTGAAGGAGGCCATTCCGCGGCAGATGTTCGAAATTCCGATTCAGGCGGCCATCGGCGGCAAGGTCATCGCCCGCGAGACGGTGAAGGCCCTGCGCAAGGACGTGCTGGCCAAGTGCTACGGCGGCGATATCACCCGCAAGAAGAAGCTGCTGGAGAAGCAGAAGGAAGGCAAGAAGCGCATGCGCCAGGTGGGCACCGTGTCCGTGCCCAGCGAGGCGTTCATGGCGGTTCTGAAGATGGACTGAGAATTGTACAGAATGAAGATTTGGAGAGGACTCGCGGCGCTGCTGCTTGCGCTGTTGCTGTTTGGCTCGACATGCCTCGCGGAGGCTGCGGAGATTACTCGCCAGTGCAGCTATTGGGTGAGCGCGGGCAAGAAGGGGAACCTGACCGATGACAGCTTCCGATCCAGCTGGACATATGCGGGCAGCGATGCGCGACTGGGAGTCGAGCTGCCTGACAGCGTTGCGGGAGGCACGCTGCAAATCGGCTGGGACTTCGAGCCCAGCGCCTATCAGGTGGAGGAGTACGACGAGGAGCGCAACCTGCTGCGCACGCGGGATCAGAGCTTTACCTTTCCCAGCGTCGAGACCTGCGTCGATCTGCTGCCGGAGACGAAGTACGTCTTTTTGCAGCTGAACGCGCCGGATCAGGACATCGCCGAGCTGCGCGTGTACGGCCCGGGCGAGCTGCCGGAGGGCGTGCATGTCTGGAATCCTCCGGTGGAGAAGGCGGAGCTGATGGTGGTCTCCACCCATCAGGACGATGAGCTGATCTACTTTGGCGGCATGATTCCCTATTACACCGTGGCCCAGAACCGCCCCACCGTGGTGGTCTACATGGCGGATTGCGGACGATACCGCCGCCAGGAGGCCCTCAACGGGCTTTGGATGATGGGCGTTCGGGACTATCCCGACTTCATCAACCTGAAGGACAAGCGCGTGAAGAGCATCGAGGAGGGCCTGAAGCTCTGGGGCGGCGAGGAGCACGTCCTGGAGGAGCTGGTGGCGCGCATCCGCCGCTACAAGCCCGAGGTGATCGTCACCCACGACTTCGACGGCGAGTACGGCCACAACCAGCACAAGATCACCGCCCGACTGATGCAGCAGGCCATCGACGCGGCTGCGGACGCGACCCGCTTCCCCGAGACCGCCGCCCAGTACGGTATCTGGCAGGTGAAGAAGCTCTACATCCACCTCTACGGGGAGAACCAGCTCGACATGCCCTGGAAGGTTCCGCTTGCGGAGCTGAACGGGCGCACGCCGCTGGAAGTGGCGCAGCTGGGCTATGCCGAGCACGCCTCGCAGCAGAAGTACTTCCAGGTCGAGGACGGCGGCAAGTACGACAATGCCCGCTTCGGGCTGTACTTCAGCACCGTGGGTCTGGACAGCGGCATCAACGATATGTTCGAGAACATCCCCACGCCCACGCCGGAAATCACCCCAACGCCGGAGCCGACACCCACCCCCGAAATCATCCCCACGCCGGTTCCCACAGCGGAACCCACGGCGCAGATCGTGCTGCCGCTTCTGACGGTGGAGGTTACCGCCGCGCCCACGGCGGAGCCGGTTCCCGCTGCGGAGCAGAGCGCACCCGGCGGCATGGGACTGCTGCTGGGGATGCTGGGCGGCGCGGTGGCGCTGGGAATCGCCGTTCTGGCGCTGGAGAAGCGCGCGAGGAAGCGCCGTCGCAGGCATAAGCGGCGGAAGTGACGCATCAGAGGATAGAAACGATGAAACCCCTTGCAATCTACATCCACGTGCCCTTCTGCGCCCGCAAGTGCGCCTACTGCGACTTTGCGTCCTTTGCGGGCCGGGAGGATGCGTGGGAGGACTACTTTGCCGCCCTGCGTGCCGAGATGGACGCCTGGGCGGATCGCCTGCGCGCTTACGAGGCGCGCAGCGTCTTTTTCGGCGGCGGCACGCCCTCGCTGGTGCCTGCGGCGTACATCGCGGATGTGCTGGATCACCTGCGGCGGCTGCTGCCCCTCTCAGCCGACTGCGAGATCACGCTGGAGGCCAATCCGAGCACGCTGACGGCGGATAAGCTGGAGGCCTACCGCCGCGCGGGCGTGAACCGGCTGTCCATCGGCGTGCAGAGCTTCGATGCGGATCTCCTGCGCAACCTTGGCCGCATCCACACGCCGGAGCAGGCCGTGGATGCGGTGCGCATGGCGGCGGAGGCGGGCTTTGATAACCTCAGCATCGACCTGATGTACGCCCTGCCGGGGCAGAGCATGGCCCAGTGGTCGGAGACCCTCGCCCGGGCGGTCGCTCTGCCGGTCAAGCACATCTCCGCCTACAGCCTGATCGTGGAGCCGGGCACCGAGATGGAGCGAAGGGTGGCGCGCAGCGAGGCGCACATCCCCGATGACGATCTGGTGAACGAGATGCAGCGCCTGGCGGTGCATAAGCTGGCGGAGGCGGGCTTTGCGCGCTACGAGATCTCCAATTTCGCCGTGCCGGGTTTCGAGTCCCGCCACAACCTGACCTACTGGCAGGACGGCGACTACCTGGGCCTGGGGAGTGCGGCGCACTCGCTGGTGGAGAACGAGCGCTTCTCCAATCCGCCGGAGCTGGAACGTTACCTGTCCGGGGAGCGCATGTGCGAACGGACGGTGCGCAGCCTGCGCGACCATCGCGAGGAGGTGCTGATGCTCTCCACACGCACGCTGCGGGGGCTGGATCTGGCGCGCTGGAGCGCGGAGTTTGGCGAGGACTTTGAGAGCACCCACGCACGGCAGCTGCGGAAGCTGGAGAATTACGGCCTGATCGAAATCGTGGGCGGCTTTCTGCGGCTCACGCCCGTGGGACTGGAGCTTCAGGACAGCGTGGTGCTGGAGCTGATGGACGATTGACAAATTCGGAGGTGCAATATGGCACGCAATACTGATCTTTCCCTGCGCAATGCGCTGATCTACTCCGTGTACGTGCGCAATCATACGAAGGAGGGAACCTTCCGGGCGCTGGAAAGTGACCTGCCCCGCATCCGGTCCCTTGGCACGGACATCCTGTGGCTGATGCCCATCCATCCCATCGGGGTGGAGGGCAAGAAGGGGAGCCTGGGCTGTCCCTACGCCAATAAGGACTACCGCACGGTGAACCCGGAGTACGGCACGATGGAGGACTTCCGCCATCTGGTGGACGCGATCCACGCAAACGGCATGAAGTGCATGATCGATGTGGTGTACAACCACACCTCGCCGGATTCCACGCTGCGCAATACGCACCCGGAATTCTTCTATCACAAGCCGGACGGCGGTTTCGGCAACCGCTTCGGCGACTGGGCGGACGTGATCGACCTGGACTATCGCGTGCGCGGCCTGTGGGACTACCAGATTGAGTCGCTGAGGATGTGGGCGGGCATCGTGGACGGCTTCCGCTGCGATGTGGCCTCGCTGGTGCCGGTGGCGTTCTGGGAGGAGGCCCGCAGCGCCTGCGCGGAGGTGAACCCCGATCTGATCTGGCTGGCCGAGAGCGTGCACATGAGCTTCCAGCTCGCCGCGCGGCGGGAGGGCATGGAGATGATCTATTCCGACGCGGAGGGCTACGCCGCCTTCGATCTGGAGTACGACTACGACATCCGCGAGCTGTTGGACGACTACTGGGCGGGCAGGCGGCCGCTGCACGAGTGGGTGGAGGCGCTGAACCGTCAGGAGATCAGCTTCCCGAAAAACTACATCAAGCTGCGCTGCCTGGAGAACCACGACCAGCCCCGCATCGCATCCCGGGTTTCTGATCCCGTGGCACTGTCCAACTGGCACGCCTTGCTGTTCTTCCAGAAGGGCGCGACGCTGCTCTACGCCGGGGAGGAGCGCTGCGATGCGAACCAGCCCAGCCTGTTCGACCGCGACCCGGTGAACTGGGACGGACGGGATATTTCAGACGAGCTGCGCAGGCTTGCGGCGCTGAAGAAGCGCTTCCCGGCGGACTGCTGGTTCGGCGGGGTGGCCGACGATGCGCAGCACGCGATCTGCGCCCAGCTCGGCGACGAGGGACGGCGCTATCTGGGGCTGTTCAGCCTGAAGGGCGCGCCGGTGAAGATGCCCGTCGAGCACTTCGAGGGCGACCTCACCTGTGAAAACCTGCTGGACGGCTCTCCGGTGGAGATTCGCGGCGGCATCGTTGAAACTGACGGCCGTCCGGTGATCGTCGAGCTTCCGGCATAAGAGCAAAAAGAAACCACGTTCCGACGCACAGCGCTGGAACGTGGTTTTTTGCGTTTTCAGTCGGGCAAGGCGGTTTCGACGGCGCTGGTTGCGGCGGGCGCTTCCAGCACGGCGGGCTGGAGCAGCACGGCAGCAAGCCAGAACACCAGCATGCACATGAGCGTCAGTACCGCCGCCACGATCAGGCGCAGGATGCGCCCGGGCAGGCGGCTGGAGCGCGCCACCGAGGCCGCGTCCATCTGGAAGGTGCGCAGCATGTTGTTCAGCTCCGGGGCCAGCGGATTGGGCTGAGCCAGGCCGCTGCGGACGGCGCGGGCGATGCGCAGCTCAAAGCGCCTGCGATCCGCCGGGGGCAGCGCGCGTCGGGCGCGGGCCTCGAAGCGCTGAAACAGCTGCTTCGCGCGGCGGTACTCCACTCCGGCCAGGCGGGCGCTCCTGCGCAGACTTAGTCCGCAGCCGCAGCGCAGCGCCAGCATGCGCCGAAGCTCCGATCCCTCCTGGACGATCAGCCGCGCGATGGGGTCGTCGGAGTTTGACGGCGTGCGCAGGCCGTCCCAGTCCTCCTCAGCATCCGCGTCGCCGGGATTCTTCAGCGCCGCGTGCAGGGTGGCGCTGCGCAGGGCCTCGCGGAAGCCGTGGCGGCTGGAGGGCAGCTCGCCCAGGCTCCAGCACTCCAGCATGGCGTACTGCAGGCTGTACTCCGCCTGAGCGCTTGCACCGGTCACGGCGTGGGCAAGGTTGAACAGCTCCGCATAGATGGGCCGGATCCGGTTGAAGTAGACCTGAAAGTCCTCGCTGTCGGTGCGAACCATGCTCAACCTCCGATTCCCAGACCGGCGATGCGGTCGTTCAGCGGGCGGACGCGCTCGTACACGTCCTTGTAGATGGGATAGATTTCGTCGTAGACCTGCTTCCAGCCGGGATTGACCTGGTGGGTGGAGCGGCTGGTGATGACGGAGGCCGCGTCCTCATAGCTGGCGAAGATGCCCGCGCCCACGCCCGCCAGGATGGCTGCGCCCAGCGAGGTGCATTCGCCGGGGGCCCGGTGCACCTTGGTCGTCATGCCGAACACGGCGGCAAGGATGTCCGGCCACAGGCCGCTGCGCGCACCGCCGCCGGTGAGCATCATGGACTGGATGGGCGTGCCGTACTCGGAGATGATCTCCGCGCAGCTGTTCAGTGCGAAGGCGATGCCCTCATAGACCGCCCGGGCGATGTGGCGCGAATCGTGGTAGAGGCTGAAGCCCATCAGCACGCCGCGGGTGTTGGGATCCCAATAGGGCGTGCGCGAGCCCATCAGCGTGGGCAGGAACAGCAGACCCTCCGCGCCGGGACGGATCTGCCGGGCCATGTTCTCCACCCGGGAGATGTCCAGCGAACCGTCCTGACTGCCCAGCAGGTGCTTGCGCGCCCAGTCGAAGGCCGCCGCGCCGGTCTGCACGTTGCCGATCACGTGGCAGGCCTTGCCGTCGGAGTCCAGATAGTTGAAGATGCGGGCCTTGGGATCCAGCACGGGGTGATCCTGAATCTGGGAGACCCAGGCGCTGGAGCCGATGTAGGTGTAGGCGCTGCCG
>SFNY01000015.1 GCA_004554085.1 Clostridiales bacterium | reverse complement strand
ATTGCTTGCAATTCAAGCAAAATCTGGAGGGGGTGGCAGTGGCGGGGGAGATACTCCCCCGTCCACCAGCTTGTCAAAAAGTCTTTTTTGACAAGCTGAAGGCCCGTCCCCATTCCGGGGACGGGCCTTGTTCTGCCGTTCAGACCGCATTGAACAGCCATAAATATGGCGAAGGATGCCCGAACCGACGAATCTCCGTGCGGTTCGGGCATCCCTATGGCAGTCTGCCGGTGCGATTGGAATGGACGCTGCGTCCGGGCCGGATTATGTTCAGCGGAGGTTCACATGGCAGCGGGGCGCGCCGTTCAGCAGGGCGGTAACCACGTTTTCCGCAGTCTTTCTCTGCAGCTCAAGACCGGCTTCAACGCTGTTCCAGGAGAAGTGGGGCGTGAGGCAGACGTTGGGATTGCGCAGATAGGGAGATGCGGCGAAATCCTCACCGCTGATTACATCCAGGCCGGCAAATGCAACCTTGCCGCTTTCGAGCGCCGCGGTCAGCGCCTTGTCATCGATGATCGGGCCGCGGGCGGTATTGACGATCACGACGCCGTCCTTCGCTGCGGCGAGCACATCCGCGTCAATCATGCCTCTGGTGGAGGCCATGAGGGGCACATGAATGGAGATCGCGTCGGCCTCGGCGACGGCTGCCTTCAGATCGTCGATGAAAGCGACGTCGGGATATGCGCTGCGGTCGGTGAAGTAGGGATCGAAGGCCACGATCCTTCCGAAGAACGGGCGCATCTTTGCGTACAGATCGCGGGCGATGTTGCCGAAGCCCAGCAGGCAGAGCGTCGCGTTTTTGATGCGGCGAAGCGGCTGGATGCGCTGCATTGTAAAGCTTCCGTCCAGCAGCAGGTCGCGCGCATAGGAAACCTTGCGCATGGCGTTCAGCAGGTGCGCGGCGGCGGTATTCGCAACCTCGTCAATGCAGTAATCCGGAACGTTGGCGACATAGATGCCCCTTTCGGTGGCCGCATCCACATCGATGTTGTCGACGCCGATGGCATAGCGCGCAATGACCTTGCACTTCGTCATCGCAGCGATGACGTCCTTCGTAACCTTGGCAAACTGCACGACCAGCGCGTCGCAGTCGACGATGTGGGGGATCAGCTGATCCGGCTCAAAGATGCCGCCGGGCGCGACCTTCGTCAGATCCACGATCTCCACGTCGTCGCCCAGGCGGGCGTAGACGGCGTTTTCCTGATTCTGGTTGGCATAATAGTAATCGGAGATGACGATTTTGAACTTACTCATGGAAGATGCCTGCTTTCTTGGCGATTTCGAGCACGCCGTCAATGCTGAGCTTATCGATGGCGGTCGTTTCGCAGATGGAGTGAACTTCAGCGCCGGGGAGGTTCTGCCGCACGACGTACTCGTACAGACGGCAGCGCCCCGGGAGGCCGATAAAGATGAAGCGCTGTTTGAAAACGGGATCAAAGCGATCCAGACCACCGATGGACATCATGTCCTCCGCCGCGATCAGGGCCTCATAGAAGTGCTTGCGCTGGTACCATTTGGTGTCCAGCAGCACATCCAGGAAGCGGGGAAGCATCATGCAGCGGAGGATGCCGCCGTCGCGGATCCAGTCCGCCGCCGTGGAAACGATGTGCGGATCGAAGTAATCCTCGGGCTCGGGTTCATCCCCCTCCTGCGGTTCGACGGACTTGCCCACGAAGGTCTGCTTCAGGATCGCCTCATGCACCTGTCCGCTGGTGGTGGTCAGGCTGCCCAGAATCTCACCCTTCGCATTGATGGGAATGAACTTTGTGTGCGAGGAGAGAACCACGACGGTTGCCGGGAGCTGAACCTTCTGTTCGCGCATCAGGCCAACCATCTGCGCTTCTTCGCCGCGCATGAAATCCAGCTCGCCGACGAGCGCGAAGGTATCCTCCACGACGGCGGGCATGGCGTTTTTGATGCCGCGGACGAAGTAGACCGGAATGTCGAAATCGGTGAGGTGAACATTCTCGACCTTCGTCAGATTTGCCGCGAGCGTGTTCGCATCGCAGGGTGCGGAGAGGTGGGGGATCTCACACAGGCCGATCTCGGAGGTGATCATGCCGGAGGAGAGGATCGCCTTGAACTGATGCGGGTCGATGCCGGAGGCTTCAATGGCCTCCGTGACGGCTTCGCGCAGACCGTCCTCCAGGCATTTGCGCGAACCTGTCATGGAAGTGTTGCGCACGCCGACGTGGCGGGTGGCCTTGGAAATGATGCTTCCCCTGTCATCCACAACATAAACGCGGGAATTCGTTGTCCCGCAATCGATGGTAATAAAATACATAGCTAACCTCATTGCAGCGCGGGCGATTTCGGATCGCGCAGACCGTGCAGTTCCATTTTTATTCAGAAGATCAGAATTCCGCCACCATGGAGATGGGCGCGGCCTCAAGTCCCGTGAAGCGCACGGGGAAGGCGTAGATGGCCTTGGGCTGACCGCCATGCTCAAACAGCTTCTTGGTGTTCACGTCCTCAAAGATCAGCAGCGTGCGCTCCGGATGCTCCGCGCCGGTATCCAGAATGGCGTGATGCGCGGGATAGCCCTCGGCGCCTCCGGTCACGGCGCTGTCCACGCTCAGCACATCCATGGCGATGGCCTTCAGCTGCGGGAAGCCTTTGCGCAGGTACTCCGCGGCGTCGACGCCCCAGCAGGGGAAATCATCGATGAAGGCAGAGGGCCTGGAAGCGCGCAGATCCGCATAGCCGGTGTAGACGAGCAGGATGTCGCTCTCCTTCAGCTGCGCCTCATAGGGCTTCAGATCCTCAACGTGGATGCGTCCGCCCTTCTCCTTCGGGATCTTTACGCAGAGCGGCGCGCGATACATGAAATCCTCGATCGGAATCTGATCGATGGATTTCCCGTCGGGGTTGAAGTGCAGCGGCGCGTCCACATGCGTTCCGTTGTGCATGTGGTGGGTGATGGTGGAGCAGTTGTTGATGTCGCCGCGCTTTGTGCTGGCGTCCAGCACAAAGGAAGTGAGCGGATTGGTGGGCCACTTCGGCTGATCCACGCCAAAGGGATAGCTGAGTTCAAGAAGCATAGCAGAACCTCCTTATCGTTCAAATGTTTCCCTGTTGATCCAGAGGCCGATTGCGGGATTCGGGATGAAGTAGATCTCCTCGCCGTCGGGCATGGTCTGATAGCCGGGGGACAGGCGGTCGGGATTGTACAGGCGGAGCGCCTCCTCGATGTCCATGGCATTGTAGCCGATGCCCTTGACCGGCTCGACCATATCCCTTGCAACGGCATAGGTAATCCTGAAGCGGCCGTCCACGCTGCTGTGGATGATGTGGGCGGAGACGCTCTGCATATTGCGCAGATCCTCGCAGGCGGGATCCTTCAGATGCGCAAGCACCTTCGCGCTGCCGCAATAGCCGTATTTCCGCAGCAGCTGATCGATCACGCTGTCCTCGCCGAAGGTCTGCACGCCGGGGGCGAGGATGATCAGCTCGCCGCCGTCCGCCATGGCCTTCCGCGTGCGGTAGATGGCCTTGTTGCCGACCCAGGTGCTGCGGAATTCGAGCGGATCCAGATATGCCACGCACTTGCGGATGCCGGTGTCCACAAAGGTGACGTTGGTGCGCAGGGCGAGCGCAACCGCCGCCTCAAAGGTGTCCCTGTCCTCGCCGATGAACAGGCCGTGGGTGTGGATGGCCCCTTCCGAGGCGGTGCACACGGTCTGCACAAACAGGATTTTGCGGTCGGAGAGGAAGTGCTCCAGCGCATAGTCATAGAGATCGCGCACGGGCGTGTGATCTCTGCCGATGATGCGCTCCAGTCCGTAGATGGCGCCCAGCATGTGGGATTTGTTGATCATATCGCTGCCGCCCACGCCCACGAACAGATTCTTGGTGTAGTTGCCCATGCCGACGACCTCGTGGGGGACGACCTGGCCCATGGAGATGATCAGATCGTACGAGGGATCGAGAACCCGCCGGTCGATTTCCACATCGATGGATTCCGTCCAGAGGCCATCGGAGAGCCGGGCAAGATAATCGCCGGGGACCGTGCCGAGCCTGACGACGTCGGTGCGCCAGTTGTGGTACTGCAGCGCTTCATAGGGAATATCGCCGAACATGATGTCCGCCTCTTCCCTTGTGACGGCATAATGCGAACCGACGGCGGGCATGATGTCCACCTCAACGCCCGCGTCCCTGAGCAGGTGATAGTACAGATTGCAGACGAGTCCGCAGTTGGAATTGTAACGGGTAAAATCCGGCGGGAGCAGTAGAACCTTTTTCAGCTCTCTGCCTTCAAGGGAGCGCTGAAGCGCTCCCCTGAACTCATCCCGCGTAAGTCCGTTTGGACTTGCAGCCAAATATTCCTTATGCATTTCAGTAGGTTCCGACCTGCGGCTGGCCGGTATGACAGGTGATGCCGCCGTCGATGGGAAGGTTCACGCCGTTGATGGCGTCGGATTCGCGGGCGCCGAGGAAGACGCATGCGTTGGCGACCTCCACGGGATCGGCGATCAGGTGCGTGGGGTAATTCTGGCGGAACAGCTCCTCGGAGCCGGGCACGCATTCAAAGGTGTGCTCTGCGATTGCCGTGCGGACGACGCCCGGGCATACGGCGTTTACGCGAATGTTGGAGTCGGCGTAATCCAGGGCCATGGCGCGGGTGAGATTCGTGATCGCGCCCTTGGCCGTGTTGTAAGCGCACATGGCGTAATCGGCGCAGATACCGGAAACGGAGGACATATTGATGATGCTGCCCCAACCGCCTTCCAACATTTGCGGCAGGATATAATAGCTCACCAGATAGACGCCGCGCAGGTCAATGCCCATGATGCGGTCCCAGGCCTCCGGGGGCGTCTCCAGCAGCTTGCCCGCGAGATGAATGCCGGCGTTGTTGAACAGGATTTCGCAGTTGCCGAAGGTATCCTTCACATACTGCGCCAGCGCCTTGACCTGTGCTTCGTCGGAAACATCGCACTGAACATAGCGAACATTGGCGTCGATGCCGGCGTCCTTCAGCTCCTGCATGAAGTCGGAAATCTTCTCCGGGGCTCTGCGGGAACAGAATACAACCTTGGCGCCTTCCTCGGCAAAGCGGCGAACCGTTGCGAGGCCGATGCCGGAGGAACCGCCCGTGATGAGGGCGACTTTATCTTTCAAACGCATGGCGTACCTCCATCAGCCTTCCTGCAGGCGGGCGATCATTGTGGCGGAATCGGTGACCTCGCCGAACTGGGGGAGGATGTACTTGATTCCGAATTCATGCATCTCCTGCGTCCAGGAAGCGCACAGATCCTCGACGACGTGGATGTTGTAGCCCAGCTCGGAACCGTAGCGCGCGGTGCTGTCGACAACGAAGTTGGTCGCCACGCCCGCGAGATACAGCTCGGTGATGCCCTTCGCGCGAAGGATCTGGTCCAGAGTGGTGTAGGAGAACGCAGAGGTGTTGGTGTTGCGGATGATGATGTCGCCTTTGACGGGCTTGATCACGTCGGGATTGGTGGTGCCCCAGGTGTCGACCAGGAAGGAGTTGGTCTCGCGGGAGGCGGTGCAGATCGGCAGGTTGTGGTCGCCGAGCTCCGGATAGCCCTCGGAGAACATGTTGTTCACATAGAACACCTGCATGCCGGCCTTGCGGGCGGCTTCCAGTGCGGTTTTGATCTTGTCGAGCGTGCCGCGGCGGGAAACCTCGGCGAAAGCGCCGCTTCCGCTGTACAGGCCCTTGGGATCCACGATGTCGTTCTGGCAATGCATAACGATCAGGCAAGTCTTCTTTGCATCCATGGAAATCGTCTCCTTATATGTTTGATGGTTTTGCGTGTGTCAGATTGCGCCGATGTCGGCGTAGGCCTGCTGCAGGGAGGAACCGTTGAGCAGGCGGTTGCGAACCTCATCCTCGCGCTCGATGGTTGCGAGCGCCGCGTCGAGAACCTCCTCAACGATGTCCTTCGGGATGACGATGACGCCGTCGATGTCGCCGAAGATGTAATCGCCGGGGTTGATGGTGACACCGTCGATGGTAACGGGGATCTGGCACTCGTTGATCTCGCAGCGGCCCTTGGAGGTGCGGGGATCCTTGCCGCGGTAGAACAGCGGGAAGTCCATTTCCTTCAGCGCCTTCATGTCGCGCGCATAGCCGTCCAGCAGAACGCCTGCGCCCTTGCGGCCCTTGACGGCGGTGGCGAACAGCTCGCCGAACACGGCGCAATTGTAGTTGCCGCGGATGACCAGGACATAGATTTCGTTCTCGCCCAGCTGGTCGACGACCTTGCACTGCGCGGTCAGCGGATCTTCCGGCATGGAATACTGCTCGGTGCCGATGGAGGTGAAGGCGGGCCCGAAGATGACGGTGTCGTCGGTCAGGCCGTGGATTGCGTTGCTCAGGCTCTGGTTGCGGTAGCCCTTCTGATCGAGAACATCGGAAATGATGCCGGCGTAAAGCTTATTTTTGAGTTCGTTGATCCTGCTGTCGTATTTCATGTTGATCTCCTTCCAACACTTGATTGACTTTTATGTGCTTGAATTTCAGTCCATGGGTTTTGCGTCGATCCATTCCTCAAAGCTGAGGCCCATATCCTTGCCGATGTGGATCAGCTCCTCGACGGTCTTGTCGCTTGCGGGAATGCCGGTCTTCATCTTTTCGATGGTGGATTCCACTTCCTTTTCGCCGTGGGTGTAGATGCGGTCGTGTCCGTCGGCCTTGGGGCTGTCGCGAAGCTCCTGAAGCAGGGTGGACATGCGCGCCTTGATTTCCTTCTTGTCGCCGAACATGCCGTAATCCAGGGCGAAGAAGCCGAAGCTGGTATCTCCCATGCCGCCGTTCTTGACGTGGGGCGAGGTGTCGCCGCCGGAAAGGATGCCGGTGAACAGCTCTGCGATGATGCCCAGACCGTAGCCCTTGTGGGAACCGGTGTACATGGTCTCGCCGCCGATGGGGAAGATGCCGCCGAATTGCTTTGCGTTGATGTTGTCCAGCACGTGCTGAGCGTCCCCGCAGCTGCGCCCGAATTCGTCGGCTGCCCAGCCGGGCTCAAGCGTACTGCCGCGCTTGTTGTAGATTTCGATCTTGCCGCGGGGAACCACGGTGGTTGCCACGTCGAACAGGAACGGATAGGGATCGGCGGGCATGCCCAGCGCCAGCGGGCTGGTGCCGAGCATCGCTTTCTTGCCGAAGGTGGGAATGGCGATCGCCTCCGTGTTGGTGGAGCTGCCGCCCATCAGATCGTTCAGAACCGCCATGCGCGCATAGTAACCGGCAATGCCGTAGTGATTGCAGTTGCGCACGGTGACCGCGCCGAAGCCGTGCTCCTTGGCCTTGTCGATGGCCATGTTCATGGCCTTGACCGCGGTGGTCTGACCCATGGTGCGGTCGGCCTCGATGACCGCGCTGACCTTGGTTTCAAAGACGATCTCGGGCTTTGCCTTCACATCCACGAGCTTGCGCTCAAGGGAGCTGTGATAGCGCTGCATGCGCTGAATGCCATGAGATTCGATGCCGAACAGGTCGGCGGTCAGAACGACGTCAACGATCTGCCTGCATTCCTCGTCGGTGAATCCGTGCCTGCGGAAGATTTCTTCGCAGTAGGCGCGGGTCTGTTCAACGGGAAGATAACTGTAAGCCATAATCTACCTTCTTTCCGAATTTGTTGCCAGGGGCATGCGGGACGGGATTGCCCGCGGCAAATGCGAATTACTGCTTCTTTCTGCGTCCGTACACGACGACCAGCAGAATGATGATCAGGAAGCCTTCCACCACCTGCTTGCCCGCCTCGGCCATATTCAGGATGGTCATCAGGGAGTTGAGAACCATCATGATGCCGACGCCGGCGATCGTTCCCACGTAGCCGCCGCTGCCGCCCATGATGCTCGTGCCGCCGATTACGACGGCCGCGATGGAATCCATGTTGTAGGACGCCGCGGTGGAGAGATAGCCCTTTTCGGTGAAGCCGAGGAACATGAAGCCGGTGATGCCCGCCATGATCGCGGCGATGACGTATACGGTGATCAGGACGCGCGCGGCATTGATGCCGGCATAGCGGGTCGCCTCAGGATTGGTGCCGATTGCATAGATGCTGCGGCCGAAGGTGGTGCATTTCAGCATGATGATGGTTGCCGCCGAGAGAATGATCCATACGATGGACACGCCGTTCATGATGCCGAGGATCTTGTCATTGGCAATTGCCGAAAGGATGGGGGATGCATGACCGCCGGGAGCGCCCTTGCAGTACAGCATGGTGATGCCGTAGCACACGGTGCCGCTGGCGAGTGTCATGACCATTGCGGGAATTTTCAGATAATGGACGCCGGCGCCGTTGACGATGCCGATCAGCACGCAGACGGCCATGATGATGCCGAAGGTGGACCAGGTGCGATCTGCCAAGCCGTTGATCATCTGCGCCGCCATGACGTTGCTCAGCAGGATCACATAGCGCAGCGAGAGATCGATGCCACCCGTGAGGATGATCAGCGTCTGGCCGATGCAGGCGATTCCCAGGAAGGACACCTGCTTCATGATGCTGTACAGGTTTCCGGTGGACAGAAAGCCGCGGTTGATGAAGTTGGCGACCAGCGCCAGCAGAATCATGACGCCGTAGACCAGGATGACGGGAAGCACCTTTTGCAGTCGGATGGATCCGGAAGCTTTTTCTTTCATTATGCTGCCCCCCTTACTTGTTTGAGCGGATCGCGCTGAGCGCGAGCGCCGCGATCAGAATCACGCCCTGCAAAACGTACTGGTAGTAAGCCGTGATGCGCAGCAGGTTCAGCAGGTTGTTGATGATGCCCATGATCAGAACCGAAGCAAGGCATCCGATGATGCTGTTCTTGCCGCCGGCCAGCAGCGCGCCGCCGACGACGGCCGTTGTGATCGAGCGCTGGGTGTAGCTCTCGCCCACCAGCGGGTTGCCCGAGGTGGTGTACGCGGTGATCGTGATGCCGGCGATTGCGGCCATGATGCCGGACGCCACAAAGGCCAGCACCTTTGTGAGGTTGACGGAGATGCCGGAGGATTCTGCGGACATCTCGTTGCCGCCGATCGCCAGGATGCTGCGGCCGAAGCTGGTTCGATTGAAGATGATCCAGATGGCGGCCGTGATGAGGATCACGTAGGCGAAGGGGAAGGCATAGCCCCATCCGCGGGTGAGGAACTTGCTGAGCACGGAGGGGAGGGTGCCGCTGGGAATATCCATGATGAACAGTGCGACGCCGGCGAAAATCGTCTGTGTGGCCAGCGTGGCGATGATGGGCTGCATGTGTCCCCTGACGACCAGCAGGCCGTTGAATACGCCGATGAGCGCGCCGGCCAGCAGCGCCAGCGCGAAGGCGTAGACCCAAGTAATGGGATTGTCGTTGATCAGCGTGATCAGCATGACGTTGACCACCGAGATGACGCTGCCGACCGAAAGATCGACGCCGCCCAGCGATACGACGAATACCTGGGCAAAGGTGACCATGAGCAGGCCGATGTTTGCCTCAAAGAGCTTCAGCAGATTGCGCTGCTTCATGAATACGTCCGTGGAGAACGCGCCAACCAGGATCATTGCCAGCAGAAAACCGTAGACCATCAGCACGTCCGTCTTTCGGCGGATCAGCAGCTTGAGGTTCGCCGGATTCAGCAAAATCTTTTTTTCCTTCACTTCGGTTTACCTCCCAACTGCAGCTTTGTTGTTCAGACCCATGGCGCCAAACATGATGGATTCCTCGCTGATGTCCGCGCCCGAAAGCTCGCCGGTGATCCGACCCTCATAGAGCGTGATCACGCGGTCGCTCAGGCCGATGGTCTCCATGATGTCGCTGGTGTACATCAGCACGGCCACGCCCTCGCTCGCCAGCTCGCGGATCAGCTTGTAGATCTCCTGCTTGGCTTCAACGTCGATGCCGCGCGTGGGTTCGTTGAGCAGGATGACCTTCGGCTGATCGCCCAGCGTCTTGCCGATGGCGACCTTCTGCTGGTTGCCGCCGGAGAGGCCGCCCACCGCCTTGTACATGGAGGAGGTGCGCACATTCATCCGCTGGATCATCGCTTTCGCGGCGCGCTCCTCTTCCTTCTGATTGATGAAGCCGAAGCTCTGGTTTTTGAACATGCTGGTCAGGCTCAGGTTCTCCCGGACGGACATGCCCAGGCACAGTCCCTGCACCTTGCGGTCCTCGGGCACATAGCCGATGCCGTATTTCAGGGCCTGACGGCAGCTGTGATACTTCAGCTCCCTGCCGTTGAGCCGGATCGTGCCGGCATTGTGGCGACCGATGCCGGCGATGGCGCGCATGAGCTGCGCCTGTCCCTGACCGTCCAGCGCGCCGATGCCCAGGATCTCGCCCCTGCGCAGTTCAAAGCTGATGTCAAAGAAGTGGCGGCCGTCGCTCAGATTCTGAACGGAGAACAGCGTTTCGGACGAGCTCCCCTCGTTCTTGTGCGGGAAGATGTCCTGCAATTCGCGACCGACCATCATCCGGATGATCTCATCCTCGGTGGTTTCCTTCAGATCGACGGTGCCGACCAGCGTGCCGTCCTTGAGCACGGTGGCGCGATCGCCGAAGCGGAACACGTCCTCCATGCGATGGGAAATGAAGATGACCGTCTTTCCCATTCCCTTGATGATCTGAACGATGTTGTATAGCGTATCGACCTCCTTGACCGTAAGTGCGGAGGTCGGTTCATCCAAAATCAGAATATCGGGCTCCACCGCCAGGGCCTTGAGGATCTCGACCATGGACTGCGTCGCAATGGCGAGGTCGCCTGTGCGGGCATAGGGATCCACGTTGATGCCGTAGCGGGAAGCGAGCGCCTTTGTTGCGGCAATGAGTTCGGCTTCCCTGATGATGGGCCCCTTGCATACGCGCTTCTCTTCGTGCAGCCAGATATTTTGTGCCACCGTAAGCTCCGGCAGCACAGACATCTCCTGATAGACCATGGAGATTCCCTTTTTGCGGGCGTCCGCTGGATGGCGGAATTTGACCGGCGTACCGTTGAGAATGATCTCTCCGGAATCCGGCGAATACAGACCTGAGAGCATTTTCAGAATCGTGCTCTTGCCTGCGCCGTTCTCCCCCTGGAGAACGTGTACGGTGCCAGCGTAGCACTCAAAGGATACGCGATCTACCGCATGCACCCCGATGAATGACTTGTCCAGCTCCTTTACAACCAAAGATGCTTGCATTGTGAGCTCACCCCTTCTTTCTGCTGCAAGCCGGAAGACATATTCAATGGACAGGAACGCTAAGTTTCAAGATGCCCGCAGCCGGGGAACCGGCTGCGGGCGAAATGGATCGGTTGATCAGTTCGCGACAGGGAAGATGCCCTCGAGGACTTCGTGGGGCAGATAGGTGCCGGGCCAGAAATCGTCGTTCAGGGTGCTGTCATACAGCTCCTTGGCGTCGTCCAGAGAGATCTGCGGGAAGGCCATGTTAATCACGGTGCCGTCGACGGTGGGCTCAACGCCGTAGTTCTCGGTGATGAGCGCCGTGCAGTCCTCAATGGTGCCGCCCTGCAGCAGGGTGACGGCGCAATCCAGAGCGATGCGGGAGGAGAATGCGGGGTTGTTGAAGGCCATGGACTGGAAGCCGGAGTCGGCATTCTCGATCCAGGCGCGCATGAAGCCGTTTCCGCCTTCACCGGTCATGGGGCACAGCTCGCGGCCAGCCTCGTTGAAGGCGTCAATCGCAGCCTGGGTCATGGCACCGCCCTGGGAGATCAGGCCGTCGATCTGCGGATAGGTGGCCAGCAGGGTCTCGACGGTGGTCTTTGCGGTCGCATAGTCCCAGTTGCAGGCTTCCTCAGCGACGATCTTGACGTTGGGGCACTTGTCGAGCAGGCCGTCGACGCCGCCCTGGTAGCGGTTGGCGTCGGTGGAGGTTCCCACACCGCCGCGCAGAACGATGACGTTGCCCTCTTCGGTGCCGTTGGCGATCAGCTGATCGCCCAGCCACTGACCGGAAACCCAGCCGTGGTTGTAGTCGGAAACCGTCAGCTTGCAGGAGATGTCCGCGGTGGTGTTGTTGTCGAAGTTGACGACGATGATGCCTTCCTCCATGGCCTCCTCGATGGCGGCGTTCAGGCCGTCAGCGGTGATGGTGGGGAGCACGATCGCGTCGACGCCCAGGGTGATCAGATCCTGCACATCGGCAATCTGCTTGGCTTGGTCGCCGTTTGCCTCGTAGACGTAGTACTCGGAGATGATGCCCTCGGCCTTGAGTTCCTCGGCGCGATAGGTGAATTCGGCCTCCATCTGGGTGCGCCAGGAGATCTCGTTGTTGTAATTGGAGAAGCCAATTACAAAGCCCTCAGCGCTTGCCACGGCGCAGACGGACAGGCACAGCATTACTGCCAGAGCCAGGGTGAGAAGTTTCTTCATTTGGGTTTCCTCCTTTTATTTCTCTTTCCCCTTGCGGGGTAGGGATCAAAGAATGCCGAGCTCCTTCAGGCCAGCCGCGATGTTCGCCTTTTCGGCGTCGGTGGCGGGGATGAAGGGCGAGCGGGGATAGGCCTTGATAATGCCGCGCAGCTCTGCGATCGCGTAGATCGCCAGCTGGGTGGAGCGGGTGCAGTACATGATGGTGCGCAGCTTGTTGATGTCAAACTGCATTTTGAGCGCCTCGTCTGCCTTGCCGGCCATGGAAAGCTCGTACATCCTGGAGCACAGCTCCGGATAAACGTTGCCGATTCCGGGGATGTAGGCCTCGCAGCCCAGCGCATGCGCAGAGATCCACATCGCCTCCGTGCCCAGCGCAATGTCAAAGTTCTCGTCCGCCAGCTCGCGCTGGTAGGTTGCGTACTGCATGATGTTGAAGGTGGCGTCCTTGATGCCGGACATGCCCATCTCCTTCAGCTTTTTGAACACCTCCAGCTCGGTCTCATAGCCCTGGAACTGCGGATTGTGGTAGGCGTAGAAGGGGAAATCCTTCGTGGCCCTGAGAATCTCGCCGTAGTAGCCGATCAGATCCATGCTCTTGTACTTGTAGTAGTAGGGGCCGACCGCGGACGCGGCGCTGCAGCCGATGTCGCGGGCGTGCAGGGAGAGCTCGATGGTATCGCGGGCATTGGTGGTGCCGGTGTGAACGACGACCTGCATATCGTCGCTTGCATACTTGCGAACGATTTCGGCGACGCGCTTGCGCTCCTCCAGGCTCATCAGCGGGCCGCAGCCGTAAGAGCCGCAGATGAACAGGCCGTTGACCTTGCCGTTGAGATACGTTACCAGCTGCTTCAGGCTCTCTTCGTCAAGATCGCCGTTCGCCTTGAAGGGCGTGATCATGGGCGGGATAACTCCCTTGAGTCGGAACATTTCAGGTTCCCTCCGTTTCGTTGATTGGTTGCTGCGGGCGAGGTGCGCACGTCTACATTGCTGCGGCCTGACCGCTACTTCTGAAACCAATATATTTGAGAACAAATGCAGAGTCAATGCTGCGGAATGAACCTCGAAAGATATTGAAATACTTGGAAATCATATTGTAAGAGCTCGCCTTGAATTTTGAAAACCCGTATGATATGCTTTTTTACAGTGAGAATACCTATGAAAGCGGGGGGAGAATCGCATGAAGGTGATCGATGTCCATGCACATATTTTTCCGAAGTGCGCGGGAATTACCGATGGCGCGCCCATGACCGGCGACAGCTACGGCAGGGTTCGCGTGGGTACGCAACTGCGCCAGCTGGCGCCGCCGGCCTTTGAACAGACGCGCAGCACCCCCGAAACGCTGCTTGCCTATATGGACTGGCTGGGGATCGACCGGGCGCTGCTGATGCCCAATCCGTTCTACGGATACTTCAACGATTATATTGCGGATGCGGTGAAGCGCTGGCCGGAACGCTTTAAGGGCGTTGCGCTTGTAAATGCGATCAAGGGCAGGCAGGCCGCGGACGAGCTGGAGAGCCTCTACAGAAATACGCCGCTGTTCGGCTTCAAGGTGGAGGTCAAGAGCACCTTCCAGTGCGCGCCGCAGCTGCACATGGCGTCCGAGGAGCTGATGCCGGTCTGGGAATGCGTCAATGAAAACCGCCAGAGCGCGTTCCTCCATCTGTTTACAGACACGGATATTGTCGATCTGAAGCTGCTGATCCGGCGCTTTCCCAAGATCACCTGGGTGCTGTGCCATATGGGCGCGGACGCATGCTTTGCGCCGTACGCCCGCAGGGAGGCCTTTGGCGAATTGCTGGAGCTGATGAGGACACATTCCAATGTCTATATGGACACATCGACGATCGCCGAGTATTTCTACAACAACATCGGCGAGGAATATCCGTTCCCGTCCGCAGTGGCAAGGATCAGAGAGGCTGCCGGCGTCGCAGGCGCGGAGAAGCTGATGTATGCATCGGATTATCCCGGAATGCTCAAATGTGCGACGATGGAGCAGCTGCTGAACACGACGAAAAAGCAGTGCGGCTTCAGCGGAGAGGAGCTTGAGCTGGTAATGCACGGCAATGCCGAACGATTGTTTTTTCATGACTGAGCCGACGGGGATATGAAAGGAGAACACAAGTATGCAGAATATCCGTGATCCGAAGTTTTCGCGCGTGGCAATCTCCTGCCAGCGTGCGGAACCCAATGATGATGAGCTGAAGCTGATGATCGACGATGCGATTCGCCAGATCTATGGCCCGGAGGGCCTGCGTGCGCTGGTGAAGCCGGGCGATCATGTCACGATCAAGACGAATGTGGTCTGCTGCTGGCAGGGCGCGCGCGGCGAGAAGGGGCGCGGCGTGATCACCGATCCGCGCATCGTGCGCTATGTGGCGGAGCAGATCCGCGAGATCATCGGCTACAACAACGGCTCGGAGCTGAAGGTTGTCGATGCGGTGTTCACCCCGGATCCGAATCCCTCGGGCTTCGATAACGCGGTCGGATTTCACTATGCCCGCCTGAACCGCGTGCCGGACAACGCCGTGCACGAGGAGGACGTCACCTATGATTACAACGGCGACGGCATTCTCGACGGCACCAGCGGCGCGCGTCTCGTCAATGTGGACGCCATCGACGGCAGCGGCCGCGACCTGCACATCGTCGAGCTGGCGAATGGGCGCAGGATTCCGGTGGCATTCCCGCGCTTTCTGCGCACCCGCGCGGAGGCGGAGGCGGCCAACGACGGAGGCGACTGGACCGACGTGTTCATCGGCATGCCGGTGTTCAAGAATCACGGGTTCATCGGCTGCACCGGTTCGCTGAAGCTGCACTACGGCCTGCGCGATCTGCGCGCGTGGTTCGGCGACACGGGCCGCCGCGGTCACAGCGGCATGTATTCCGCCCGCAAGGACGGCACCTTCGCCAAGGCGGATGCGCAGCTGCTCTGCGACTATCTGACCGCGCAGCACAAGATCCGCACCTACGACTTTGTCCTGATGGACTGCCTGACGGCGAACCGCCGCGGCCCCTGCAGCCCCACCGGCGCGGTCTCCATGACCCCCGATCCGGACGAAGCTGTGGATTACTTCATGACGAACGCCATCCTGGCGTCAAAGGATGCGGTCGCGATCGATACCGTTGAGAGCACGCTCGGCGGCTATCGCTATGAATCCATTCCGCTGCCGAGGACGGCTGCGGAAAACGGCGTGGGCGTCGCCGACGCGGCGTACATCGAGGTGGACGGCATGGAGCGCTTTGCGCGCCACCGCGACTATCTGGTGCGTACCTACGGCCCCACCGGACAGTATCCCCTGTCCTCCATGGGCGATCCCGACGTCGTGGAGGATCCGCGCCCCCGGTACAGCGTATCGATGGACAGCTTTACCACCGAGCCGGATGCGGACGGCCTGCACCACGTGAAATACACCGTGCATCCCGCGGAGGGCTGTGCGGACCCGCAGATTCGCCGCGTGGATCTGTATGTGTTCGGCGCGCTCCGGCAGTCGAACATCGGCAGCGAGCTGAGTGGTGAGTTCACGTTCAAACATAGCGACTACGATTGCTTCAACGGCGGCTATGTCGTGGGCGTGATTTCCGCATGGGACGACATGTTCAACTGCGTCAATTCGTCCACGGAATTCTTTATTCCGCCGGATGGCTGTGAGGACTGATTGCAAGGAGAGGTAAAACGCATGAATTATGCAGAAGAATCGCTGAAAAAGCACTATGAATGGGCAGGTAAAATCGAGGTGGTGTCCCGTGTGCCCGTTGCGGGCAAGGAGGATCTCTCCCTGGCCTACACCCCCGGCGTGGCCCAGCCCTGCCTGGAGATTCAAAAGGACGTGAGCAAGAGCTATGAGCTGACCCGCCGCCACAACCTGTGCGCGGTCATCACGGACGGCTCCGCGGTGCTGGGTCTGGGCGACATCGGCCCCGAGGCCGGCATGCCCGTCATGGAGGGCAAGTGCGTGCTGTTCAAGGCCTTCGGCGACGTGGACGCATTCCCGCTGTGCATCCGGACGCAGGACGTTGACGAGTTCGTCAACACCGTGTATCTGCTGTCCGGCTCCTTCGGCGGCGTCAACCTGGAGGACATTTCGGCGCCCCGCTGCTTCGAGATCGAGCGCAAGCTGAAGGAGAAGTGCGACATCCCGATCTTCCACGACGACCAGCACGGCACGGCTGTCATCACGCTGGCGGGCCTGCACAACGCGCTGAAGGTGGTCGGGAAGGGCAAGGAGGGCCTGCGCGTGGTCGTCTCCGGCGCGGGCGCGGCGGCGACGGCGATCACGAGGCTGCTGGTTTCCGACGGTATCAGGGACATCGTCATGTGCGACCGCAGCGGCGCGATCTGGAATGGCCGCACGGATCACATGAACCCCGCAAAGCAGGAGATGGCCGAGCTGACCAACCCCCTGGGGCGCAAGGGCAGCCTGAAGGATGTGCTGGTGGGCGCGGATGTGTTCATCGGCGTCTCCGCGCCGGGTATGCTGACGAGGGAAATGGTCTCCACCATGAACCGCGACGCGATCGTGTTCGCCTGTGCCAATCCCACGCCGGAGATCTTCCCCGAGGATGCGAAGGCGGGCGGCGCGAGGGTGGTATCCACCGGCCGCAGCGATTATCCGAACCAGATCAACAATGTGCTGGCGTTTCCGGGCATCTTCCGTGGCGCATTCGATGTGCGCGCCAGCGAAATCAACGATGAAATGAAGATCGCCGCCGCAAACGCGCTGGCGGATCTGATCAGCGAGGAGGAGCTGAACGAGGACTATATCATCCCCGCGGCCTTTGATCCGCGCGTGGGCAAGGCGGTCGCGGCGGCGGTCGCCGAGGCGGCGCGCAGGAGCGGCGTGGCGAGAATCTGAGGGCGATATGAAAAAACAGCTGGCATATGCCGGCTGTTTTTGATTCGGTTCGGCGCGCGCCGCACCTCAGAGAATCACGCCGTCGCGGAAAAGGGCGATGCCCCGGCTTCCGTTCTGTTCGCCGCGCGTCAGGCATTCGCCGGAGGCGACCCGCAGCAGATAGTCCATGAAGCGCTCCGCTTCCGCGTCAAAATCGCCGCTTTCGAGCAAAGCTCCAGCGCTGTAATCGATCCAGTTCTGCTTTCGCGACGCCATGGGAGTGTTGGAAGCCAGCTTCACGGTGGGGACGGGCGCGCAGAAGGGGTTGCCGCGTCCGGTGGTGAACACGATCAGCGATGCGCCTGCGGCGGCGAGATTCGTGCAGGAGATCAGATCGTTTCCGGGCCCCGTGAGCAGAGAGAGGCCGGGTCTGCGCACGAAGCCGCCCATCGGCAGGACGTCGGTGACGATGGCGTCGCCGCCCTTGCGGATGCAGCCCAGCGATTTCTCCTCCAGCGTGGTGATTCCGCCCTCTTTATTGCCCGGGGAGGGATTTTCGTAGATCGGCTGACCGTGGCGGATGTAATACGCCTTGAAGCCGTTGATCATGCCGACGGCGGCCTCAAAGGTCTCCAGATCGGCGCAGCGATCCAGAAGAATCTGCTCCGCGCCGAACATCTCCGGAACCTCCGTCAGAATGCACTTGCCGCCCATCGCCGTCAGGCGGTCGGCGATGCGTCCGCAGAGCGGGTTCGCCGTGATGCCGGAGAAGGCGTCGGAGCCGCCGCATTTGAAGCCGAGCGTCAGGTAAGAGGCGGGCAGCTCGCAGCGCCGGTCGCGGGCCGTCAGATGGGCGAGCTCCTCGAGCAGCTGCATGCCCCGTTCGATTTCATCCTCGCATTCCTGCGCGACGAGAAAGCGGATGCGCTCGGCCCTGCAATCCTTCAGATACGGCCTGAAGCTGTCGACATAATTGTTTTCGCAGCCGAGCCCCAGCACCAGAACGCCGCCGGCGTTCGGATTCCGGATGAGCCCGGCGAGCAGGGAGCGGGTGCATTCCATGTCCTCTCCCAGCTGGCTGCAGCCCATATCGTGCGTGAGCGCGAGGAAGCTGTCGGCGGCGTTCGGGAACCTCTCCGAAGCCATGCGGGCGAGCGTGCGCGCGGTGCCGTTTACGCAGCCCACGGTCGGAACGATGTAGATGTCATTGCGGGTGCCTGCGCTGCCGTCGGGGCGCATGTATCCCATGAACGTGCGCGGCGGGAGCGCCTTCCCCGGTTCGGGTGTGCCGGGATAGGCGTATTCCAGCAGGCCGGAGAGCCCCGTTCGCAGGTTGTGGGAATGGATGTGCTCCCCCTTGCGGATATTCCGCGTGGCGAGGCCGATCGAAGCGCCGTATTTGATCACATGCTCGCCTTCGCCAATATCCCGGAGCGCAAGCTTGTGGCCGGACGTGATCTCCTCCGCTGTGGTCAGCGCTTGCCCCGCGCATTCTGCGCGCGTGCCGGCGTGCAGCGGCAAAACTGCGACGCACACATTGTCGCGGGGATCAAGCTGAATGATATTCTGCATGGCTGTCCTCCGAACAATGCTCAGTCCTCTGATTCCGCTTCCACAAAGATCTTCTTGTACTCCCTGGGGGAATATCCGGTTTCCTTCTTGAAGGCGGTGCTGTAATAGGAAGCGGTATCATACCCGACCGCGATCGCGATTTCATAGACCTTCATATCGGTGTTGTGCATCATTTCAATGGATTTCTTGATGCGCAGGCGGATCAGATAATCGGTAAATACATCGCAGGTTTCACGCTTGAAGATCACCGAGAAATAGCAGGGGCTCATATGGACATGCTTGGCCACATCGTCCAGGGAAAGGCGATGATCCATATAGTGCTCGTTGATGTATTCGATTGCGTCGGCGATCGCCAGCGAATTGCGGCTGCGGGAGTTCTCCTCCAGCAGCATGACGACCTTGTTGAGAATCGCGCGCAGCCGATCCAGCGCGACGTCCACATTCTGCAGGCTGCCGATGCGCTCGTATTCACCGATGAAGTCCAGATCCGAGGCCTTGTCGTCAAGACCCATCTGCTGAAGGTTGATGAACAGCGTGTTGAACAGATTGTTCGTGTAGAACTGCAGCAGCGTGCGCGAGCGCATGCCGGCCTTCAGCAGCAGTGTACGCAGCGATTCGATCTCCATATCGATCCGGGTGCGGTCGCACTGCTTGACCGCCGCGAGAACCTTGGAAACCGCATAGAGCTTATCCATATCGTCGTCGCTGAGCTCAACCTCATTGTCGGCCGGCGAATAGCGGATGCAGGATCCGGCGGGATGCACGAAGCGGGACTGGGTCGTGATCTCCGCCTCCTGATAGGAGCGATGCAGCTCCTCGATGGAGGGGTAGATGCCGCCGCAGACGAAGGTGATGGAGAGCTCGGGGCACAGGATGCGGAAGGTATTGCGCACGTGCGTGATGCCCTTGCGCAGATTCAGATTGATTTCATCGCGGCTGCTTCCGCGCACGCAGCCAATCAGCTCACCGTAACTCCTGTCCAGAATGATGAATTCCGACAGCTGTTTTTCAAAACAGGATGCGAAGTTTGTGTTGACGTTGAGAATTTCCTCGTTGGTCATGCGATAGTGCAGCTGATTGTAGCTGTCGATATTCGCGATAAACGCCATGACGCAATCCGACTTGAGCTCGTCCAGAATGGCGGCGCTTCCGCGAAGCTTGGCCGCGGCGGGCCCGTCAAACATCAGCGTCCTCAGCAGGTCGGTCATGTTTCTCTGCTCGCGGTCGCGCTCGTAGATGCTGTGCTCACGCACGCGGTTCAATTCCTCAACCGCGCGCCGGAGCAGCGCCCGCAGCTCGGTTTCGTTGATCGGCTTGAGCAGGTAGTCCATGGCGCCCACATGAATGGCCTTCTGCGCATATTTGAAATCGCCGTACCCGCTGAAGATGATCACGCGAACGTCGGGATTGACGGATTTGGCATATTCGGTCAGCTGCAGTCCGTCCATCAGCGGCATGCAGATATCCGTCATCACGATGTCGGGCTTGACCTCGTCGAAGAGCCTTTTGCCTTCCAGGCCGTTGTTGCGGTACCCGCAGAATTCTATGCCCAGCTCCTCCCAGGGAATGCACATGCTCATGCCGCGGGCAATGATTTCATCGTCGTCACACAGAATTGCTCTGTACATAATATCCCCCCTAAATCTCGTCCTCTTTCAGTTTGGGTATGCGAATGGTGATGGTCGTGCCTTCGCCCTCGGCGGAGTCGATGGTCATGCCGTATTCCTTGCCGAAGTACACGCGAATGCGGCCGTTGATGTTGGCGAGGCCGTAGCCGCCGCCGGATGTATCCGCCTGCGTGGCCACGTCATCGGTGCCCGGCAGATAGGCAATGCTCTCGCGGAGCCTGTTCAGCTGCGCCTCATTCATGCCGGCGCCGTCGTCGCGGACGACGAAGATGATGTCCGCATCGGTCTGGTCGACGCTCACGACAATGTTGATCGAAGGCTTTTCAGCGGAGAGCCCATGGTAGATGCAGTTTTCCACCAGCGGCTGCAGCATCAGCTTCAGCGTGACATAGTCCAGCGCATCCTCGTCCTCATAGAGCTCAAAGCTGAACTTCTTGCTGTACCGTATGGACTGGATGGCGATGTAGCTCTGGAGGTGCGCCAGCTCCGAGCGGACGGGGATCAGTTCGTGGCCCTTGCTCAGCGCAATCCGGAACAGCGTGCTCAGGTTCTGCAGGATCAGCAGCGCATCGTCCAGCTGACGCATCTTGATCAGCCAGGATATGGAATCCAGCGAGTTGTACAGGAAGTGCGGATTGATCTGGGACTGCAGCGCCTTGAATTCGGTTTTGCGCAGCATGCGCTGCTGCTGGTAGACCGATTTCAGCAGGGTGTTGATGTGGCGAACCATGTGGTTGAAGCCATGCGCCAGCTGTGCGGTCTCATCCTCGCCGGAGACGTCGAGGTGCACGCTCATATCGCCCTCCTCCACCATGGCCATCGCCCTGGTCACGCTCCGGATCGGGGTGACGATCATGCGGGTGCCGCGGGAGGCGATGATCGCCGCAAGCAGGAGCACCAGTATCGTGCACAACGCGGCGACCAGAATCATGGACCGCGTGCCCAGACTGAGATAAGAGGCGGCCACGGCGCCGATCAGCACCCAGCCCGTTTCCTCCGAACGGCGGCACACCACGGCGTTGTGCTGAACGTTCAGGGCGGCAACCTCGTCGTCAACTGTACTGACGGCGGCGATGCCTGCCCTGCAGATTGCGCTCAGGGCGTCGTCTGTAAAGCAGGAATGGTCGGTGGCAAAGATCGTGTTTCCATTGCTCTCCAGCAGGATATAGGACGTGGCGGTGGCGTCATAGGCCAGCAGCTCGGAGAGGATGGAGCTGCTGATTTCGATGACGATCACTCCGTTGGGCCGGCCCGTCGCGCGGTCAATGAAGGGAACGCAATAGCTGATAAAGGAACGGTTTGCCGTTCTGGCGACGAGACTCTGCTCATGGAGGCCAACCCATATTCCGGATTCGGAATTGAGCGCCCTTCTGTACCAGCTCTCCGTTGAATAGTCGCTGTACAGAAACGATTCGCCGTTGGATTTGCTGCAAAGGTCGTTTACGCCCAGAAGATATGCGCCGGACAGGTCGTCATGGCCGTTGAGAATGCCGGCGAGCTCCATGTCGGTTTCCAGCTCGGCGGAAAACAGCTCCCGCTGCGTGGCGTACCGGGTGCGCATCTGCTTCTGCATGTATGCGCTGGACTGAAGGCTTTCAGCCACCGTGCGCGCGTTCTGGAAGAGCGATTCCAGGCGCGCAAGGGAGACATTGACGATGTCTTCCACCGAATCGCGAACGAGGTTGCCCGCGATCCCCGTGTTGATGACGATGGAGACGGTATAGAAGATGATGGGAACCAGCGCCATCAGCAAAAAGAGGCACAGCAACCGCCTTCCGATGGAGCGATTGATGTAGGCCGAGATTTTGTGAAACATACGGATCGTTCACTCCTGTCTGCGAACATGCCTACCAGTAGAGGGCGGAATTGAGATCCCAGCTGTCGGAGGTTTCGTCGTACACATGATAGGGTATGGCGAGGTAGTCGATGCCTCGGTAACCATGCTCATACCGGTCGATGACGAGCGTCAGGATTGCCCCGAGATTTTTGCAGCTGAGCACGGTGGCGCAGTATTCGTCGGCAATCAGCGCCTTCAGGGCGTCCTGCGTGCCGTTTGTGGAGACGATGAACGTGTCCTTGTTGGGCGTGTAGCCGGACAGCTTCAGCGCGTTCAGCGCGCCGATTCCGTCTTCGTCGCAGCAGGAGAAGATCGCATCGGGAATGTTCTCGGGGGAGCGGGTCAGATAGTCGGACACGTCGTTGGAGGTCTTTACGCGGTTGTTGCTGCCTTCCATCAGGGCGGTGACCTCCAGCAGCGGATACTGCTCCAGATACTCCATAAAGCCCTCCATGCGCAGTTCCTCGATGTGCGAACCGCGCATCCCGGTGATGGCGAGTATGGAACGCTTCGTGTTTCCGAATTTCGAGGTCAGTACCTGGGCGCACATCTTTCCCTCGGTCCTGTAATCCACATAGATCATGATGTCGCATTGGTCGCGGTACGAACTGTCCCCGCAAACCAGGATCAGCGGGATGCCGCTGCGCCGGGCGGCGGCGTAGATGTCATCGCAAATATCGAGGGCGTAGGGGAACAGGATCAGATAATCGATCCCCTGCGCAAGCAGCGCCAGCGCGGATGCCTTCTGCCATGAGGCGTCGCCTTCCGGCAGCTGATTTGTGATAATTTCCATATTGTAGTTTTCGGCGCTTCTTTCCGTATGGTCGATCAGCTCGGTGAACCACGCGGTGCTGTTGCCCACGATGGAAAGGCCCACCTGGACGGGCTGCTGTTCGCCGGACTCTGCGCGAACGGACGGCAGGGAAAGAGCGATCAGGAGGATGAGCAGCAGTGCGACAGATTTATGGAAGCGCTGCGAACGATATGAAACGCGCAAGCGAAACACCCTTTCATAAAATGATAGTGAAATTTCGATTCAATCATTTTAATATATTCTACCACGCCGGGTGGTAGGAATTCAAATTATGTGATATATTTTCGTAAGATATTGTATGTTTTATCCATCAGATTTGATGTACGGAATTCTTTTTCCGTGATATTCTTGCATTGTCTGAGGGCAAGTGCCCACAAAAACGACAAGGAGGTTGTATCTATGAAGAAACTCTTCACTCTCGCACTGGTGATCGCAATGGTTCTCTCCATCGGCGCCGCCGCACTTGCGGACGGCCAGGGCTACAAGATTGCTCTGTGCAACAACTCTCTGGGCGAGACCTGGAGATTCCAGATGGTCGCCGAGTTTGAACAGGCCTGCGACGCGCTGAAGGAATCCGGCGTGATTTCCGAGTACTACGAGACCAACGCGGATGCGGACGCTTCCAAGCAGATCTCCGATATGCAGGATCTGATCGCCAAGGGCGTTGACGGCATCCTGATCGCAGTTCAGAACGACACCGCGCTGAATGCCACGATCGAAGAGGCCATGGACATGGGCATCAAGGTTGTCGCCTTCAACGCGCTGCCCACCACCGACAACGTGGTCGCGAAGGTCAACCAGTCCGACTTCGACTTCGGCCGCATCGGCGCCGAATTCCTGGTTGAAGCGCTGGAAGGCAAGGGCAAGATCATCGTCCTGCAGGGCGTGGCCGGCAACCCGATCTGCGCGGGCCGCTGGGAGGGCGCGAAGTCCGTCTTCGACCAGTATCCCGAGATCGAGATCGTGGGCGAAGCCTACGGCAACTGGGACTATGCAGACGGCAAGGCTGCGACCGAGTCCCTGCTCTCCGCGAATCCGGAGATCGACGGCGTGTGGTCTCAGGGCGGCGCCATGACCCAGGGCGCGATCGATGCCTTCGTGGCGGCGGGCCGTCCGCTGGTTCCGATGTCCGGTGAGTCCGGCAACGGCTTCATGGCCTCCTGGCTGAAGTATGCAGGCGTCGACAAGTTCGATTCCGTGGCTCCCGTCTATGACTGCGCAATGGTTGTGGATGCTCTGAACGTTCTGATCGATGCTCTGGACGGCAAGGAAGTTGTGTTCGACCAGTCCGCAATGGATATGGACATCATCACTGCCGAGAACATCAACGATTACTATCGCCCGGACCTGCCGGATTCCTACTGGGGCGGCACCCGTCTGACCGAGGAAAATCTGGCCAAGCTGTTCGCGGTATCCTGATTTCCATCACATGTAGAGAGATTCAAGCCCTCGGTTTACTGAGGGCTTGAATTATAACGGAGCTGACAATAATGGAGGATTGAGCATGTCGGACTGTATTCTGAGCATGGAGCATATCACCAAGCAGTTCGCGGGCGTAACGGCACTCAACGATGTGAGCTTTTCCTGCGAACGCGGCAAGGTGCATGTACTGGCCGGAGAAAACGGCGCGGGTAAAAGTACCATTTTGAAAATCCTGTCCGGTGTCTATGTCCCGGATAAGGGAACGATCACCTACAAGGGCGAGCAGGTCCGTTTTAATACGCCTACGGATTCCCAGAATGCCGGCATCGCAATGGTATTTCAGGAACTGACTCAGATCAATGAACTCACCGTCTTTGAGAACATCTTTCTGAGCAAGGAAAAGACCCGGGGCGGGTTCATCCGGCGCAGCGAGCAGATGCGCATTCTGAAGCACTATCTGGAAAAATACGAAATGAACATCGATCCCTCGGTCATCGTGGATCGCCTGTCCGTCGGTCAGAAGCAGATGGTTGAAATCCTGAAGGTTCTGATCCGCGACCCGGAGGTCATCATCCTGGATGAGCCCACTTCGGCGCTGGCGACGGATGAGGTGCAGCTGCTCTTCTCGATCATACGAAAGCTGACCGCCGAGGGAAAAGCGGTGATCTTCATCTCCCACAGAATCGAGGAGATGCTGACCATCGGCGACGACATGACCGTTCTGAAGGATGGACAGCTGGTGGGCAACATGCCTGTTCAGGGACTGACCGAGGATGAGCTGATCACCATGCTGGTGGGAAGGCGTCTGCAGGACATCTATCCGCCGCACTGTGAGAAGCCCGGCGACGAGGTTGTCCTGGAGCTGGAGAACTACCGCTTCCACCCGAATTCGCGACCGATCAATTTCAGAGCCCGCAAAGGCGAGGTCATCGGCATCGCCGGCCTGACCGGCCACGGGCAGACGGAGTTCATCAATTCCATTGCCGGACTGCACCGCGTGTACGAGGGCAATGTCAGGATTTGCGGCGAGGCCGTGGATACCAGATCGGGCCCCAGGGCACTGGCGGCGGGCATCGCGCTGGTTCCCGGAGACAGAAAGCAGGAGGGCCTGATGCTGATGCAGAGCATTCGCAGCAACATTGCGATCAGCTCGATTTCAAAGCGAAAGAAATTCGGCCTGTTTATCGATCAGAAAGCCGAGAAGCAGACCGTTGAACAGTATAGAGACAAACTGAGAATCAAGATGCGCAACATGGCGCAGGAGGCCGGAGAGCTTTCGGGCGGCAACCAGCAGAAGGTGGTTCTGGCCAAGGAGCTGGCGACCCAGCCGAAGGTGATCCTGTTCAATGAACCCACCAAGGGAATCGATGTGGGCAGCAAGCGCGAGATCTACTATCTCATGCGGGAACTGGCCGACGAAGGCGTGACGGTCATCATGTATTCCACCGATCTGATGGAGGTGATCGGCATGAGCGATCGCGTGCTGGTCATGTATGAGAACAATGTGACGGCCCAGCTGACGGGCGCCGACATCACCGAGGAGAAGATCACGCGCTGCATGATGGGCCTGAATACGGAGGAGGCATGACCATGGAAAAAAAGATCAAGGCGCCGCGCCTGAGAGGTAAGGATTTTTCCTACCGCTATTTCCACCAGTGCTTCATCGTGGCTTTTACAATCGCGATCATTCTGGTGATGAGCATTGTCAATGAAAGCTTCCGCACCATCTACAATTACGGCAACGTCATGAACGGCGCGTTTGCGCTGATGCTCGCGGCGTTCGGACAGATGCTGGTGATCCTGACCGGCGGCATCGATATTTCCGTGGGCTCGATGGTCACGCTGGGCAACTGCTTCTGTGTCTACATCATGACGCAGATGCAGAGCGTGAACGGCGCGATCCTGGCGATTGCGCTCACGATCCTGGTCGGGCTTGCCGCGGGCGCACTGAACGGCCTGTTCGTTGCCGTATTCCGCCTTCCGGCGATCATCGTGACCATTGCGACCTCGGCAATCTTTCAGGGCGTTGCGCTGGTGCTCATGCCGATTCCCGGCGGCGTGGTTGAATCCTCGGTTGCAAAGGCGCTGACGCAGAGATTGTGGAGAACCGTTCCGATGAGCTTCATCTTTGCAGTCATCGCCGTGGTGATTCTGGCTCTGGTGACAAACAAGACGTCCTTCGGCTATGCGCTTCGTGCGATCGGCGGCAGCGAGAGCGCCGCGTATGCGACGGGCGTCAAGGTGACGCGCACGAAGCTGATCACTTACATGCTGAGCGGCCTCTTCTGCGCGCTGGGCGGCATCTATCTCAGCTGCCGCACAGCCTCGGGCGATTCCAGCATCGGCAACACCTATACGGTGTATTCCATCTCGGCCACGGTTGTCGGTGGAACGCTGATGACGGGTGCGGTCGGACAGGCCTACGGCACGGCATGCGGCGCGCTGATCATCTATCTGGTGAACAACATCATCAACATGCTCGGCATCAGCACGCATTACCAGTATGCCTGCCAGGGCGCGATCCTGATTTTTGCGCTGATGATCGGCAGCTTTGAGACGCGCACCCGCGAGCGCTAAGGAGGAAACAGCATATGAAAGCAGCAAGTTATCTGAAGGCCAATTTCAATAAGTATGCGGTCTATCTGTTTCTGGTCATCATCCTTCTGCTGGCGCAGATCTATTCCCCCACATACCTTCAGCTGACGCACATGATGGGCGTGTTCCGGCTGGCGTCGTTCATGGGCATGGCGGCGATCGCACAGACCATCGTCATCCTCTCCGGCGGCATCGATCTTTCCATCCCGTATACGATTTCGTTCTCCTATATTCTGGCGGCACAGTACATGAACAACTCGAATGCGGGCATCCCGAAGGCGATTCTGGCCTGCCTGATCCTTGCGGCCTCCGTCGGCATCCTGAACGGCGTGGGCGTGTGCATCCTTCGCATTCCGGCCTTCATCATGACGCTGGGACTGGGCACCGTGGTGCGCGGCGCCTATACGATCTGGACGAAGGGCACGCCGAAGGGCTATTCCGCGCCGTTCATCTACGGCATTTCAAACGGCTCCATCGGCCCGATCCCCTGCATCGTCATCGTCTGGGTCATACTGGCGGCGATTGCGATCATCACATTGCGCTTTACGCCCTACGGACGCAAGATCTATGCGGTGGGCAGCAGCAGTACAACCTCCCGCTTTTCGGGCATCGACACGAAAAAGATCATTTTCTCCGTCTACCTCATTTCCGCACTGGTCGCATGCATCACCGGCTTCTTCCTGATCGGCTATACCGGTGAGAGCTACATGGATGCGGGCCTGAAGTACGACACGGCGGTGATCGCATCGGTCATCATCGGCGGCACCTCGATCAACGGCGGCAAGGGCGGGTATCTCGGCTCCGCGGTCGGCGCGCTGATTATGATCGTATTCCAGGACTTCCTGCAGATTCTGCGAATGTCCGAGGGCTTCCGCCAGGTGGGCCAGGGCGCGCTGATTCTTCTGTTGATTATGCTGTATGCAAGAGAGAGTAAGGTGAGAGTATAATGCGCATCATTGATATTTCCAGGCCGATCGAGAGCGCGCCGAAGTATCCTACTGCGCCGGAAACGGTGTTCAAGCAGGTCTGCTTTACCGAGCGCGGCGACGAGAGCAATTTCTCATGGATCACGACGAACACGCACGCCGGCACGCACGTGGACGCCAAGCGCCACTTTGTGACCGGTGGCACGGGCATCGGCGAGATGGATCTGAACATCTACTACGGCCCCTGCCGCGTGGTGACGTTCCCGGAGCACTGCCTGCTCACGGCGGCGGATCTCAAGGGGAAGATCGAGGGCGCCGAGCGGCTGGCGATGCACGGCGGCGGATTCACCTATCTGACGGAGGAGGCGGCCCGGTACATCATCGACTGCGGCGTGCGCTGCCTGGTCACGGACGGCTGGAGCCCGGCTCCGCTGGACAACGAGAAGGCGATCCATCGCGCGCTGCTGCTGGCGGATGTGGGCATTGTGGAAAACGTCACGCTGGAGCATGTCCCGGACGGAGAATACCGGCTGATTGCGTTCCCCGTGAATTTCGGCGGCAGCGACGGCGCGCCCGCGAGAGCGGTTCTGATTGAGGATTGAATTTGAATTTCTGATGCAGGAGGTAAGACAGATGAATACGCAGGAGAGATTGGCTGCTTCCGGCCTGGTTCCGGTTGTGGTTTTGGAAAACGCGGCGGATGCCGTACCTACGGCGCAGGCGATGCTTGCGGGCGGCGTCGACGTCATGGAGATCACCTTCCGCACGGCTGCTGCGGCGGACTCCATCCGGCTGGTTGCGGAGCAGTGCCCGGAGATGCTGGTGGGCGCGGGCACGGTCATTACGCTTGAACAGTGCAAGCGCGCGGTTGCGGCCGGCGCAAAGTTCATTGTTTCTCCGGGCTTCGATGAGGAGGTCGTGAGATGGTGCGTGGAAAACGAGATCGCGGTGGTTCCCGGCTGCGTGACGCCGACCGAAATCATGGCCGCGATGAAGCTGGGGCTGAAGGTGGTCAAGTTCTTCCCCGCGAGCGTGTACGGCGGACTTTCGGCCATGAAGGCGCTGTCCGGCCCGTTCGGCGGGATCCGCTTCATTCCCACCGGCGGCGTCAACGAGGCGAACTGCGGAGAGTACATCTCGGCGCCCTTCATCCATGCCATCGGCGGCAGCTGGGTCTGCACGAAGGCGGACATCAGCGCGCACAACTTTGAGAAGATCACCGCGCTCTGCGCAGCTGCGCGCAGGAGCATGATCGGCTTCGAGCTTGCCCACGTGGGAATCAATACGCCCGATGCGGAGGCCTCCAAAAGCGTCTGCGATCTGCTGAACAGTGCCTTCGGTTTCCCGGTGAAGATGGGCAACTCCTCCAACTTCGCATCGGAGAGGATCGAGGTCATGAAGAGCAACTATCTGGGGGAGAAGGGCCACATTGCCATTCGCACCAACTCCGTCCCGATGGCGATTGCCGAGCTGGAAAAGAAGAATTTCAAGGTGGATCCCGCGACCGCGAAGTACAAGGGCGACAGGATGACGGCCGTCTACCTGACCGGCGAGTTCGGCGGCTTCGCGATTCACCTGCTGCAAAAATAATTCAGAATCAAAAAAGGGAAAGAAGGAAACAATCATGCGCTATCTGACGTTTGGAGAAATCATGCTGCGCCTGCGCACGCCCGGCCACGAGCGCTTTTTCCAGAGCAACATGCTGGAGGCAACCTTCGGCGGCGGCGAGGCGAATGTGGCTGTGTCGCTGGCGAACTACGATCAGGATGTGGACTATTTCACCGTTCTTCCCGAGAATGCGCTGGGCGACGAGTGCGTAAAGGAGCTGCGCAAGTTCGGCGTGAACACGAAGAAGATTCAGCGCGGTCCCGGACGCATGGGCATCTACTTCCTGGAGGCCGGTGCGAACCAGCTGCCCAGCAAGGTCGTATACGACCGGGCATACTCCGCCATTGCGGTTGCGGCGCCCGACAGCGTGAACTGGGACAAGGTCTTTGAGGGCGTCGACTGGTTCCACATCACGGGCATCACCCCGGCGATCTCGGAGACGGCCATGGAGCTGAGCCTGCAGTCCGTCCGCTATGCGAAGGCGCACGGAATCACCGTATCCTGCGATCTGAACTACCGCAAGAACCTGTGGAAGTACGGCAAGAAGGCCGAGGAGGTCATGCGCGAGCTGGCGAAGTACGTGGATGTCGCCATCGCCAACGAGGAGGACGTTCAGAAGTCCCTCGGCATCAGCGTGGATGTGGACGTCAGCTCCGGCGAGCTGGATACCGAGAAGTATCGCGCGCTGAGCGACAAGGTTCTTGCGACCTATCCGGAAATGAAGATGATCGCCATCACGCTGCGCGGAAGCCACAGCGCGGACTGGAACACCTGGGCGGCCTGCCTGAACGACCGCGAAAGCTTCTATCTGTCCAGATCCTACGAGATCCGCGACATCATCGACCGCGTCGGCGGCGGCGACAGCTTTGCCGGCGGCCTGATCTACGGCCTGAACAACTATGAGAAGCACAGCGATGCGCTGGAGTTCGCAGTTGCCGCCAGCTGTCTCAAGCACAGCATCATCGGCGACGTGAACCGCGTCAGCGTCTCCGATGTCACCAAGCTGATGGGCGGCGACGGCTCCGGGCGCGTCCAGAGATAACGGGAGGTCGCGTATGGAAAAATTCAGAGATGTGGCCGGCAAGGTCGCCATCGTTACGGGTGCGGCGAGAGGTCTGGGCTTTGAATGCGCGAAGGCGCTTGCGGAAGCAGGTATCCACGTCGTCATCGCAGACATCCTGCCCGATGTGGAGAAGGCGTTTGAGGAGATCAAGGCGGCTTGCCCCGACAATCTCGGCTGGGGAACGGTCGTCGACGTCAGCTGCGAGGAGCAGGTTCGCAGGCTTGTGGAGACGACGGTGGAAAAGCTTGGCCGCCTCGACATCATGTGCAACAACGCGGGCATCAACGGCGGCGAATATACCGTGATCGATGCGCCCGAGTCGGTGATCGACAAGGTGTATGCGGTCAACGTGAAGGGAACGTTCTTCGGCTGCAAGTATGCCGGCATCCAGATGCGTGAGCAGGGCTTCGGAACCATCGTCAATACGGGCTCCTTCTATGGCAAGGTGGGGCATGCGGCGTCCGCCGTATACGGCTCCTCCAAGGGTGCGATTCATACGCTGACGCAGGCGTTCGCCCTGGAGATGGCGCCCTATGGCGTCACCGTCAATGCGATCTGTCCCGCGCTGGCGGCAACCGAAATGCACTGGGCATATCTGCGCAAGCAGGCCGCGGAGGAGGGCGTGTCCTTTGAATCGCTCACGCAGGCGGAGCTGCCCGGGATTCCGCTGCACAGGCTGGGAACGGGCCGCGATTCCGCGGGCGCGGTGCTCTGGCTGGCGTCGGAGAGCGGTTCCTATGTCACGGGCCAGCTGATCAACGTAAACGGCGGTCTGGATTTCACCTGATGCAGCGTGCGAACCGGCATCACAGGAATGCCCTGTGCGCCCCGGCAGAGAGCTTCCGATGAGCTTTGGCAGCTCCCCTGCATTGAAAAAGACCTCAGAGCCGAAGGGCTCTGAGGTCTTTTTCTTCTCGTCGATGCCGGACAAGCGTTCCTGCCTCAAAGGCGGAGCGACGGTTGCGCGGCAGTCGGTTATCAGCCGTTCTTCTTCGCGTTGATCGCGGCCTGAGCGGCAGCCAGGCGGGAGATCGGCACGCGGAAGGGAGAGCAGGACACGTAGTCCAGGCCGATGTTGTGGCAGAACTCGACGCTCGACGGATCGCCGCCGTGCTCGCCGCAGATGCCGATGTGCAGCTTGCTGTTGTTGGCGCGGCCATCGTTGACAGCCATGCGCATCAGCTTGCCCACGCCGGTCTGATCCAGCTTGGCGAAGGGATCGTTCTCGAAGATCTTGGCGTCGTAGTACGCGCCGAGGAACTTGCCTGCGTCGTCGCGGGAGAAGCCGAAGGTCATCTGGGTCAGGTCGTTGGTGCCGAAGCAGAAGAAGTCTGCGTTCTTGGCGATCTCGTCCGCGGTCAGGCAGGCGCGCGGGATCTCGATCATGGTGCCGACCTGGTACTCCATCTCAACGCCGGCCTTGGCGATCTCGGCGTCGGCGGTCTTGACCACGACGTCCTTGACGTACTTGAGCTCCTTGACCTCGCCGACCAGCGGGATCATGATCTCGGGCACGACCTTCCAGTCGGGATGCTTCTTCATGGTGTTGATGGCAGCGCGGATCACAGCCTTGGTCTGCATCGCGGCGATCTCCGGATAGGTGACGGCCAGACGGCAGCCGCGGTGACCCATCATCGGGTTGAACTCGTGCAAGCTCTGAATGATGGCCTTGATTTCGCTGACGGGCTTCTGCTGGGTCTTGGCCAGCTGCTCGATCTCGTACTCAGAGGTGGGCACGAACTCGTGGAGCGGCGGATCCAGGAAGCGGATGCAAACCGGCATGCCCTCGAGCGCCTCGTAGAGCTGCTCGAAGTCGCCCTGCTGGTAGGGCAGGATCTTGTTCAGCGCGATCTCGCGCTCAACGGCGGTGTCAGAGCAGATCATCTCGCGGAAAGCGGCGATGCGGTCCGCCTCGAAGAACATGTGCTCGGTGCGGCACAGGCCGATGCCCTCGGCGCCCAGCTCGCGGGCCTTCTTCGCGTCGGCGGGGGTGTCGGCGTTGGTGCGCACCTTCAGGGTGCGGAACTTGTCCGCCCAGCCCATGATGGTGCCGAAGTTGCCGGAGATCTCCGCGTCAACGGTCTTGATCAGGCCGTCATAGATGTTGCCGGTGGAGCCGTCGATGGAGATGCAGTCGCCCTCGTGGTAGGTCTTGCCCGCCAGGGTGAACTCCTTGTTCTCCTCGTCCATGGCGATGTCGCCGCAGCCGGAGACGCAGCACTTGCCCATGCCGCGGGCAACGACGGCCGCGTGGCTGGTCATGCCGCCGCGCACGGTCAGGATGCCCTGGGCGGCCTTCATGCCGGTGATGTCCTCGGGAGAGGTCTCCAGGCGAACCAGAACGACCTTCTTGCCGTCGGCGTTCCAGCGCTCAGCGTCCTCAGCGGAGAACACGATCTGGCCGCAGGCGGCTCCGGGGGAAGCGCCCAGACCGCGGCCAACGGGGGTGGCGGCCTTCAGGGCCTTGGAATCGAACTGGGGATGCAGCAGGGTGTCCAGGTTGCGGGGGTCGATCATCAGAACGGCCTCTTCCTCGGTCTTGTGACCTTCGGCAACCAGATCAACAGCGATCTGCAGGGCGGCGGGAGCGGTGCGCTTGCCGTTGCGGGTCTGGAGCATGAACAGCTTGCCCTTCTCAACGGTGAACTCCATGTCCTGCATGTCGTGGTAGTGATTTTCCAGAATGGAGCAGACCTTCACGAACTGCTCGTAGGCCTCGGGGAACTTCTCGGCCATCTGCGCGATGGGCATGGGGGTGCGCACGCCGGCGACCACGTCTTCGCCCTGGGCATTGGTCAGGAACTCGCCCATCATCTTCTTCTCGCCGGTGGCGGGGTCGCGGGTGAACGCAACGCCGGTGCCGCAGTCATCGCCCATGTTGCCGAAGGCCATGGCCTGCACGTTGACGGCAGTGCCCCAGGAGTAGGGGATGTCGTTGTCGCGGCGATAGACGTTTGCGCGGGGGTTGTCCCAGCTGCGGAACACGGCCTTGACGGCGCCCATCAGCTGTTCCTTCGCATCGGAGGGGAAGTCGGTGCCGATCTTTTCCTTGTACTCGGCCTTGAACTGACCGGCCAGCTCCTTCAGATCCTCGGCGGTGAGTTCAACGTCCAGCTTGACGCCCTTCTTCGCCTTCATCTCGTCGATGAGAACCTCGAAGTACTTCTTGCCGACTTCCATGACAACGTCAGAATACATCTGGATGAAGCGGCGATAGCAGTCCCAGGCCCAGCGGGGATTGCCGGACTTCTCTGCCAGAACCTCAACGACCTGCTCGTTCAGGCCCAGGTTCAGAATGGTGTCCATCATGCCGGGCATGGAGGCGCGGGCACCGGAGCGAACGGAAACCAGCAGCGGATTCTCCAGATCGCCGAACTTCTTGCCGGTGATCTCTTCCATCTTCTCGATGTACTCCATGATCTGCGCGGTGATCTCAGCGTTGATCTGACGGCCATCCTCGTAGTACTGGGTGCAGGCTTCGGTCGTGATGGTGAAACCCTGGGGCACAGGCAGACCGATGTTGGTCATCTCCGCCAGGTTGGCGCCCTTGCCGCCCAGCAGGTTTCTCATGTTCGCGTTGCCTTCGCTGAACAGATATACATACTTGTGTGCCATGTTGATCCTCCTACCAAAAATTCAAATTCTCTGGCCAAATCTCGAATAGCACTTTATTATAGTAAGATTTTGCTCCCGAAGGCAAGCACTTTTTTGTTAACTTGTACCAAAACCGCTTGATTTAAATATAATATTCTGAAAATTCCCGGTGGAAGTTTGCGGTTTTGTTGTTGACGGTTTACATTTTTTGCGCGATAATAGAATGGGTATGGATTGATCGATTTCACATGTTTTCGGAGGTTGCATGGCACAGAAAATTTCCGCCGTCGATTCCCGCAGCCCCGCTGCGCGCGCAGGTTTGCGGCCCGGCGACGAGCTGCTCTCCATCGGCGGCGAGCCGGTGATCGACTTTCTGGATTACCAGGCGCTGACCGCTGAACGGCGCGTGGAGCTGGTTGTCCGCCGGGAGGGACAGATCAAGAACCTCAGCATCCGCAAGGGCGAGTACGATCCCCTGGGCCTGGAGTTCGAGCGGCCGATGATGAGCGGCATGCGGCTGTGCTGCAACAAATGCCTGTTCTGCTTTGTGGATCAGCTGCCCGGGCACGTGCGGCCCAGCATGCGCGTCAAGGACGACGACTGGCGCATGAGCCTGATGATGGGCAACTACGTGACCCTGACCAACGTTTCCGACCGTGAGCTGGATCGGATGATCGCGCGCCACGCGTCGCCGCTGTACATCTCTGTGCACGCCGTCGACCCGGAGCTTCGCAGCCACATCCTGGGCCAGGAGCGGGGACGGCGGCTGCTGGATCAGCTGAAGCATCTCTCCGACGGCGGCGTGGAGTTTCACACCCAGGCGGTGCTCTGCCCCGGCATCAACGACGGCCCCGCGCTGGAGGAGACCATCGAGACGTTGGCGAACATCCCCGGCACGCTGTCGTTGGCGCTGGTTCCGGTGGGCCTGACCGGGCACCGCGAGGGGCTCTCTCCGCTGCGCACCTACACCCGCGACGAGGCCCGGGCGGTGATCGAAATCGCGAACCGCTGGCGGGAGAAGCTGCTCAACGAGCGTGGCACGCGCTTCGTGTTCCCCTCGGACGAGTTCTACCTTCAGGCGGGCATGGCGCTGCCGGAGGACGAGGAATACGAGGATTACGGCCAGATCGACGACGGCGTGGGCCTGTTGCGGCTGCTGGACGCCGAGTTCCACGCGGCCTGGGAGGAGCTGCCGGAAGCTGATCGGCGTGCGGACGGCCCGAAAAGGACCTTCATCTGCGCCTGCGGCGTGTCCGCGGCGGCGTTTTTGCAGGATCTGTTCGCCCGGCATCCCCTCACAGGGATCGAAATGCGGGTGATCCCCGTGAAGAACCGCTTCTTCGGCGAGAGCGTGACCGTGTCCGGGCTGATCACCGGCGGCGATCTCACCGACCGCCTGAAAGATGAGTCCGGCGAGGTCGTGTTCATCACCGAGTGCATGCTGCGCAGCGAGGGCGACCGCTTCCTCGACGACATGACCCTCGACGAGGCACAGCGCATCCTCGGCCGACCCATCATCCCGGTGGGCCGCAGCGGGAATGACCTTCTATGTGCGCTGAGGGGTTACGCTCAGGGGCTCTGCCCCTGAAACCCCGCCAAAGGGCATGATGCCCTTTGGAAACCTCGCATTGCGGCGCAATGCGCCGCAGGAAAAATAATAATACTGATAACGACCGCCATTCGGGCGAACACTGAATAAAAAATATCAGAAAATTTTTCAGGCGCGCATTGCGCGCCATACCGGGGATTCTTAAGGGCGTCACGCCCTTAAGCGGGGTTTCAGGGGCGGCGCCCCTGACCGCAACCCCTCCCCCCTCAACGAACAGGAGGAACGAGCATGGCAAAACCTCTCGTCGCCATCGTCGGCAGGCCGAACGTGGGCAAATCTACCTTTTTTAATACGATGGCGGGCCGCCGGGTATCCATTGTGGAGAACACGCCGGGCGTGACCCGTGACCGCGTCTATCTGGACTGCGAATGGCAGAACTACAAGTTTACGCTGATCGACACGGGCGGAATCGACCCGACCAGCGAGGATCCGCTGCTGCAGCAGATGCGCCGTCAGGCGGAGATCGCCATCGAGACCTGCGACGTGATTCTGTTCTTCGTGGACGGCAAGACGGGCATGACGGCGGACGATCAGAGCGTGGCGGACATGCTGCGCAAGGCCCGCAAGCCCATCCTGCTGGTGGTGAACAAGATCGACAACGTGAAGGCGCTGAACGACGTATACGAGTTCTACAACCTCGGCCTGGGCGATCCCATCGGCATCTCCAGCGTAAACCTCTTGAATCTGGGCGATTTGCTGGAGGAACTGTGCAAGTTCTTCCCGGACCCGGACGAGGAGGAAGAGGAGAGCACGGCGATCCAGCTGGCGATCTGCGGCAAGCCCAACGTGGGCAAGTCCTCGCTGACGAACCGCATCCTCGGTCAGGAGCGCGTGATGGTCTCGGACATTGCGGGCACCACCCGCGATGCCATCGACACCCGCTTCACCGACGAGGCGGGCGACGACTTCGTCATCATCGACACGGCGGGCATCCGCCGCAAGCGTGCCATCGGCTATCAGACGCTGGAGCGCTTCTCCATCGTGCGCGCGCTGGCGGCCATCGACCGCTGCGACGTGGCGCTGCTGGTGATCGACGCGACCCAGGGCGTGACCGAGCAGGATGCGAAGATCGCGGGCTACATCGACGAGCAGGGCAAGGCGGCGATCATCGTCATCAACAAGTGGGACGCCATCGAGAAGGACACCAAGACCATGAACGAGTTCACCGCGAAGGTGCGGGAGAACCTGAAGTTCATGGCCTATGCGCCGGTACTGTACATCTCTGCCCTCACCGGTCAGCGGGTGAACAAGGTGCTGGAGGCGGTCAAGGCCGCCTACGCCGAGTCACGCCGCCGCATCACCACCGGCCTGCTCAACGACATCCTGGCCGACGCACAGGCGGCGCTCCAGCCCCCGTCCACCTCGGGCCGCAGGCTGAAGATCTACTATGCCACCCAGCAAGGCGTGCAGCCGCCGACCTTCGTGATGTTCGTCAACGATGAGACGCTGATGCACTTCTCCTACGAGCGCTATCTGGAGAAGCAGTTCCGCAAGTCCTTCGGCTTCGAGGGCACGCCGCTCAGGTTCATTCTGCGGGAAAAGAAGAAGGACGAGCAGTGACGCCGTCCTGCATCCGTGACAAGATTCGAAAGAGGGAAGAGCAATGGCTATCTGGCTGAAATATGTACTCATTGCCGTGGTGGGCTATCTGCTGGGCAACATCTCCGTGGGCATCCTCGTGGCGAAGCTCTACGGCATCAAGGACATCCGCAAGGTGGGCAGCGGCAACGCCGGCTCCACCAACGTGCTGCGCAACCTGGGCTGGCTGCCCAGCGTGCTGACGCTGGTGGGCGACTGCCTGAAATCCTTCATCGCGGCGAAGCTGGGCTGGGTTCTGGCGGGGGACGTGGGCCTGCTGATCGGCGGCACCGCGGCCATCCTGGGCCACGATTTCCCGGTATTCTTCAAATTCAAGGGCGGCAAGGGCATCGCCGCCTCTCTGGGCATGATCCTGACCATCAACCCCTGGCTGGGCATCGGCCTGACCGGCGTGGTGGTGCTCATCGCGGCCCTCACCGGCTACGTCTCCCTCGGCTCCATCACCGTATCCGTGGTCTACACCTTCTGCATCGCCGTGCTGCTGCGGGGCAACGCCCACTACTGGGCCTACATCGGCTTCTCCATCTTTGCGTCGCTGCTGTCGCTGTTCTGCCACCGCAAGAACATCCAGCGGTTGCTCCATCACGAGGAAAATAAGCTGGACTTCAAGAAGATTTCCCGGCTTTCAAAGAAAAAATGATTTAAGGAGTGTCATCCCATGAAGTATCTGATCGGTCTGGACGTCGGCACCTCCGGCGCAAAATGCATCATGATCGACGAAACCGGCAAGGTCATCGCCTCCTCCACCCAGGAGTACCCGCTGTCCACGCCCCGTCCGGGCTGGGCGGAGCAGAACCCCGAGGATTGGTGGCAGGGCGTGGTCAAGGGCCTGCAGGTGATCCTGAAGAAGGCCAATGTCGATCCCTCCGACATCCTGGGCCTGAGCTACTCCGGCCAGATGCACGGCCTGGTGGCGCTGGATGCGGACAATCAGGTCATCCGTCCGGCCATCCTGTGGTGCGACCAGCGCACCCAGAAGCAGTGCGACTGGATCACCGAGAAGGCCGGCGGTCTGGAGAAGCTGCTCACCTACACCAACAACCGCATGCTCACCGGCTACACCGGCGGCAAGATTCTCTGGCTGCGCGACGAGGAGCCGGACAACTTCGCCAGGATGAAGGTGTTCGTCTGCCCGAAGGATTACATCCGCTACCGCATGACCGGCGAGATCATGATCGACGTGTCCGACGCATCCGGCACGGGCTTCTTTGACACGAAGAACCGCGTGTGGAGCGACGAGCTGATCGAGATCGCGGGCCTGGACAAGTCCATCTTCCCGAAGGCGGTGGAGTCCACCACGCTGGCGGGCCACGTCACCTGCGATGTGGCGCAGCTCACCGGACTTCCCGAGGGCCTGCCC